>DASROP010000201.1:0-11051 GCA_035646835.1 Actinomycetales bacterium | reverse complement strand
GCCTTGCCCAGCGTGCGCTTCAGCACGAAGCGCGGGTCGGCGTACGACGGGGAGCCGTCGGGCATCTCGATGTCGCAGAACATCCGGGCCGTCGACGGGCCCTCGCCGCGCCACGGGAGGATCTGGAAGGTCGCCGGGTCCGGCTTGGCCAGCATGTCGGCCTCGTAGACGCGGGCGAAGCCCTCGATGGCCGAGCCGTCGAAGCCGATGCCCTCGGAGAAGGCTCCCTCGAGCTCGGCCGGCGCCACGGCGACGGACTTGAGGAACCCGAGCACGTCGGTGAACCACAGCCGGACGAACCGGATGTCGCGCTCCTCGATGGAACGGAGCACGAACTCCTGCTGCCTGTCCATGGGGTCACGGTAGACGGCGGCGGGTGGCTACGGTGCGCCGGTGGACACGAACGACTCGTCGGCACGGGCCTACTTCACCCCCGATGACGGCACGCGCTTCACGGCGACCGGGGCGACCGGCGGGCCCTGGTCCCCGGAGCTGCAGCACGGCGGGCCGCCGTCCGCCCTGCTGGTGCGTGCGGCCGAGCAGGTGGCGGGGCCCGAGGACGACGGCCTGGTGGCGCTGCGGGCGGCGATCGACTTCCTCGGGCCGGTGCCGGTCGGTCCGGTCGACGTGCAGGCCCGGGTCACGCGGCCCGGTCGGACGATCGTCGGCGTCGACGCCGAGCTGGTCGCCGGCGGTCGGACGGCGATGCGCGCCCGCGTCTGGCTGCTCCGTCTGGGGACGCCCACCACGGCGATCGGCCACGATGCACCGTGCCCGCCGTCCCCGGACGATATGGAGGCGACGCACCTGCCCTGGGACTTCCCGTACGCGTCCAGCATCGAGTGGAGGCTGACCGGCGGCGACGCGCTGCACCCCGGGCCGGCGGCGGTCTGGACCCGCCAGCGCATCCCCCTCCTCGAGGGCGAAGTCCCCAGCGGCCTGCAGCGTGTGGTGCTGGTGGCCGACTCCGGCAGCGGGGTCTCGTCCGTGCTCGACTGGGACCGGTGGTCGTTCGTCAACATCGACCTCGACGTGCACCTGCTGCGGCCGGTGGTGGGTGACTGGGTCCATCTCGACGCCGTCACGCGGACCTCCGCGGTCGGCTCGGGCCTGTGCTCCACCACCCTGCACGACGCCGACGGCCACCTGGGTGTCAGCGCCCAGACCCTCGTCGTCCAGCCGCGCTGACTACGCTCGGGTCATGCCCCAGCTGCGCCTGGCCCTGGCACAGGTCGACCCCACGGTGGGCGATCTCGAGGGCAACGCGGCGCTGGTCGTGGCCTGGACCCAGCGAGCGCAGCGCGCGGGTGCCCACCTCGTGGCCTTCCCCGAGATGGTGCTGACCGGCTACCCCGTGGAGGACCTGGCGCTGCGGACCTCGTTCGTCGACGGCTCCCGCGACGCCCTGGCACACCTCGCGAAGGACCTGGTGGACGTCGGGTGCGGCGAACTGCCCGTGGTCGTCGGCTACCTCGACCGGGCCGAGGGGGCGGACGCGGACCTCGACGGCGACGGTGGGGTCAGCGAGACTGGGATTGATCACGTCCCGAAGGGCATGCCGCAGAACTGCGTCGCGGTGCTCTGCGGCGGCGCCGTCGTCGCGAAGGGGGCCAAGCACCACCTACCGAACTACGGCGTGTTCGACGAGTTCCGGATCTTCGTGCCCGGACGCGACCTTGCCGTCGTCCGGGTGCGAGACGTCGACGTGGCCCTGGCCGTGTGCGAGGACCTGTGGCAGGACGGCGGCCCGGTGGCGACGACCCGTGAGGCCGGCGCGGAGCTGCTGCTCGTCGTCAACGGCTCGCCGTACGAGCGCGACAAGGACGACACCCGTCTCGCCCTGGTGCAGCGGCGGTCGGCCGAGGCCGGCTGCACGCTGGCCTACCTCAACCTGGTCGGGGCGCAGGACGAGCTCGTCTTCGACGGCGACTCGATCGTGGTGTCCGCGGACGGCTCGGTGCTCGCCCGTGCGCCGCAGTTCGTCGAGGACCTGCTCGTCGTCGACCTCGACCTGCGGGCCTCGACCGTCGACCCGGCGGTCGCTCCCGACGGGGTGGTGCACACGAGCGTCAGCACCGACGCCGTCCCCGCCTACGACGCCCTGCCTCCGCCGGTCGCCGCACGGCTCGACGAGGTCGGCGAGGTGTACCAGGCGCTGGTGACCGGGCTGCGGGGTTACGTGCGCAAGAACGGGTTCTCCCGGGTGCTCATCGCCCTCTCGGGCGGCATCGACTCGGCCGTGGTCGCCGTGGTCGCCGTGGACGCGGTCGGTGCGGCCAACGTCACCGCCATCTCGATGCCGAGCGTGCACTCCAGCGAGCACAGCAAGGACGACGCCGCGGAGCTCGCTCGCCGGACCGGCCTCGACTACCGCGTCGAGCCGATCGCGCCGATGGTCGCCTCCTTCGACCCGATGGCGTTCGAGGGCGTCGCCGAGGAGAACCTCCAGGCACGGGTTCGCGGTGTCGTCCTGATGGGGGTCTCGAACTCCGAGGGACACCTGGTGCTGGCCACCGGCAACAAGAGCGAGCTCGCGGTCGGGTACTCCACGATCTACGGGGACTCCGTCGGCGGCTTCGCCCCGCTCAAGGACGTCCCGAAGACGCTGGTCTGGGAGCTGGCCCGCTGGCGTAACGCCGACGCCGAGCGCCGGGGCGAGCCGCCTCCGGTGCCGGAGGGCTCGATCAGCAAGCCGCCGTCCGCGGAACTGCGCCCCGGCCAGACCGACCAGGACTCCCTGCCGCCCTACGACGTCCTCGACGCGGTGCTGGAGGCCTACGTCGTCGGTGCCCAGGGCCGGTCGGAGCTGCTGGAGGCCGGCTTCGACGCGGACGTCGTCGACCAGGTGGTGACCCTGGTCGACCGCGCGGAGTGGAAGCGGCGGCAGTTCGCCCCCGGCCCGAAGATCAGCACCGTCGCGTTCGGCCGCGACCGCCGCCTGCCCATCACCAGCCGCTGGCGCGAGGCCGGCGCATGAACCCCGCGCCCACCCGCACCCCCGTGAGTGCTGGGCGTCCCCACACTCGCTCTTTGAGAGCAGGGACGCCCTGCATGCAGGATCGGTGAGAGCAATTCCGCCCACGAACAGTCAGCAGTTCCGGAGAGGACTCCGATGAGCACGGACCGCCCAGCGATCGACCCGAAGCGCGTGCGCGTGCACCACCTCGCCCAGATGAAGGAGGCCTCCCAGCCGATCACGATGCTCACGGCCTACGAACAGTTCACCGCGGAGATCTTCGGCGAGGCCGGCATCGACGTGCTGCTGGTGGGCGACTCCGCCGGGGACAACGTGTTCGCCCACGAGACGACGATCCCGGTGACGCTGGACGAGATGATCCCCCTGGTGCGGGCGGTGGCGCGCCGTGCCAAGCGTCCCCTCGTGGTCGCCGACCTGCCGTTCGGCACCTACCACGCCTCTCCCGAGCAGGCCCTCGCCTCCTCCGTCCGGCTGTTGAAGGAGGGACTCGCCCACGCCGTGAAGTTCGAGGGCGGGACGTCGGTGCTGCCGCAGGTACGCGCGCTGACCGGAGCCGGCATCGCGTTCATGGGCCACCTGGGGTTCACGCCGCAGGCCGAGCACGCCCTCGGTGGCAAGCGCGTGCAGGGACGCGACGACGGTGGCGACCGGATGGTCGACGAAGCCCTGGCGCTGCAGGAGGCCGGCGCGTTCGCCGTCGTCCTCGAGCTGGTCCCCGCGCCCGTTGCCGAGCGCGTCACCAAGGCCCTCGACATCCCCACCATCGGGATCGGCGCCGGCGGCGCGTGCGACGGGCAGGTGCTGGTGTGGACCGACCTGGCCGGGCTGACCACGTTCTCGACGCGCTACTCCAAGAAGTACGCCGACCTCCGCGGCACGCTGCTCGATGCCGCGCGCACCTACGCCGACGAGGTCCGCACCGGCACCTTCCCCGCGCCGGAGAACTCCTTCCTCGAGTAGGCACCGGCGTCAGCGGGTGACCGTCGCGGCCAGCTGCCGCAACAGCAGGTCCGGCGCCTCCACCATCGACGGCCCGTACCAGGTGACGTGGCGACCCGAGAGCACCGCACACTCCTTGCCCGCGAAGGCCTCCGGCCCGTCGTCCGCGGTGAACTCGTACGGCTCGGTCGGCAGGACGACGAGGTCGTGCGCGGGCAGGTCAGCCGGGTCGAACCGCGGGTAGCGGTCGGGTGAGTCCGCGAGCACGTTCTGGACACCGAGCCGCGCGAGCACGCCACCGGTAAAGGTGTCGGACCCGACGGCCATCCACGGACGGCGCCAGATCGGGACGACGGCACGCCGCGTCGGGCCGGGGACGACGGCGTCCCACGCGCGCCGCGCGTCGTCCAGCCAGGCCGGCACCGCCAGGCCGCACGCGGCGAGCATCCGCGCCAGGCTCCCGAAGGCGCCGTCGACGGTCCGGACGTCGGTCACCCAGACCACCGCTCCGCCGTCCCGCAACGCCTCCAGGTCGGGCTCCCGGTTCTCCTCGGCGTTGGCGAGCACCAGGTCGGGCCGCAGGGCGAGCACCGCCTCGACGTCGGGGTTCTTGGTGCCGACCACCCGGGTGACGTCGAGGTCCGCCGGGTGCGTGCACCAGTCCGTGGCACCGACGAGCAGCGAGCGGTCGGTGGCCGCGACCGACTCCGTCAGCGAGGGGACGAGCGAGACGACGCGCCGGACGTCGTCCGGCACGCCCACGTCGAGACCCACGTCATCCCGCATGCTGATCACGCTAGCGTCGTCCCCATGAGCGACCTGACCGTCGGCTACGCCGCGATGCTCGAGCAGTTCGGCCCGCGTGAGGCGGTCGAGCTGACGGTCCTGGCCGAGCAGAACGGGTTCAGCGGTTGCATGGCCGCCGACCACTTCCAGCCGTGGGTGCCCCAGCAGGGCGAGGCGGCGTTCGTCTGGAACGTGCTGGCCGCGGTCGGAGAGCGCACGAAGGGTGACCTCGGGCCGGGCGTGACGTGCCCGAGCTTCCGGTTCCACCCCGCGATCGTGGCCCAGGCGGCGGCGACCACCGAGGCGATGTACCCGGGGCGGTCCTGGCTCGGGCTCGGCACGGGCGAGGCGCTGAACGAGCACGTCGTCGGCGGCTACTGGCCCGAGGCGGGCGAGCGGTCGGCGCGGCTGTTCGAGGCGATCGACCTGATCAAGAAGCTCTTCGATGCGTCGGTGGCGGGCAAGGACGTCAAGCACCGCGGCACGTACTTCCAGATGGAGACGTCGCGGCTGTGGACCATGCCGGAGACACCGCCGCCGGTGCTGGTCGCCACGGCCGGCCCGATCAACGCCCGGCGCACCGGCGAGCACGCGGACGGGATGATCACCGTGGGTGCGCCGCTGGAGAAGATCGAGGGCCTGTTCGGCAAGTTCGCCGAGGGCGCGCGCAAGGCCGGTAAGAACCCCGACACGATGCCGAAGGTGCTGCAGCTGCACATGTCGTGGGCCGCGACCGACGAAGAGGCGCTGGCCAACGCGATGACCGAGTGGCCGAACGGCGGGATGAAGTTTCCCAAGGCCGACATCCGCTCCCCCCACGACTTCGAGCAGATGGCCAAGTTGGTGCGGCCGGAGGACTTCGAGGGGCGGATGGTCATCTCCGCCGACCCCGATGAGCACCGGACCTACATCCAGCGCTTCGTCGACCTTGGCTTCGACCGCATCTACCTGCACAACGTCGGGCGCGACCAGGCCGAGTGGATCGAGGTCTTCGGACGTGACGTGCTCCCGAAGCTGAGCCGCTGACATGGACGTCGGCCGCGTGGCGATGCTGCGCGAGGTGCTCGGGACCACCTCGTTCATGGACGACGCGCGGGGACTCGCACGGGTGCTGCGGCGCCCGGCCGCATCGCCGGGCTCACTGCTGCTCGTCGGGACCGAGACGCACGAGCCCTGGCACCTGACCGCCCACCTGGACGACGAGGCGCGCTACTCCGGCATCCCCGAGCTGGCGCCGACGCTGGTGCGCTGGCAGGCGCCTGCGGGTGCGCCGCCGCACCTGGCCGTGACGATGGAGCGCCTGGAGGCCGCCCGACGCGGGGAGACGCTGTTCGTCGTCGCACCCGACTCCGCGGGCGAGGGGCTCCTGACGCGGGCAGCCGATGCCCGCAAGCGGGGGGCCACGCTGCTGTCCCTGGACGGCGGGGACGCCGAGCTCGGCGGCCTGGTGCACGAACGGATGGTGGTGTCGCCGTCCGGTCTGCTGGTGCCGCCCGACGCTCTCGACGGCGAGGACACCGACGCGGAGGTGGGCCTGGACTTCGACGTGGCCCAGCACCTGGTCTCCGCCGCTGCCGGCGAGGCCGCCGGGACCCCTGGTGGTTGGCGCGCCCGGCTCGACCAGCTGCTGGACAGGATCTCCGGCCCGCCCCCCGCGCGCTGACCGCCTACTGGAACCGCGCCGCGTCTCCGGCGCCGACCCGCACGACCTCGGGGCGCCCCTCGGACCAGTCCACGACCGTGGTGGGCTCCGTCCCGCAGTCGCCGGCGTCGACGACGGCGTCGACCACGTGGTCGAGCTCCTCCTTGATCTGCCAGCCGTCGGTCATCGGCTCCTCGGCGCCAGGGAGGATGAGGGTGCTGGACAGCAGCGGATCACCGACCTCGTGCAAGAGAGCGCGCACGACGGGGTGGTCCGGGATGCGAACCCCGACCGTCCTCTTCCTCGGGTGCGCGAGCCGCCGTGGCACCTCCTTGGTCGCCGGGAGGATGAACGTGTACGCACCGGGCGTGGCCGCCTTGACAGCGCGGAACGCGGCGTTGCTCAGGTGGACGAGCTGGCCGAGCTGCGCGAACTCGGCGCACACCAGCGTGAAGTGATGCTTGTCGTCGAGGGAACGGATCCGGCGGATCCGGTCGGAGCCGGTGGAGCTGTCCAGCCGGCAGCCCAGTGCGTAGGACGAGTCGGTCGGGTAGGCGATCAGGGCGTCGTCGTGGAGCATGGCCGCGACCTGCGCGATGCTGCGCGGTTGCGGGTCCAGCGGATGCACGTCGAAGTACCGGGCCATGACTCGAGGGTACGGGCGTTGACGCCCGCCGTCGCGAGTCGCATAGTGACGGCATGGCCACGCAGGTCAGCCGGGATCTGATGCAGGGACTGGCGAACCTGCGCTACGAACCGACCGCGAAGCGGGTGCGCGCCCTGGCCGGCGGCCGGACCCTGGCGGACTCCCGCAGGGCCGTGATCGTCTGGGAGCCGAAGCGGGTCGTGCCGTCGTACGCGGTCCCCGACGCCGACATCAGCGCGGACCTGGTTCCGGCTGCACCTGCGGACGCCGACGAGCACCCGGTGCGGATGGGGGCGGACGGACCGCCCGTCCTCGACCCCCGCACGCCGTTCGCTGTGCACACGTGCGACGGCGAGCCGCTGACCCTCACGGGCGACGGCGTCACGCTCCACGGCGCGGCCTTCCGTCCGGCCGACCCGGACCTGGAGCCGAACGTGATCCTCGACTTCGGCGCGTTCGACGAGTGGCTCGAGGAGGACGAGCCGATCGTCGCCCACGTGCGGGACCCGTTCAAGCGCATCGACATCCGTCGCGGGTCCAGCCGCGTGCGGGTCGAGGTGGACGGCGTGACGGTCGCCGACACGACGTCACCGCGGCTGCTTTTCGAGACGCACCTCGGGCCCCGGTTCTACCTGCCGTGCGACGACGTCCGGATGGACCTGCTGACGCCCAGCTCGACCCGGTCGGCCTGCGCGTACAAGGGCGAGGCCTCGTACTTCTCGGTCGAGGTGGACGGCCAGGTGCACCCCGACGTGGCGTGGACGTACCCCGCGCCGCTGTCCGACGCGCGGGACGTCAAGGACCTCATCGCGTTCCTCGACGAGCGCGTCGACGTGCGCGTCGACGAGGTGCTGCGCGAGCGTCCTGTCACGCCGTGGTCGTGACGGAGGCGCGCCGACGTCAGCGGCCGAGGTGGCGGTAGCGCTCGTACCGAGCGGCCGCCCGCTCGGCGGGGACCGCGCGCAGCAGGTTGACCAGCTCGTGCTGCAGCGCGCGACCCATCCGGCGACAGAACTCCTCCGGCTCGTTGGCGGCATCCCCCTCCCGGTCCTGAAGTTCTCCATCAGGACGTCGGCCCGCGCGATCAGCGCCGTCAGCACCGCGACGCCGTTGGGTGACTTGAGGTCGAGCGCGATCGACTCCGTGTTGCGGTTGGACGCCAGGAAGTAGGTCGCCGAGCATCATCCCGGCGTGCGGGCCGGCGAGGGCGCGGGTGAGGTCGACGACGAGGGTGCCCTCCAGCGGTCCGGTCACGACCGCCACCGTGTCAGGTCGAGCGCGCGCCATGCGCCGCCCTCGGTCTGACAACTCGACGGCGATAGGTTCGGCGGGTGACCCCAGCCAGCAGGTACGACGCCGTCATCGTCGGGGGCGGCCACAACGGACTGACCGCCGCCGCCTACCTCGCGAGCGCGGGTCGCAGCGTGCTTGTGCTGGAGAGGCTCGCGCAGGTCGGGGGCGCCGCCGTCTCCGCGCAGGCGTTCGCCGGCGTCGATGCCCGGCTGTCCCGGTACTCCTACCTGGTCTCCCTGATGCCCCGGCAGGTCATCGACGAGCTCGGCCTCGACCTGACCCTGCGGCGCCGGCGCTTCTCCTCCTACACGCCGCTGGTGCGCGGCGGGTCTCCGTCCGGCCTGCTGGTCGACACGGGAGACGACGCGGCGACCGCCGACTCGTTCCGACGCGTCACGGGTTCCGACACCGATCACGAGGCGTGGCAACGGTTCTACGCGATGACGGAGCGCGTGGCCCAGCGGGTCTTCCCCACGGTGACCGAGCCTCTCCTGTCGCGGGACGAGATGAAGAGCGCGGTCGCCGACGACGACGCCTGGCGTGCCCTGTTCGAGCGGCCGCTGGCCGAGGTGGTGCACCAGACGTTCTCGGACGACGACGTGCGAGGCGTCGTGATGACCGACGCGCTGATCGGCACGTTCGCCAGCACCGCCGCGGAGTCGTTGCAGCAGAACCGCTGCTTCCTCTACCACGTGATGGGCGGCGGCACCGGGGACTGGGACGTGCCGGTCGGCGGCATGGGCGCGGTGTCAGGGGCCTTGCGCGACGCGGCGCTCGCGGCCGGCGCCACCATCCTCACCGACGCCGAGGTCACCGCCGTCGACCCTGCGGGCGAGGTCACCTGGCGCGACGCGGGAGATCACCGCGTGGGCGCGGGCCACGTGCTGGCGGGCTGCGCGCCGTCCACCCTGGCCTCCCTGATGGGCGAGCAGCCGGATGAGGTGGAGGGCGCCCAGCTGAAGGTCAACATGCTGCTCTCACGGCTGCCCCGGCTGGCCGAGGACGTCGACCCGTTCGCCGCGTTCAGCGGGACGTTCCACGTCAACGAGTCGGCGTCCCAGCTCGAGACCGCTTACGCGCAGGCCGAGGCGGGGCACGTGCCCGACGTCCCGCCGTGCGAGATCTACTGCCACTCCCTCACCGACGACTCCATCCTCGGGCCGGATCTGCGGGCCTCGGGGGCGCAGACGCTGACCCTGTTCGGGGTGCACATGCCGACGCGCCTGTTCCGCGAGGACAACGAGGGCACCCGCGACAAGGCGCTGGCGGCGACGCTCGCCTCGCTGAACTCGGTGCTCGCCGAGCCGATCGAGGACGTGCTGCTGCGCGACGCCGACGGCCGGCCGTGCCTGGAGGTCAAGTCTCCCGTCGACATCGAGGCCGCTGTGGGACTGCCCGGCGGCAACATCTTCCAGCGTGACCTGCTGTGGCCGTTCGCCGAGAGCGACGACGACGTCGGCCGCTGGGGTGTCGAGACCGCGCACCCGAGGGTGATGCTGGCCGGGGCCGGCGCCCGCCGCGGCGGCGGCGTCAGCGGCATCCCAGGCCGGGCCGCCGCGATGGCGGTGCTCGGCCGCTAGTCGTCGAGCTCCTCCCAGCGGCGGTCGGCCTCGTCCCAGCGCTCGGTGTTGGCCTGCGCCGTCTCCAGCGCCCGCTGGGCCTCCTCCCGCGTGGGATAGGGGCCGAGCAGGTTCGTCCAGTCGCTCTGGTGGCCCTCCTCGACCCGCCGGCTCTCGGTGTTGAACCAGTACTCCGCCATCTCGACCTCCCGCTCGTCGCACCTAGACTGGGGCACATGCACGCGCTGTCCACGATCGGCACCCTGACTCCCGGCACCGTATCGCCGCGACGCGAGGTGCCGTCGTCCATCGCCCGGCCGGAGTATGTCGACCGACCCGCCCCGACGCAGTTCGACGGCCCGGAGGTCAAGGACGCCGACACGATCGAGCGCATGCGGGTGGCCTGCCGTATCGCGGCGCAGGCCCTCGCCGAGGTGGGGCGCCACGTCGTCCCGGGCGTGCGCACCGACGAGCTCGACCGGGTCGGTCACGAGTTCCTGCTCGACCACGGCGCGTACCCGTCAACCCTGGGCTACAAGCACTTCCCGAAGTCGTTGTGCACCAGCGTCAACGAGGTGATCTGCCACGGCATCCCCGACTCGACGCTGCTTGCCGAGGGCGACATCTGCAACATCGACATCACCGGCTACATCGACGGGGTGCACGGCGACACCAACGCCACGTTCTGTGCCGGCGAGGTCGACGAGCCGACGCGGCTGCTGGTCGAGCGCACGAAGCTCGCCACCGAGCGAGGCATCAAGGCGGTGGCCCCGGGCCGGGCGGTCAACGTGATCGGCCGCGTGATCGAGGCCTACGCGAAGCGGTTCGGGTACGGCGTCGTCCGCGAGTTCACCGGCCACGGCATCGGGGCGAGCTTCCACTCCGGGTTGATCGTCCCCCACTTCGACTCGGCGCCGTACCACGACGACGTGATGGAGGTCGGGATGACCTTCACGGTCGAACCGATGCTCTGCCTCGGCACCGCCGAGTGGGACATGTGGGACGACGGCTGGACCGTCGTGACCAGGGACCGCCGCCGGTCGGCCCAGTTCGAGCACACCGTGCTGGTGACCGAGGCCGGGCCGGAGATCCTCACCCTCCCGTAGGGAGCGAGCTCGGGCTGAGCTCCACGGTCGGTTCCGGGGCTGCGGTCTCCGTCGTGACGAGGGTCATGGGCGTCGGTGCGGTCGTCGGGGTCGGGGTCGGCGT
>DASROP010000200.1:0-3608 GCA_035646835.1 Actinomycetales bacterium | reverse complement strand
CGGCAGCGGGACACAGTGCATCGTCGACGCGAAGCGCGGCGACATCGGCTCGACGATGAAGGCGTACGCGGACGCCTTCTGCGGCAACGGGTCTCCACTGGCCGGCGACGCCGTCACGCTCTCGCCGTACCTGGGCCCGGAGTCGCTGCGCCCGGCGCTGGACCTGGCGCACCTGACCGGTCGCGGGGTCTTCGTGCTGGCCCTGACGTCCAACCCGGGCGGGCCCGACGTCCAGCACGCGACCCACCCGGGTGGCGGCTCGGTGGCCTCGCAGGTCGTCACGACCGTGTCTGCGTTGAACCGCGACGCCGAGCCCCTGGGCTCGGTCGGACTCGTCGTCGGAGCCACCGTCGGGTCGGCACCGCAGGACCTCGGTCTCGACCTGGGTGGGGCGAATGCCCCGCTGCTGGCTCCCGGCTTCGGCGCCCAGGGCGGCGGCACCGCCGACCTGGCCCGCGCGTTCGGCGACGCGATCGGCAACGTGCTGCCGTCGTCCAGCCGTGCCGTGCTCGCCGCCGGCCCCGTCGTCACGGCGCTGCGCCGGGTCGCCGTCCGCACCGCCGAGCAGTGCGCCGAGGCACTCCGCCCCTAGCGGGAGCTGATCGCGGCGGCGACGTCGTAGGGTGCGTCCGTCGGACAACGGACGGGGGTGGTGGCGCTGGTGCCGCGGTTGTCGATCGAGCTGCTGGGCAAGCCGCGCATCATCGGCGGCCCCGCCGGTCAGCCACCCGCACGGAAGTCATGGGGCTTGCTGGCCTGGCTGCTTCTCGGGTCCCACTGCGGACGTCGGCAGGCTGCCGAGCTGCTGTTCGCCGAGGCCGACGATCCGTTGGCGGCACTGCGGTGGGCGCTTTCCGACCTGCGCCGAGCCGCCGGGGCCGGCGTGGTCGGGGGCGGCGACCCGATCCACCTGGATCTGGACCAGGTGTCCGTCGACGTCCATCGGCTCCAGCAGGCGCACTGGTCCGACGCAGTCGCGCTGCCGAGCCTTGGACAGGAGCTGCTCGACGGCGCGCGGTTCGTGGCAGCGCCGCGGTTCGAGCTGTGGCTCGACTCGGAGCGACGACGGCTCGCGGGAGTGACGGTAGCCGTGCTGCACGAGGCCGCTCTGGCGTGCCTGGCCAGGGGGAGCCACGACTCGGCAGTGGCTCACGCCCGGCGGGTCACCGAGCTGTCTCCGCTCGAGGAGAACGGCCACGCGCTCTTGGTTCGCTGTCTCGCGTCTGCGGGGCTCCAGGCTGAGGCGGATGACCACGTCCGTCTGGCGAGCGCACTCCTCGCCGCCGAGCTCGGGGTACCCGCCAGCGACCAGCTGGAGCGGGCCGCCCGGCAGGCCCCCCGCGTAACGGATGCGTTGTCGGTGCCGGCGATCCGCGCCCACCTCGAAGCCGGTCAGGCGGCGATCGCGGCCGGTGTCCTGACCGAAGGGTTGGCCGGGGTTCAGCAGGCGGTCGACGCTGCTCGCCGGCCTGATGCGCGGTCGCTGCTGATCGAGGGCCTGGTCGCTCTGGGCAGCGCGTTGGTGCATGCCGCCCGGGGCAGCGACGAGGAAGGCGCGGCCGCCCTCCACGAGGCGGGTGCGCTCGCGGAGCAGGAGGGTGACCATGCGCAGCTGGCGCGCGTCTACCGCGAGCTCGGCTACCTGGGCTTCCTCCGCGCCCATTACCCACGCGCGTTCCACTGGCTCGACCGGGCGTCCCGGGAGACGGATGACCCCGCGGAGCGGGCGTGGGCGGACGTGTTCGCGGGCGCGTGCCACGGTGACTGCGGCGACCACGCGGCGGCCGCGACGCGACTCGACTCGGCCCTGGGCTGGGCAGAGTCTGTCGGCGACCTGCGGATGATGGCCTACGCCCGGTCCTTCCTGGGGCGCACCCATCTCTTGCTCGGCGACCTGCCCCGCGCGCGTGCGGATCTCGACCGGTCGCTGGACGAGGCCCGTCGCGCCGCCATGACCAGCGTGCTGCCGTGGCCGATGGCGCTGCGCGCGGAGGTCGCCCGGCTCGACGGCGACGTCGCGGGCTCTGCCGAACTCGCCGAGCAAGCCTTCGTGCTGGGCTGCCAGCTGGGCGACCCCTGCTGGGAGGGACTGGCCGCTCGGGGTCTCGGCATGGCCGCTTCGGAACGCGGCGACGTGGACTCCGCCCTCGCGCACCTCGAAGACGCCGCACGGCGTGCCGGCCGGTTGCCGGACACCTACGTGTGGGCCCGGGTGTGGATCGCCCAGGCCCGGTGCGAGGTCGCGGTACGCCACGGACTTGACCGGGACGGTGTGCTGCTGCAGCGGCTCGAAGCCGACGCCGCCCGGTACGGGATGCGGGACATCATCGACCGGGCGACGCAGCTGCGTCAGCGTGCGAGCGCGGCTGGCACGATCCGGACGTCCGGGTAGTCCTCGCAGTACTGGTAGCGAAGCGCCAGCCGAGTCCGGCCGTCCCGACCGACGAGGAACTCACCCGTCTGCCGCCAGGGGTTGTCGGTCGGTGGTCGACCTTGCTCCCGACGGTCGACGAGGAAGGCCTCACCCGTGTCGCGATGGTGGCTGAGGAACTCCGTGGGCGCGTCGTACAGGACCTGTGCGGGCAGCCACTCGACCAACCCGTACCGCCGGTAGAGGTTCTCGGTGGGATCGCACAGGATCCGACACGGCAGTCGCTGCGCTCGTCGGTACTCCGCGGCTCGGGAGGGATCTCCCATCCCGACGATGACCACGCCGACACCGGCGTCGACCAGGCCCTGGTACTCGACGGTCAGCCGCCGGGCACGCTCGAACCCGCAGCTGCAGCCGAAATGTCGCCAGAAGACCACCAGCGTCGGCCGGTCCTCCCAGAACGCCGAGAGCCGCTGCTGGCGGCCCTCGTCGTCCAGCAGCGTGGCATCCGGCGCCTCGTCACCGACCTGGACCAGGGTGTCCGCGGTCAGCTCACGGGGCCCTCGGGCGAAGGCCTCCAGCCACGCGCCTTCTGCCGCCCCTGCCAGGTCGACCGCGCTGGTCATCAGCTGCCTTCCTGCACCGGCACGATCCGATCTGCGAGCAGCCCGTGGGCGGTCCGGTGCACCTGCGTCGCTGCGTCGGCGTCGGGGGCATCCACGAGGCAGAACACAGTGCCGTCGTCCTCGTTGAACCAGTAGCGCAGGTAGCTGACCCCGTGGTCGCCCTGCACCTCGAGGTCCTTGGCGTGCGCCTCGGCGACCGCCTGCGCGGTCAGGCCGTCGACGTGCTCGTGCACATCCATGAACAGTGACATCTCGTCCTCCTCGGTCCTGCCTCCGTGTCGTACTGGCGTGACCACGATCTGCCCAGGGCGTGTGAACCCGCGTGTGAGACGGACAGAGCGCTCGATCACCCCGTGAGCCGGACGACGGCGAGGCCGCGCCGCTCGACCGGGAGTTCCTTGATCGACCGGGAGTTCCTTGATCGACCGTAACTACTCAGGTCTTCGGCGCGGCTGCTTGATCTTGGTCGGTGGTGGAGGACAGTGGCGGTGTCCCTGACCGCGTCTTCCCCCGCTGGCAGGTGCTTGTGCCGGAGCCGTCGTTTTCGTTGCCGCCGTTGGGTGCTGAGCCGACGGTGGATGAGTTGTTGGCGCTGGTGGGGGCGCAGGCCG
>DASROP010000199.1:0-8824 GCA_035646835.1 Actinomycetales bacterium | reverse complement strand
GGAAGACCTCGACGCCGTCATGCCCGGCCCACACCTGGTCTCGTCACTGCTCAAGCGCTGGACCGCCGGCACCCTTCACCACAGGATCAGTCGCCAACACCTGCCGTACTACCTCGACGAGTTCACCTTCCGGTTCAACCGACGAACGTCCAAGGCACGGGGCCTGCTCTTCTACCGGCTGCTCCAGCAGGCCGTGGACACCGACCCCCATCCCCTCAAGGAACTGACCGGCGGCTGAGCCTCACTGCACTCAAGCAGAGATGCAGGACGTATGTTCTAATGGGGTGCATGTCCAGGAGCAGCTTCGTCGACGACCCCGCCGTGGCCGTCGACCACGCCGGGCTGCCGCGCGTGGACGACGGGGTGTGGGACGACGAGCTGTCCCTGGAGGACCTGGCGGCGATGGGGATGTCGACGACGCCGCCGAGGCTGATCGAGCCGGCACCGCACTCCGCCGAGGCGATCCGGGGGGCGGTGGAGTCGGGTGTCTCGGGTGCTGGCCTGGTGGAGCGGCTGGCCGCCGCCGGCCCGGTCGGTGACCGCAGCGAGGCCGAGCTGGTCGACCACGTCGACTGGTGGGGCCGGGTGATCGGCTACTGCCAGGTGATGCAGGCGCGGGAGGTCGCCGAGCTGCTGGCCCGGCGGGAGGCCGAGCCGGTCGAGGAGGACCGGCCGTTCGCCAAGGACCCGTTGCGGGACGTCTGCGCGCAGGTGGGCCTGGCGTTGCGGTGCTCGACGCGGGCGGCCGAGCACGTGGTGGCCGACTCCCAGCTGCTGATCCAGTGGCCGGCGACCGCGGCGGCGCTGAAGTCCGGCCGGATCGACCTGGCCACCGCCCGCGCCATCTCCGAGGAGGCCGGGCTGGCCGGCGCCGCCTACCGGGCCGTGATCGAGGCCGCCGCCCTGGCGCAGGCCGCCGAGGGCGCCACCGCCCGGTCGGTGCGGATGTTCACCCGCCGCCTGGCGATCAGATTCGACCCCGCCGCCGCGGCCGAACGCGCCACCGCGGCCCGCGGCGAGCGGGGCGTGTCCAAGACCGGCGTGGTCGACGACATGGGCGAGCTGAGGGCGGTGCTGACCGCCGCCGAGCTCAAAGACGTCTGGGAGACCCTGACCGCTCGCGCCAAGGCGCTGGACGCGGTCGACGACGACGGCAACGAGAAGTGCCTGGACGACAAGCGCGCCGACGTCCTGGTCGACCTGATCCTGCACCCCGAGCGGGTCCGCGACTGCGCGCACGACCCGGACGCGAGTCGGTGGATGACAGACCTGGTCGTGGCCGCGTCCACCCTGGCGGGCGAGGACGAGGACCCGGGCGAGCTGGTCGGCCACGGCCTGATCACCGCCCCGGCCGCCCGCCGGCTGGCCGCCGCAGCGACCTGGCGGCGCCTGATCATCGATTCCACCACCGGGTCAAACACCTCACCGGCTGGTCGATCGAGATCCACCCCGACCGCTCCGTCACCTGGACCACGCCCACGGGACACCGCTACCGAGCACCCCCACCCACCCTCCGCGAATGAGGGGGCGGGGTTCAGCAGTACCGTGCTCGGATGCCTTCCTTCCAGGTGACCTTCGATGCCAACGACCCTGCGCGCCTGGGTGAGTTCTGGGGCGCCGCGCTGGGATACGTCGTGCAGCCGCCCCCTCCGGGCTTCGACAGCTGGCCGGCCTTTCTGGCGGCGCAGGGTGTCCCGGAGGACCAGTGGGGCTCGGCCACGGCGCTCGTCGACCCCGACGGCGATGGGCCGCGCATCTTCATCCAGCGCGTCCCGGAGCCCAAGGCCGCCAAGAACCGGGTGCACCTCGACCTCGGCAGCGGTGGGGGTCCGACGGTGCCCCTCGACCAGCAGCGCGAGCGGATCGGCGAAACGGTCGCGCGACTGCAGGCGCTCGGTGCGACGCACATCGAGGACCACGAGGGGCTCGGCGTCGCCTGGGCCGTGATGCTCGACCCCGAGGGCAACGAGTTCTGCGCCTAGCGCACCCCGCTACCGTGCGGCCATGGCTGCTGGCACGGCGCTGGAGAAGCGCAGATTCGTGGTGACTGCTCGACGCTGGCTCCCCTCAGCCTGGCTGCTGCTGGTCGCGGCCATCCTCCTCGTGGTCGGGAGGGTCGACATGAGCAGCGTGCTCGTGACCGTCGTGCTGGCAGCGCCGGCTGTCGTGCTGTCGCCCCGGCTCTTCCCGCGGTCACCGTCGGATGCTGCGGCCCGTGAACTGGCCGCCGCCCGCGATGTGCCCCTCATCTACTGGCGCCCTGGCTGCAGCTACTGCCTCCGCCTTCGCATCGCGCTCAACCGTCTCGGCAACCGGGCGGTCTGGGTCGACGTCTCCCAGGACGATGCCGCCTCTTCCCGCGTCCGAGAGGTCAACGACGGCAACGAGACGGTCCCGACGGTGTTCCATGGCCCCTCGGTCTGGGTGAACCCGAGAGTCGGCTGGGTGCGCGCCCATCTGCAGTCCCCCTGACTCAGAGCTGGTCGACGGCGGTGACGCGGACGACGGCAACGCCGGCCTCGTCGGACGCCGGCAGGTCGACCTCCGCCGAGATGCCCCAGTCGTGGTCGCGGGCCGGGTCGTCGAGAATCTGCCGCACCAGCCACCGGGACGGCTCGGCGGTCACCATCAGCAGGTGCGGTCCGCGGGCGTCGGCGTCCGTGCCGATGTCGGCGTGCTCGGAGTAGTACGGCTCCAGAGCCTCCGCCCACGCGTCGGCGTCCCACCCGCCGTCGCCGTCCATCTCGCCGAGCAGGTCCCAGCGGCGCAGGGCCGCGAGCTCGACCCGCCGGAACATCGCGTTGCGCACCAGCACGCGGAACGCCCTGGTGTTGCTGGTGACCGGAGGCGGACGCTCGTCCAGCGGACGTGCCACCGGCAGGACGTCGTCCGAGGGCGAGCGCAGCTGCTCCCACTCCTCCAGCAGGCTGGAGTCCACCTGCCGCACGAGCTCACCCAGCCATTCGGTGAGGTCGGTCAGCTCGTCCGTGCGCGCGACCTCCGGCACGGTCTGCTTCAGTGCCTTGTACGCGTCCGCGAGGTAGCGCAGGAGGACACCCTCCGACCGCGCCAGTCCGTAGAACCCCACGTAGTCGACGAACGTCATCGCCCGCTCGTACAGGTCACGAGCGATCGACTTGGGCCGCAGCTCGTGGTCGGCCACCCAGGGATGACCTCCGCGGTAGGTCTCGTAGGCGGCCTCGAGCAGCTCGACCAGCGGCTTCGGGTGGGTGACCTCCTCGAGCAGCTCCATCCGCTCCTCGTACTCGATCCCGTCCGCCTTCATCTGCGCGACGGCCTCCCCCTTGGCCTTGCTGCGCTGCGCCGAGATCACCTGGCGTGGGTCCTCGAGCGTCGCCTCGACGACCGAGAGCATATCCAGGGCGAACGTCGGCGACTCGCGGTCGAGCAGCTCGAACACCGCCAGCGCGAAGGGTGACAGCGGCTGGTTGAGCGCGAAGTCGAGCTGGAGGTCGGCGGTCAGCCGCACCGTGCGGCCTCGCTCGTCGGGGGCATCCAGCCGCTCGACGACCCCCGCCGCCAGCAAGGCCCGGTAGATCGCGATCGCCTGCTTGAGGTGGCGGACCTGTGCGGCGCGGTCCTCGTGGTTGTCGAGCAGCAGCCGCCGCATGCTGGCCACCGCGTCGCCCGGCCGCTGCGCGACGTTGAGCAGCATGGAGTGGCTGACCGTGAACCTCGAGACGAGCGGCTCGGGAGCGGACTCGACCAGGCGGCGGAAGCTCGGCTCGCCCCACGACACGAACCCGTCCGGCGCCTTCTTGCGCACCACCTTGCGCCGCTTCTTCGGGTCGTCCCCCGCCTTCGCGAGCAGCTTGGCGTTCTCGACGTCGTGGTCCGGGGCCTGGACGACGACACCCCCGACCGTGTCGAAGCCGGCCCGACCCGCCCGCCCGGCGATCTGGTGGAACTCCCGTGCCTGCAGGTGCCGGGTGCGGACCCCGTCGTACTTGCTCAACGCCGTCAGGACGACGGTGCGGATCGGCACGTTGATGCCCACGCCGAGCGTGTCGGTACCGCAGATGATCTTGAGCAGCCCCGCCTGGGCGAGCAGCTCGACCAGCCGCCGGTAGCGCGGGAGCATGCCGGCGTGATGCACGCCGATCCCGTGGCGCACCAGCCGTGACAGCGTCTTGCCGAAGCCCGCGGCGAAGCGGAAGCCGCCGATCATGTCGGCGATCGCGTCCTTCTCGGCGCGGCTGCACACGTTGATGCTCATCAGCGACTGCGCGCGTTCGACCGCGGCGGCCTGGGTGAAGTGGACGACGTAGACGGGCGCCTGGTGGGTGGAGAGCAGCTCGGCCAGCGTCTCGTGCAGCGGCGTCGTGGCGTACGAGAAGTGCAGCGGCACCGGCCGCTCGACCGACGTGACCACGGCCGTCGGCCTCCCGGTGCGCCGGGTGAGGTCGCTCTCGAACCGGCTGACGTCACCGAGCGTCGCCGACATCAGCACGAACTGCGCGCGGGGCAGCTCCAGCAGCGGCACCTGCCACGCCCAGCCGCGGTCGGGGTCGGCGTAGTAGTGGAACTCGTCCAGCACCACGAGCGAGACGTCGGCGCTCGAGCCCTCCCGCAGCGCGATGTTCGCCAGCACCTCCGCGGTGCAGCAGATGATCGGTGCACCGGCGTTGACGCTGGCGTCGCCGGTGAGCATGCCGACCTTGTCGGCGCCGAAGACGTCGCAGAGGGCGAAGAACTTCTCCGACACCAGCGCCTTGACGGGGGCCGTGTAGACACTCCGCCGTCCGTGGGCGAGGGCGGCGAAGTGGGCGCCCGTCGCGACCAGGCTCTTGCCCGACCCGGTCGGAGTGGCCAGGACGACGTTGGAGCCGCTGACCACCTCGATCAGGGCCTCGACCTGGGCCGGGTAGAGGTCGATGCCCTGCACCGTCGTCCAGGCCGAGAAGGCGTCGAAGAGGTTGTCGGCGTCCGGTTCGGGCGGGATGCGGTCGGTGAGCGTCATGACTTCTCGACCGCGACGGCGGGACGAGTCGACGGCGCCCGCAGCACCAGGGCGACGCCCAGGGCGGTCACGCCGATGCCCAGCAGGGACAGCAGCGGGAGGTCCTCGGAGAAGAGCAGGTACGCCTCGAGGGTCGTCGCGGGAGGGACGAGGTAGAAGAGGCTGGAGACCCCGCTGGCGCTGCCCCGTCGCAGCAGCAGGAGCAGCAGCAGGACGGCCCCGAGCGACAGGAAGAGCACGAGGTAGACCATCGCGGCCACGAGCTCGCCGGTCCACCTGACGGCCATCGTCTCCGTCGTGAGGGCCCCGGCCCCCAGCACGAGCGCCGCCGCCGCGTACTGCACCGTCGTCCCGCCCAGCAACGGCACCTCGTCGCCGAACCTCTTCTGGTAGATGGTGCCGGCCGTCCCACCGGCCAACGCCGCACCGAGGGCGACCACGCCCGCCACCGGCAGCGCCCTCGCCGCCCCCGCAGCGACCGCCAGCCCGGGTGCGAGGACCATCACGACCCCGGCGATGCCCACGCCCAGCCCCAGCCACTTGACCGCCGTGACCCGTTCGCGGAGCAGCCAGGCCGCGAGCGCCGCGACGAGCACCGGCTGCAGGCTCACCACCGCCGCCGAGACGCTGGCGGGCACCCCACGGCTGATCGCCCAGAAGACACCGCCGAGGTAGCCGGCGTGCAGCAGCAGCCCGGTGACCGACGAGCTGACCGCCTGGCGCGGCGTCGGCCGGGCGGACCGGAAGGCCAGCGTGAGCGCGCCGAGCAGCGCCGCCGCGATGGCCAGTCGCAGCGCCAGGAACGTGAACGGCTCGATGTACGGCAGGCCGTACTTGGCGCCGACGAAGCCCGTGCTCCAGAGCACGACGAACACGGCGGGTGCCGCGGCGACCAGCCACCGCCGCACGCCCACGCCTCCGCCAGCCACGGGCACACCCTGCCGTACGGCGGGAACAGGTCAGCGACGCCGTGGCGAGCGCAGGCCGGGCCCGACCTCGGCGAGCGAGATGCCGGCCTCCGGGGCGTTCCAGACCAGGCGCCGGCGGGGCGGGTGCCCGACGTGCTGCAGGCAGACCGTGCCGTCGGCGGCGGCGCAGTACCGCACCTCCCCGCAGTTGGGCGCGTACGTGCGCCCGTCGAGCCGGTCGAGCACCCAGTCGATGCGGAACAGCAGCGGCAGGTGCGGAGGGGCGGCGCCCTCGTCGGCGCACGCCAGCAGGTACGTCGCCTGGATCGCCGCGCCGTCGGTGGCGTCGGTCGAGAGCCCTCCCAGGGCCTGCCAGACCTCGGACGCCGCGGACGACGGCACCGCCAGTGGCGCCCGCGGGTGGCGGACGACGATCCGGCACCACTGCCGCACCGCGCCGGTCAGGTGCGCGAGCTGGTCGTCGTCCACGCCCGGATCGATCCGCCGGTACGCCGCCCGGATGTCGTCGTCCGTCGGGCCCCTGGCCAGGTCGAGCCACCCCGCCTCGCGGGGCTGCCGGGGGATGCCTGCGCGGCGCAGACGGAGCATGCTGACGACGGTACGCCTGCTACCGGAGAACGACCATCACGTCACCAGGTCGGGTGGGACGTCGCGGACGTCGGTGACGCCGCACAGGGCCATCGTCAGCCGCAACGACTCCGTCAGCTCGACGAGGACGTCGCGGACGCCGTCCGCACCGCCGGTGGCCAGGCCCCAGATGACCGGCCGGCCCAGGAAGACCGCTCGCGCGCCCAGCGCGAGCGCGCCGAGCACGTCCGAGCCGCGCCGCAGGCCGCCGTCCACGTAGACCTCGACGTCCTCGCCGACGGTGCCCACCACGGCCGGCAACGCGGAGGCCGACGACACGACCGGGTCCGCCTGACGGCCGCCGTGGGTGGAGACCCACACCGCGGCGGCGCCGGCGTCCACGCATTGCCGCGCGTCGTCGTCCCGCAGCACACCCTTGACCACGACCGGCATCGACGTGAGGGCGGCGAAGTGGCCGACGTCGTCGAACGTCCAGGTCGAGGCGATCGTGCCGAGTGCCCCGTCGAGCGTGCGCTCGCCCAGGGAGTCGGTCGGCGGGTGGTTGGCCAGCCGGATGTCGTCGGGCAGGACGAACTCGTTCACCAGGTCCCGCAGCCGGCGTCCCAGTACGGGCAGGTCGACGGTCATCACCAGCGCCCGGTAGCCGGCGTCCGCCGCGCGCAGTACCAGCTCGTCGGTGTAGGCGCCGTCCCGCACGCGGTAGAGCTGGAACCACTTCGGCCCGTCCGATGCCTTCGCCACCTCCTCCAGCGGCACGGTCGCCGTCGTCGGGACGGTCATCAGCGCGCCGGCGTCCGCCGCCCCGCGGGCCGTTGCCGACTCGCCCTCGGGGTGGGCCATCCCCTGCAGCGCCCAGGGGGCGACGCCGATCGGCATCGACACCGCTGTCCCCAGCAGGGTCGTGGCGGTCGAGACCGACGAGACGTCACGCAGCATCCGCGGGCGTAACCGCCGTGCCTGCCACGCCGACCCTGCCTCGCCCAGCGTGACCTCTGCCTCGGCACCACCTGCGTAGTAGTCGTAGACCCCTTGCGGCAGCAGGTCTCGGGCCCTCGACTCCAGCGCCACCAGGTCCATGACCGCAACCCTAGGGACGGCGGAGGCTGCGAACCAGGGCAGTGACGGCGAGCGCGGCCGTGCACAGCTCGACCGGGAACCTGCGCACCGACTCGTGCTGGATGCTCGCGTGCCAGTCGTCCAGTACCGCCGGGAACGGCGACCGGCCGAAGAACTGCCGCGACGGCTTGTCCATGTCGGGAAGGCAGGCCCCCACGATGCCCGCCAGCACGCGTCCGCGGCGGTCGGCCGGTGTTCGGGCGGCGACGACGGCGATCGCCGCCAGCCCGACCAACCCGTCCGGCACCGCGAGCCTCATGAAGTACCGGTCGGGCACCCCGAAGTGCGGGACGGCGTCCAGTGCGAAGTGCGACGCCACGCCCGCGGCGACGGCGGCAGGCACGGAGGGTGCCATCGCGCCGACGACGGCACCGGTCAGGACGTGGTTGGTGATGATCACCGGAGTCCTCAGTAGTAGCGGGGGTAGCGCGGCACGCTCAGCGGCTGTTGACGGTCATTGTTGGCGATATGGGGCTGAACTGCGAAGACTCGTTGACGACCGTTGGTCGCGGACGGCGGCCGACGATCCTCCTGCCACGTATTTGCCACGCACATAGGCACCGTCATGCCCCTGCCTCCGCGATGCGCTGCACGAAGCCGTTCGCCCACTCAACCGCTTCCTCGACGGTCGGAAGCGCGTCGAGGTCCTCGGCGGCAGTGGCATACAGGCTGCCCCATGGGCATCGGCGAACGCGGGCATCCTGGAGTCGCTGGCGACCGCGCTCGCGCCGCGCTGACTGGAGACGTCAGCCCTGGGATGTGGCGAGCCGTTTCAACCGGCTGGCGCCGAACTGGTCGAGGAGCGCGTTGACGCCGGGGTGGTCCGTCGGTGTCAGCAGGAAGAGGCTATCGATGCTCTGCAGCGTCAGGAGCTCGTCGAAGAGCCCCGTCTCCTGCATCTGACCGAGGTGCTGCATCAAGGCGTCGCCGTCGGACCACTCCTCGTCGAAGTACACCGTGCCGCTCTCGCGATCGCCGTAGCCCTCGACGCGCACGGCACCTGGCGACTGTCGGACGTGGTCCTCCCACTTCCTGATGAAGTCGAGGTAGTCGTCGTAGTTGGAAACCTTGCCCTGGCTGATCAGTCGAACTGTCATGTCCATCTCCTTTGTCACTGACGACGCTAGGAGGCCCCGGAGTTGCTGCCATCGGGACAAATGCGGAGGCGAGCACCGGTGGCTGTCGGTATTTCTACCGATTGCCTGCGAGC
>DASROP010000198.1:0-21101 GCA_035646835.1 Actinomycetales bacterium | reverse complement strand
GGCTTGGCCTGCTGCCGCCGCCACCGGATGCCGGACTCGAGGAAGTCGTCGATGTCGCCGTCGAAGACGCCCGCGGTGTTGCCCACCTCGTGCTCGGTGCGCAGGTCCTTGACCATCTGGTACGGGTGCAGCACGTACGAGCGCATCTGGTTGCCCCAGCTGCCCGAGTCCGCACCCTTGAGCGCGTCCAGCTCGGCCTGGCGCTCCTGCCGCGCGCGCTCCAGCAGCTTGGCCTGCATCACCCGCATCGCCGCCGCCTTGTTCTGCAGCTGCGACTTCTCGTTCTGGCACGAGACCACGATGCCGGTCGGGATGTGGGTCAGCCGCACGGCGGAGTCGGTCGTGTTGACGCTCTGGCCCCCGGGGCCGGAGGAGCGGAACACGTCGGTCCGCAGGTCGTTCTCCGGGATCTCGATGTGGTCGGTCTCCGCGACGTCCGGCAGCACCTCGACGCCCGCGAAGGACGTCTGCCGGCGTCCCTGGTTGTCGAAGGGCGAGATCCGCACCAGCCGGTGCGTACCCTGCTCGACCGACAAGGTCCCGTACGCGTACGGCGCGGCGACCCTGAACGTGGCCGACTTGATGCCGGCCTCCTCCGCGTAGGAGGTGTCGTAGACCTCCGCCGGGTAGCCGTGGCGCTCGGCCCAGCGCAGGTACATGCGCAGCAGCATCTCGGCGAAGTCGGCCGCGTCGACGCCTCCCGCCTCGGCGCGGATCGTCACGAGCGCCTCGCGCTGGTCGTAGTCACCGCTGAGCAGGGTGCGGACCTCGAGCTCGCCGAGCTGCTTGCGGACGGCGGTCAGCTCGCGTTCGGCCTCGGCCCGTGTCTCGGCCGCCTCCCCCGCGTCACCGGACTCCTCGCCCAGCTCGACCAGCACCTCCAGGTCGTCGATGCGGTTGCCCATGTTCTCGACGCGCTCCAGCTCGGCCTGCAGGTGCGACAGCTTGCTGGTCACGACCTGGGCGGCGTCGGGGTCGTCCCAGAGGTCCGGGGCGCTGGCCTGCTCCGAGAGGGCGGTGATCTGCGTGCGGAGCGCGCCGAGGTCCGTCACGTCGCGGATCGACTCGAAGGTCGCCCGGAGTGCTTTGATCTCGGCGGAGAAGTCGACAGCAGCCACGACGAGGCAGGGTACGCGAATGGGGCACGGCCACCCGCACGACGAGCTCGACGCCCTCACCATCCCCACGGCACAGGCCCTGATGGACGCCGGCCGCCTGACGTCGACGTCCCTCACCGCCGCCTACCTGACCCGGGTCGAGGCCGTCGACCCGGCCGTCCAGGCGGTGCTCGCCCTCGATCCGGACGCCGAGCGCGCGGCCGCCGCCAGCGACACCCGCCGACGCTCGGGAGACGTGATCGGGCCGCTGGACGGCGTCCCCGTGCTCGTGAAGGACAACATCGCGACACGCGGGCTCGGGGCGACCGCGGGGTCCAAGGCTCTGCTCGGTTCCCGGCCGGCGGAGGCCGAGCTGTCCCGACGGCTGCGCGGGGCCGGGGCGGTGATCATCGGCAAGGCGAACCTGTCGGAGTGGGCGAACTTCCGCGGGTCGCCGTCGACCAGCGGATGGAGCGCGCTCGGGGGGCAGACTCACAACCCGCACGTGCTCGACCGCAGTCCGTGCGGGTCGTCGTCCGGCTCGGGCGCCGGGGTCGCGGCCGCCCTGGCCCAGGTCGCGATCGGCACCGAGACCGACGGCTCCATCGTCTGCCCGGCGGGCCAGTGCGGGGTGGTGGGGCTCAAGCCGACCGTGGGGCTCGTGCCCGGGCGCGGGATCGTGCCGATCTCCTCCCAGCAGGACACCGCCGGCCCGATGACCCGACACGTCGTGGACGCTGCGCTGGCGCTGGCCGTGCTGTCCGGCCGCGCGCCAGCGGCGCTGGACGCCGATGCCTTGCGCGGCAGTCGGATCGGCGTGTGGCGACCGGCGTCGTCGGCCGGTGACGTCGACCGCGTGACCGAGGCGGCGGTGGCGGTACTGCGGGACGCCGGCGCGCTACCGGTCGAGGTGACCCCGCCGGGTGTCGACGAGCTGGAAGCGCACGAGTGGGCCGCGTTGCTGGCCGAGTTCAAGCGTGACATCGAGACCTGGCTCCGCGAGACGCCGGGCGACCACCCGCGCACGCTGGCCGGGCTGATCTCCTTCAACACCAACGATCCCGACGAGCTGCGGGGCTTCGGTCAGGAGATCTTCGAGCAGGCCGAGGCATCGCCGCCCGCCGACTCGCCGGCATCGGCAGCCCACCGCGAGCGTGCCCGGCACCTCAGCCGGACGGCGATCGACAGGGTTCTCGCCCAGTACGACCTGCGGGCGATCATGGCACCGACGAACGGCCCCGCCTGGCCCCTCGACGGCGGCGACACCGTCGACGTCAGCTCGTCGGGACCCGCCGCGGCCTCGGGCTACCCCAACATCACAGTTCCGGCGGGATTCGTCGGCCCGCTGCCGGTCGGCATGTCGTTCATGGGTACCGCGGGCACCGACGACGACCTGCTGTCGCTGGCCTCCGCCTTCGAGCGGCACTCGAGCGCCCGTCGTCCGCCCGCCTTCCTCCCCACCCACCCGTGATCATGCACGTCGATCACCACCAGTCCTCGTCCAGCTTGCCCTCGATGCTGCGCAGGTTCTCGCGCGCGCAGGCCTCGCAGATCCACGTCTGCCGGCTGCGCTCGACGCCCGAAGACCAGCCGAGCGGCGGCGTCGGACCTTCCACCAGCGCGCCGCATCGGCTGCACGCCAGGTACTCGCTCACGTCGACGACGGTACGCCGAGGTAGACGAAGCCGGGTCCCTCGTCGCGCCAGCCGACACCGAGCGGGTCCAGGGCGGCGTGCAGGGCTGGGGTCCACGACCCGGTGCGGGCGGTGTCGGCACCCTCGAAGCCGTGGTCGGCGGTGAGGACGACGGTCACGTCGTCGGTGACGCCGAGCGCGTCCAGGTGGTCCAGGAACACGGTCAGCCGGCGGTCGGCGTCCGCCAGGGCGTCGCGAGCGATCGCCGAGCGCGGCCCGCCCGCGTGGTGCCCGGCGTCCGTGACGATCGTGCCCCACCACGTCAGAGCCGGTGCCGCGTCGACGGTTTCCCACAGCTGAAGCACCTGGGCCAGACCGACGTCGTCCACCTGGGTGCCCCAGGAGAAGTAGGCGTCGGTCAGGTGCGCCGCCTCGCCCAGGTACGGGGACGACGCGGCGTCCGGCAGCATCGCGTCGAGACCCGCGGCCCCGTTGCCCGACCCGGTCTCGCGGATCAGCGCCATCGTGGAGTACGCCGCCCCCGCGTCGATCGCCTCGTTGACACTGGCGGACGGCGTGGCGAGCTCGCCCCGGTGGGCTCCGACCATCCCGAAGACGGTGCGCGCGGCCGGGCGCAGCCACTCGCCGCTGCGGTGCCACGTCTCCGAGTCGTTCGGCACCACCCGCTCTCCCGTCGCGCGGTCGTAGAAGACGTTGCCGAGGACGCCGTGCCGTCCGGGACCGACGCCGGTCAGGATCGACGTGTGGTTGGTCAGGGTGATGCTCGGGAACTCCGCGACCGCTCCCCCGCGCAGCGCCGCCCCACGAGCCAGGAGCCGGGCCACGCCCGGCAGCGCGCCGCTGGTGGCCAGGTGGAGCAGGTCGCCGCAGTGCGCGCCGTCCCACAGGAGCCCGACGACCCGGCGGCGTCCCGGCTCGACCAGGTGGCCGAGCGGGCGGCCATCGAGCGCGGCGCCCTCGCCGTCCACCAGGTCCGTGAGCGGGACGCCGGCCGCTGCGGCCAACGTCGGGCCGACGTCCACGAGGCGGGCGTGGTCGTCGATCACACCGCGCGCGGTCACACCCGCACCGGAAACCAGCAACGGCGCGCGGGACTGGATCACGTCCAGCGAACCGTGCTCGCCGTGATGCCCGCCCTCGTCGGGGAAGAAGTGCCGCGGCGTGTGGCCGACCACCACGTCGGGGCTGCGGTCGGCGTCGCCGAACAGGCTGAGCAGGCGCCGCGCCGGATAGGGGTAGGCGTTGCGGTCGTTGTCCGGGCTGGGGTCGGCGAGCTCGCGCTCGTACGGCAGGAACGCCATCGGGTCGGTGCACCCGACCGGGTCGACACCGTCCAGCACCTCGTGGCGCTCCTCGCCGTCGACGACCGTGAGCCGGACGGCGCCCCGCGCGTTGCGCACGACGACCGACGTGGGTGCCCCGCGCGGCCCCTCGGGGAAGGCGACGAGGTCGACGACGTGCGCGAGTGCCGACGCCGTCAGCGCGGCGACCGCCGCCTCCAGGGGGGTCATGCGGCGACGGTTCCGGTGACCGCGAGCCAGCGACCGCGGCCGGTGCGGTGCTCGGTCACCTCGACGTCGGCGAAGCCCGCCGCCGCGACCTGCCCCGCGAGACGCTGCGCGGACTCCGGCGTCAGGCCGTGGTGCGCCTTGAAGCTCCACGAGCGGTGGGTGGCCATCTCCAGCACCACGAGCCGGCCTCCCGGGGCCAGTACCCGGCGCGCCTCCTCCAGACCGGCCAGGACGTCGGGCCAGTGGTGCGCGGCGCTGACCGACCACACCACGGTCCGCGTGGCGTCCTCGACGGGAAGGTGCTCGGCCGTGGCGTCGACGAACCGGGCCTGCCCCTCGCGACGCGCGGCCCAGCGTGCGGTGCGCAGCATCGCCGTCGACGGGTCGACGCCCAGCGCGTCCGCCCCGCGACGCGCCGCCTCCAGCGTGGCCTGCCCGGCCCCGCAGCCGACGTCCACGACCGTGTCACCCGGACGGACGTCGGCCAGGTCCGCGACCAGCCGGGCCGCGCGTCGTCGTCCGGCCAGGAAGATCGGGGCCAGCACCCAGCCGAGCGCGCCGCTGAACTCGTCCCGGGGGTGGTCCGGTCTCATCCCGCCAACCCGGACATCGTACGGACGAAGGCGTCGAGATCCGTCAGGTCCTTCAACCGGCTCAGGACGACGTCGTCGTCCACCGCCACGTACTCGTGCACGAGCACGTTGCGAAAGCCTGCCGCCTGACGCATCCGCAGCCCCAGCTCGAGGTCCAGCATGCCGTGCTCGGCGAGGAGGGTCATGGCATGGCCGTTGTCGGCAGGCGGACCCCATCCCTCGGAGGAGCACACGTGCTGAGCCACGTCGATGCACGCCTCGATCGCCGTGACGAAGGTGTACTTGACCCCACGCAGCCAGAGCGCATCCGCACGTCTGGCGGGTCGGGCGCCGGCCTCGGATCGCAGCACAGCGAGATCGTCGGTCACCGATCTGAGCAGGCGGAGCAGCCGGACCTCATCGACCACGGCGTTGGCTCTCGGCGAACTCGCGGTGGGCACGCAGCATCCGCGGTCGCTCATCGAAGTACATCTTGCGGGTGGTGGCGACCCACCGGACGCGCGCAGCCGGGTCGTCGTCGAACAGCAGGACGCCGTCCACAGCGACGCGTCCGGCCAGCTCCAGCGGGGCCTGGTTCAGCACGAGCAGGTCGACCCGCGGCGGTAGGTCCACCTCGAACGCCGGCGGCGCCTGCCCCAGCCACCACGCGGCCACGTCGACGTCGGAGTCGGGACGGGCCGAGCCGGACGCCCGGCTGCCGTGCAGGAGCGCGAACGTCGCCCCCGCCGAACGCAACGCGGCCACGATCCGGTCGCGCAGCTGGTCGTCCATGCCTCGCAGCATAGGCGCGGCCGTGCATGAAGTCCTTGATCGTCGAGGAGACGGGAGCGACCCCCGTCACGCCGGGAGCGTGACGGGGGTCGGGGCGAGCTGGCCAGAGGCCGGTGACCGCGATGGTCAGCAGACAGCCTCGACCCACTCGCGAGCGGCCCGGCGCTGGGCGTTGGCCGCCTTGCGCTCGAGGCGCTCCGCCCGGCGCTGCGCACGCAGCGCGCGGACCATGCGGGCCCGTTCGAGGGCCCGTTCGGACGGTGGACACTGGGCGCGAGCGAGGTGCTCGTTCAGCAGGTTCATCGTGATGCTCCTGGGTACGTAGTCGATGCTGGTGTGGTTCATGCGGCGGCCTCGTTCTTGCGAGGACGGCCGCGCGGGCGCTTGCGGGGCACGACGACGCCCATGACGAAGAGCTCTCCGCCCCAGACGCCCCACGGCTCCCGGCGCTCAAGGGCACCGGACAGGCAGGCGTCGCGTGCCGGGCAGGCCTGGCACAGGGACTTGGCGAACTCCACGTCGGCGGGCGATTCGGCGAACCAGAGCTCGGCGTCGTTGATCCGACAGGGAACGACGTCGGCTGCCGACAGCTGGTCGGTCGCCGGGTCGGCGACGTCACTCAGCCGGTCGAGCAGTGCCGTGAGCTGCATTGCGGGACACCTCCTGTGTCACTTGTGGTGGCGTGGTGAGGGGTGGCGGCCTGTGGTGAGAAACCCTGTGGTGAGACACCAAAAAGGCCGCGGATCCCGGGTGTCGGGTTCCGCGGCCTGGAGGCGTCGGCTGGATCTTGCCGAGGGGCCTCCCGGTACACCGGTACCCGGGAACGGGGTGAAGACGTCATCGATGGCGGCGAACGGGCCGGTCACGAGACGGAACTCTCCCGTGGTAGCAGCCGGAGTGCCCGCGTGGGCACGGTTCCGGACCGCGATCTGAGAGGTGGCCGCCATGGTGCAGGCGCGCGCGACGACTCCGACGTGGTCGGTCGTCATCTCGTTCATGTCGCCCATTCTGGCCACCTCCTCTCGCGTGCGCGGTCCGCGTGGCGACGCGGCCCGGCTGTCTGCTGGACGTCCGACAGGTTAGAGCCCCGCCGGGCGCCCGCACAACGTATTTACGCGCGTGGCGCGAGATTCATTCCGGCGGCCCCACGGCGGCACCCGTGGCCAGCACCTCGAGGACGTCGTCGGCGTACTTGGCGAGCTTGGCGGGACCGATGCCCGCGATCCGCGAAAGCCCTTCTCTCCCAGTGGGCCTGGTCTCCGCGACCGCGACCAGCGTCGCGTCGGTGAAGACCACGTAGGCCGGTACCTTGGCCTCCGCCGCAGTCTCTGACCGCCACTGGCGCAGGGCGTCGAAGACGGCCTCGTCGTAGGTCGGCGGGCAGTCGGCGCACCGGCCGATCTTCTTCTCCGCGGCCGTGCCGAGGACGCCGCCGCACGTCCGGCACCGTCGGGCCAGTCCGGACTTGCCCGATCTGCGCCTCGGGGTGGCCGCGGGACCACGCACGCTCGACCCCGGGCGCAGCCCGTCGAGGAAGCGCGACGGCTTGCGGCTCGCCCGCCCGCCGGGGGTGCGCGACAGCGTCCACGAGAGGTGGGCGTGCTCGCGGGCCCGCGTGACGCCGACGTAGAGCAACCGCCGCTCCTCCTCGACCGCGTCGGTGGTGCCGGCGAACGAGATCGGCATCAGGCCCTCGGAGAGACCGACGAGGAAGACCGCGTCCCACTCCAGGCCCTTCGCCGAGTGCAGCGAGGCCAGCGTGACGCCGTCCACCGCCGGGGCGTGCTGGGACGCGGCGCGCTCGTCCAGCTCGTCGACGAGCTGGCGCAGGCGGGCGTCGGGCCGGGTCACGGCCAGGTCGTCGGCGAGCGCCGCGAGCGCCTGCAGCGACTCCCAGCGCTCGCGCACCGCACCGGCGCCCTGCGGTGGCTTCGGGCTCCACCCGGCTCCCGCCAGCACGTCGCGGACCAGCTCGCCCAGCGCCCCCCTGCCGTCGTCCGACCGTGCCGCCCCGCGCAGGAGCAGCACCGCCTGACGCACCTCGGGCCGCGCGAAGAAGCGCTCGCCGCCCCGCAGCAGGTAGCCGACGCCGGCGTCCGAGAGGGCCCGCTCCAGCGGCTCGGACTGCGCGTTGGTGCGGTAGAGCACGGCGATCTCGCGGGCCGGTATCCCGGCGGCGACCAGGGAACGGATGCGGGCCGCGACCCCCTGCGCCTCCTCGACGTCGTCGCCGTACTCGACGAACTGCGGCTCCGGGCCGGCGTCCCGCTGGGCCACCAGCTGCACCCGGGCGGTGGTCGCCGACGCGGGGGCCCGGTCGAGCAGGGAGTTCGCCAGGCCGACGACCTGGGGGGTGGAGCGGTAGTCGCGAACCAGCTTGACGACGCCCGCGTCGGGATAGCGGGAGGTGAAGTCGAGCAGGTACTGCGGGCTCGCGCCGGCGAAGGAGTAGATCGTCTGGCTGGCGTCACCGACGACGCACAGGTCGGTCGAGTCGCCGAGCCAGAGGTCGAGGAGGCGCTGCTGCAGGCGGGAGACATCCTGGTACTCGTCGACGACGAGGTGGCGGTACTGCTCGCGCACCGTCGCCGCGACCGCCGGGTTCTCGTCCAGCACGCCGACGGCGAGCAGCAGCACGTCCTCGAAGTCGATCACGCCGCGGTCGGTCTTGACGTCCTCGTACGACTGCAGCAGGCGGGCGGCGGTCGCGTGGTCGAGGCCGGACGGCGGCTCGCGCCCCGCCGCGCGCGCCGCGGCCGGGTACGACTCGGGGGTCAGCATGGAGACCTTGGCCCACTCGACCTCGGCCGCTGCGTCGCGCACGCCCGCCCGGTCGAGCCGGAGCCTGAGACGGGCCCCGGCCTCGGCAACCAGGCGCGCCTTGTGATCGGCCAGCGGCGGCAGGGCCCCGCCGACGACCTGGGGCCAGAAGTACTGCAGCTGGCGCAGCGCCGCGGCGTGGAAGGTGCGGGCCTGCACCCCGGGGACGCCGAGGTCGCGCAGGCGTCCCCTCATCTCGGCGGCGGCCCGGGCGGTGAAGGTGACCGCGAGCACCCGGCTGGCCTGCTGGGTGCCGGACAGGACGCCGTACGCGATCCGGTGGGTGATGGCCCGCGTCTTGCCCGTGCCCGCACCGGCCAGCACGCAGACCGGTCCGGCCAGGGAGGTGGCCACCTCGCGCTGCTCGGGGTCGAGCGCTGCGAGAACGGCGTCGGCCCCGTGGTCGGCTACAGCGTGGTCCGGGTCGGTGGTCATCGGCCGCCATCCTGCCAAGCCTCCACGACGGTGGGGCCGACCCCTGGGGATGAACGGCGGCGGCAGGGACGTTGTCGAGGTCCGGACAGCCCGTTTCGTGCCGAGGAGCTACTCGATGACCGTTCCCGCCCTTTCGACGCCCGACCAGGGCAGCGTGACCATGTTCTCCACGACGTGGTGCGGGTACTGCCGGGTGCTGAAGAAGGCGATGGACCGCGAGGGCATCGCGTACACCGAGGTCAACATCGAGCACCAGCCGGAGGCGGCCGACTTCGTGATGGGTGTCAACGGCGGCAACCAGACGGTCCCGACCGTGCTCTTCCCGGACGGCAGCGCCGCCACCAACCCCTCCCTCGCCGAGGTCAGGACGCGCCTCACCGGCTGACCCGGGGCGTCAGGCCAGCTGGCGCTGCCACTCGCTGGCCCGGGCGATCACCCGGTACCCCAGCGCCTCGTTCACCGCGACCATGTGGGCGTTGGAGGCCGCGTTCCACGTGTCGAGCGTGCGCAGCTGGGGCTCCGTCACGCGCAGCCAGCGCAACATCTCGATCTTGAGCACAAGCCCGAGTCGGTGGCCACGGTGCGCTCGCAGCACGCTGGTGTCGTACTGCTCGGCGAACCAGGGCCGGTCGGCGTCCACGGCCACCATCGTGTGGCCGGCGAGGACGCCGGTACCGCGCTCGCGGGCCACGATCCGGTAGGTGCGGCGGCGGTGCGCGACCTGGGCCGCCTCGAACGCCCGGATGCGCGCGGGGGTGAAGACCTCGTCCTCCAGGGCCAGGTCGTCGAGGGGCGCGTCGTTGATCACCTCGGTCATCCGGGCGACGCCGTCCAGCATCTCGTCGGGCGTCGTCCCTTGCAGGTGCACGAGCTCGTAGCCGCGCGCCCTGCCCTCGACCTCGCCGAACCGCCGGTCGAGCTCAGCCCGGTCGAGGGTGAGCAGGTCCTGCCGGCGCTGGACGTCGTCGCACGCCCGGTCGAGACCGACCGACTTCAGGAAGGCGGGCCCGGCGTTGTGGTCGAACGACCCGGCGACCACCAGCGTCCGACCGTCCGCACGGCCACGTTCGACGCCGGCGTCGAACATTTGCCGCCCCAGCCCCTGTCGCCGCAGCTCCGGATCGACGGTGACCTCCAGGTACACCATGTGGGTGTTGTCCCAGCGCGGAAGCTGCACGCCGAGGACGCCGACCACCCTGCCGTCGTCCTGCGTGGCCAGGGCGACCGCGGCCGGGTCGCCGTCCCAGCCGTGCTGCAGGTCTGCGGTGAAGGTCGTCGGCGTCGGGCCGAGCTCGTGCGGGTAGTCCACGACGCGTGCGGCCTCGAGGAGGGCGACGGCGGCGGCCACGTCACGGTCGGTGAGGCGGTCCGGGTCGAGCCAGGTGAGCTGCACGACACCAGGAAACGCCCGCTGAACGTCCCCCGTCGAGCGAATTAGCGCCAGGTGCCCTCGGCCGACAACGGCGCGCCGTACCAGTGCTCGACAAGGTGCCGGGCGATCGAGATGCCCGACGGCAGCAGCACCCGTCCTGCCTCGGACTCGGCGGCCAGCTCGTCGCGGCTGAACCAGCGGGCCTCGACGATCTCCACGGCGTCGACCTCGATCCTGGTGTCGGTCGCCCGGGCCGTGAACCCGAACATCAGGGACGCCGGGAAGGGCCAGGGCTGGTTGCCCAGGTACGTGACCTCGCCGACGACGACGCCGGTCTCCTCGCCCACCTCCCGACGCACCGCTGCCTCCACCGTCTCGCCGGGCTCGACGAAGCCGGCCAGGGTCGAGTACCGGCCCTCCGGCCAGTCCGGGCCGCGGGCCAGCAGCACGCGGTCGTCGTCGTCGGTGACGGCCACGATCACCGCGGGGTCGGTGCGGGGGTAGTGCTCGCTGCCGTCCGCCTCGCAGACCCGGATCCAGCCGCCCTGGGCCGGCACGGTGGGTGCGCCGCAGCGGGGGCAGTGCGTGTGGGTGCGGTGCCAGCCGGTGAGCGCGACCGCCAGCGTCATCAGCCCGGCGTCGGCGGCGTCGAGCACCGCACCGAGCTCGCGCAGCCCCTTCCAGCCGTCGGCGGGCTCGCAGGCGGCGGCGAGGCGGTCGACGCCGTCGTCGTCCGTGCCGAGGAAGATCCGCAGCCCGTCGGACGGCGCCTCGGACGGCGGAACCCAGGCCAGGCGCGGCCCCTCGACCGGCACCCGCCCGCCGCCGATCCGCAGCACCCTCGTGCGTTCATCGCGCCACAGGGCGTCGACCAGGCCGGGGTCCGAGCGCCGGTGGGCGGCGCGGCCGACGGTCGCGCGGGCCAGGGCGAGGTCGGTCAGGACGTCGGACGACGGGCGCACGGGCAGGGGCACGGGGCCCACGGTAGGACGTCCACACAGGTCGGTTGCCGACCACCCGCGACGCGCCGCACGGACGCTCCCGGCCGCGCAGCAGGCCCGCACGCGTCCTACGGTTGGCCCGTGCCCCGGTCGCCTCTCGTCCTCGCCGCGCTGGCGAGCGCCGCCGTCCCGGACCTCCACCCCCAGTCGACGCACCCGACCGAGACCAGCGGCAACGACTTCGACACGGCGGTGGTGACGGACTCCCACGGTCGCCGCTGGGTCGTGCGCGCGCCGCAGCGGGCCGCGGCCGGGGCCCAGCTGGAGTCCGAGCTGGTGCTGCTCGCTCATCTGGGTGACGCCGCCCGCGCGGACCTGCCCTTCGCCGTCCCCACCCCGACCGGGCACGCCGCGCTGCCCGAGGGCGGCCGCTGCGTCGTGTACCCGTACCTGCCGGGGTCGCCGCTGCACCCCGGCGAGCTGGCCCCGGGGCCGGGCCTGGCCGCGGCGCTCGGTCGGGCACTCGCGGCCCTGCACGACGTGCCGCGGTCGGTGGTCGAGGACGCCGGTCTGCCGGTCTACGAGGCCACCGAGTACCGCGAGCGCCGCCTCTCCGAGCTCGACCGCGCGGCAGGCACCGGCCACGTCCCGGCGCGGCTGCTCTCCCGCTGGGAGAAGGCGCTGGAGGACGTCGGCCGCTGGCGGTTCCAGTCGTGCGTCGTGCACGGGGACCTGGTCGCCGAGCACGTCCTGGTCGACGGGCAGGAGGTGACCGGGATGCTGGACTGGAGCGACGCGAAGGTCGCCGACCCCGCCGACGACCTGGCGTGGATCACGGTCGGTGCCGACAGCGAGGCGCTCGACTCGGTGCTCGAGGCCTACGCCGTCACGCGTGCCGACTCCCCCGACCGGCACCTCGCGGCGCGCGCGCGGCTGGCCGGCGAGCTGGCGCTGGCGCGCTGGCTGCTGCACGGGGTCCGGTCCGACGACTCGTCGGTCACCGACGACGCCGAGCAGATGCTGCGCGACCTCGACTCCGACGTCGGCGAGGAGCCGCTCTGAGCTCTCCGCTGCGGATCGCGACGCTGAACCTGGCCTCCGGCCGCGGAGCGGACTCGACCCACTTGCCGCCATCCGAGGTCGCCGCCGCGCTCTCGGCGCTGGACGCGGACGTCGTCTCCCTCCAGGAGGTGGACGTCGACCAGCCGCGCTCCGGATCGGTGGACCAGGCCGGGCTGGCCGCCGCGTCGCTCGGGGCGGCCGACTGGCGGTTCGCGCCCGCGCTGGTCGGGACGCCGGGCCTGGTGCGGTCGTGGACCCCGTCGCCGCCGGTGGCGCTGCGGGAAGCGGACGGTGTGGCGCGCTTCGGTGTCGCGCTGCTGTCGCGTCGGCCGGTGCGCCGGTGGGAGGTGCTGTCGCTGGGGTCGGGCCGGTTCGCGCTTCCGCTTCGCGTGCCGGACCCTCGCACCGGGCGGGTGCGCACGTTCTGGTTCCCCGACGAGCCGAGGGTGGCGCTGGCCGCCGTCCTCGATGGTGTCACGATCGTCGCCACGCACCTGTCATTCGCTCCCCCGACGTCATGGCGGCAGCTGAAAGCGTTGCGGCAGTGGGCTGCTGCGCTGCCCGGGCCGGTGGTCTTGGCGGGCGATCTCAACCTTCCGGGAGCGGTGGCGGCACGACGGGCCGGTGGTCGGGCGCTGGCCAAGGCGCCGACGTACCCCGGGGCAGGCCCCCGGGTGCAGCTCGACCACGTGCTCGCGCTGGGTTCAACCACCCAGGGCTCGTCGTCCGTGCGTTCGTCGGGCGCGAGCGCCCGCCGGCTGGCCGTCGGCGACCACCGTGCCCTGACCGTCGACGTCCACCTCTGATCCGCGACGATGGCGACGGACCTCCACGGCAGGACCCACCGGCTCGAGCTCGGCGACCAGAGCCTGCGCGAGTGGGACGCCGTCATCCTGGCGAGCGACCCCGAGACCGGGGTGGTGCTCGACCGGTCGGCGTTCTACCCCGGCGGAGGCGGGCAGCCACCCGACCACGGCGTGCTGCTGTGGGGCGGGGTGCAGACCCGGATCGTGGGCGCGCGGTCGGGTGACGACATCTACCTGGTGCCGCACGACGACGACCCGCTCCCTCCGCCGGGCACGACCGTGCGGGGGGCGCTGGACGACGACCGGCGCACGACCCTGATGCGCACACACTCGGGCCTGCACCTGCTGTCGGGCGTCGTGTTCCGAGACTTCGGAGCGCTGGTCACCGGCGGCAACATGCAACCGGGCGAGGCGAGGATGGACTTCAACCTGCCCGACGTGCCCGAGGGCTTCAGGGACCGGGTGGCCGCAGCCTGCGCCGCCGAGGTGCTGGCGGACCGCGCGATCACCGTCGCCAACCTGCCGCGGGACGAGGCGTTCGCGATCCCCGACATCATCCGGACGGCGACGAACCTGCTGCCGCCCGATCTCGAGGTCGTCCGCATCGTCGACATCGTCGGGCTCGACACCCAGGCGGACGGCGGCACGCACGTCGCGTCCACGAAGCAGATCGGCGGCATCGAGGTGGTCAAGGTCGAGAACAAGGGCAAGGGGTTCCGCCGACTGCGGATCCGCCTCACCGACGCGACGTGAGCACGGGGTCCTTGATCAACTCAGGAGAACCGTGTTGATCAAGGACCTCGTGCTCACTCGGTGGGGACGGCGGTGAGCAACGAGAGCAGCTCGGCCTCGTCCAGTCTCGCGACAGGGCGCACCGTCTCGCCGGTGGAGGCGTAGAAGAAGGCGGCCCCGACCCGGTCCACGTCGATGCCCTGCAGCCGCGCCCAGGCCAGCCGGTAGACCGCGAGCTGGACGGCGGCCGCGTCGCGGTGCCGCCCGGTCGGCGGGCTCCCCGTCTTCCAGTCCACGACGTCGAAACCCCCGTCGTCCGTGGCGAAGACGGCGTCGACACGGCCGCGCAGCATCACCCCGGCGACCGGAGTCTCGACCGCCACCTCGACGGCGACCGGCGTGCGCGTCGCCCACTCCGAGGCGAGGAACGTCTCGCGCAGCCGCGGCAGCTCCTCGTCCGGCGCGGCCCCGTCGTCCCGGATGCCGGGCAGCTCGTCGAGGTCGACGAGGGTCTCGGCCCGGAACCGCTCCTCCAGCCAGCCGTGGAACGCCGTCCCGCGCCGGGTGGCCGGCCGGGGCTCGACCGGCATCGGACGGCGGATCTGCTCGGCCAGACCGACCGGGTCGTCCGCGAGCTGTACCGCGCGCGAGGCCGACAGGTGCACCGGCAGGACGACGTCACCCACGGGGGACGACGCGGCCCCGCGCTCGGCGAGCAGCAGGTCGACCTCGTCACCCCACTCGCCGGGCGCCGCGTCCGACACGGGTCCGCTGGCGGCCGCGAGCACCGCGTCCGCCGCGGCTCGCACGATCGGCCGTCGTCCCCCCAGCGGGTCGTACGGCCACGCGAGACGGAAGGGATCGGCCAGACGTGGGTTGGACTCGGCCTCCGGCGCCTCGATCTCCTTCTCCGACAGGCCAACCAGCTGCACGCGCGGGTGGTCGGCGAACCGGCTCGCAACGTCGAGCAGGTACCGCGACGGCCGGCGCGCCGTGACGCCGTCCCCCCAGAACGCACCGGAGAGCAGCAGCCGGCGGCGGGCACGCGTCGATGCCACGTACGCGAGCCGACGCTCCTCGGCCTCCTCGTGGGCCCCGCACGCCAGCCGGAACTGGGTCACCGACGCCTCCAGCTCCTTGAGGTGGCTCGCCGACCGCCACGACCACACCGGCAGCGAGGCGGAGTCACCACGGAGCCCGTACGGCAGCGACGCGACGCCGGCCAGCCAGCCGCCGGCGGTGTCCTGACCCTGCGAGCTCGTCCCGGCCGGGAACGACCCCTCCACCAGCCCGGGGACGGCGACGACGTCCCACTCCAGCCCCTTGGCGGCGTGCACGGTCAGCACCTGGACGGCGGTGCGGCTCGGCTCGGTCGCCTCGGGTGCCAGGGCGGTGTCGTCGACGGACTCCTCGGCCGGGGTGAGGCCGCGCTCGCGGACGGCGGCGGCGGCGAGCCAGGAGAGGAACGCGCCGATGGTCGGCCGGTCGGCGCCGTCGGAGAACGACGCGGCGACGTCGGCGAAGGCGTCGAGCTGCGCCCGCGCCGTGGCGTGGGACGTGCCGGGCACCGAGGCCAGCTCGACGTCCAGCATCAGCGTGCGCTCGATCTCCGCGACGAGATCGGGCAGCGGCAGCGCGGCCTGGCGCCGCAGGGCGGCCAGCTCGGACGACAGCCGGCTCAGCCTGGCGTGGCCGGACGGCGAGAACCCCCGTCCGTGCTGGCCCACCCACGGCGTCCGCGGCAGCGAGTCGAGCGCGTCGACGATGCTGGTCTCGTCGACCACGTCAGGGTCGACCGCCCGGGAACGAAGTGCTTGATCACGGGGGTGGCGGCGGTGGAGCGTGCGAGCCCACTCGCCGAGCGTCTCCAGGTCGCGCGGGCCGATCCGCCAGCGGGGGCCCGTGAGCAGGCGAACCAGCGCGTCGCCGCGGCTGGGGTCGTGCAGCACCTGCAGCGTGGCCACGACGTCGCCCACCTCGGGGCGCTCGAGCAGTCCGCCGAGACCGACCACCTCGACCGGCAGCCCCTCGGCCCGCAGCGCCTTCTCGACACCCGCGAACTGCGATCGCTTGCGGCACAGCACCGCCACGGTCGGCCTGGCCCCGTCCGCGCGCCAGATCGCCGCGAGATCGGCTGCCAGGGAGCCGTTCTCGTCGTCGACGGTCTGCGACCACCGTGCACTGACGAGTCCGGCGCCGGCGTCGGGCCGGGCCTGCAGCGGCTTCACCTCGACCACGGACGACGCCCGCAGCGGATCGGCGAGCGCGTTCGCCACGTCGAGGACGACGTGGTCGTTGCGCCACGACGTGCTCAGCCACGCCACCGACGCCGGCTTGCCGTCCGAGGCGGGGAAGTCGACGCGGAACCGGTCGAGGTTGCCGGCGCTCGCCCCGCGCCAGCCGTAGATCGACTGGTGCGGGTCGCCGACCGCGGTGACGGCGTGGCCGCCGCCGAACAGGTGGCGCAGCAGCTCGAGCTGGGCGTGGCTGGTGTCCTGGTACTCGTCGAGCAGGACGACGTCGAAGCGTGCCCGCTCGCCGGCGCCGACCTCGGGTGCGGTCGCGGCGAGGCGGGCGGCGAGGGCGACCTGGTCGCCGAAGTCGAGCACCTCCAGCTCGCGCTTGCGCCGCAGGTAGGCCTCCAGCAGCGGCACCATGTGCCGACGGGCGGCCAGCGCCGCCAGCGCCTTGCCAGCGCCGCTGCTGCGCGACGGCTGCGCCGGCACTCCCCCGGCCTCGTTCCTGGGCAGCCGCGCGGCCCCCGCCAGCACCGTCGCGAGGTGCTCGCCGAGATCGGCCGGCGAGACGAGGTGCTCTGCGCACTCGGCGCCCAGCGCGATCAGCGAGTCCACCACGGTTGACGGCGCCCGGCCCGCGTCGGCGAGGGAGTCGTCCCAGCCCTCGACGACCGCGGAGGCGAGCTGCCAGCTGGCGGCCTCGCCGAGCAGCCGGGAGCCCGGCTCGACGCCGAGACGCAGCCCGTGGTCGGCCACGACCGACGCCGCGTAGGAGTGGTAGGTGGCCACGGTCGGCTCGTCCGCCTCGGCATCGCCCGCGGTGTCGGACCGTCGCAGCTGGCGCAGTCTCGAACGGACCCGGTCGGCCAGCTCGCCCGCCGCCTTGCGGGTGAAGGTCAGACCGAGCACGCGGTCCGGTGCGACCAGGCCGTTGGCCACCAACCAGACCACGCGCGCGGCCATCGTCTCGGTCTTGCCCGAGCCCGCCCCGGCGACGACGAGGAGCGGCCCCCGAGTCGCCTCGATCACGGCCACCTGCTCGCCGGTCGGCGGTGGCTGGCCGAGCCGTGCGGCGATCTGCGCGGCGCTGATCACGGTGCTCACGTGCCCACCTGGCGGCCCTCCGGCTGAACCGGGCAGGCGGACCGCACCGGGCAGCGGCGGCAGAGGTCGTTGTCGACGGCGTGGAAGGCGGCGCCGGCCATCCCGTCGGCGACGTCGAGCACGAGCTCGCGCGCCCAGGTGGGGTCGTCGGCGTCGGCCAGCGCGCGCTGCTGTTGCTCGGCGTACCGGGCGTTGGTGCCGCCCACCTGCACCAGCGAGGCCCCTCCGCTGGCCCCGCCGTGCACCGCGAACGCACCGGCGTCGACGGCCGCCTGGTAGGTGCCGAGCTGCGCGTGGGAGTCGAGCTCGTCGGCCTTGGGCTTGGAGCGCCCGGTCTTGAGGTCGACGACGACGAGGGCGCCGTCGTCGTCCCGCTCGAGACGGTCGACCCGCCCGCGCAGCCGCGCCCGGCCGAGCTCGACCTCGAAGTCCTCCTCGACCGCGACCAGCTCGCGCCGGTTCGCCGCGAGGTAGCCGGCCAGCCGGGCGACCATGTCGTCGGCCTTGCGGCGCTCGCGGGTGCCGACCCAGGTGGACGGCAGGCCGAGGCCGGCCCAGCGCTCGGCCAGCATCGCCGCCAGCTCGTCGGCCCCGGCGTCCGGAGCCTCGGCGGCGATCTCGTGCACCAGGTTCCCCACCGACTGCGACGCGGAGTCGACGGTGGTGCCGCCGGACGCCTCCAGCAGCCAGCGCAACGGGCACCGGCCGAACGCCTCGACCTTGGACGGCGACACCCGGACCGGCTCGTCGTCGGAGCGCAGCGGGCCGTCGTCCGACAGCGGCGCGAGGCCGTACCAGTCGTCGGGGTGGGCGCCGGGGACACCGGCCTCGGCGAGCCGGGCCAGCTGGCGTGCCGCCTGGTCGCGGGCGCCGCCGTCCGAGAGCACCGCCTGCCGCAGCTCGGCCACCAGAGCCGGCAGCGAGACCGGGCGGGGCAGGGGGGACAGCGGCCGTTCTTCGCTGTTGCGCAAGGGACTTGCGAGATCCATGAAGGACGACGGCCGCTCGTCGGAGTCCCGCACGCCGGTGACGACGACGCGGCTGCGGGCCCGGCTGACGGCGACGTGCAGCAGCCGCCGCTCGTCGGCCAGCACCTGCGCGCGGGCTCCCACGCCGGTGGGGTCGTCCCGGCCGCTGAGGACGTCGACCAGCGCCTGCGCGCCCAGCAGCGAGCCGCGGAGCCTGGTGTTCGGCCAGACCCCTTCCTGCACGCCGGCCACGACGACGAGGTCCCACTCGCGACCGGCCGAGCCCTGGGCGGTGACCAGCGACACCGCCTGCTCGGACGGCGCCTGCTCGGCGAGGGTGTCGGCCGGCACGTCCTGGGCGTCGAGGTGGTCGGCGAAGGCCGCCGGGTCCGCGCCCGGCAGCCGGTCGGCGAAGCGGCCCGCGGCGTCGAACAGGGCCACGAGCGCGTCGAGGGCGCGGTCGGCACGGTCTCCGGCCGGGCCGCCGGCGAGCGCCTGCCGCCGCCAGGCACCGGCCAGGCGGGTCGCCGACCAGATCGCCCACAGCACGTCCTCGGCCCCGGCGTCGGGGCGCGCGGCCGCCGTCCGCCCCGCCTCCAGGACCGTCGCGACCCGCGTCGCCGGCCGCCCGGTCCGGTCGTCCAGGGACGCGACGTACGCCGGTGAGGCGAGCGCCTCGACGAGCAGCTCGTCGCTCGCGCGCCCTCCACCGCCGGCGCGCTCCTCGGCGCGGAGGGCCCGCCGCAGCCTGCGGAGGGCGAGCGCGTCGGCGCCGCCGACCGGCGACGTCAGCAGCTCGACCGCGGTGTCGGGGTCGAGGGCCTCGGGTCGCAGCGCCACCCGCAGCGCGAGGCGCAGGGGCCGGACGGCGGGCTCGTCGCGGACCGGCACCTCACCGGTCGGGACCCGCACGGGCACCCCGGCCAGCGCCAGGCCGCGCCGCAGGGACCCGGTCTGCCGCGAGCTGCGGACGACGACCGCCATCTGCGACCAGCCGAGGCCGCCGCGCAGGTGGGCGTCGCGCATCAGGTGGGCGACGTAGGCCGCCTCCTGGGTCGCCGAGCGGAGCACCGCCGCCTCGACCGAGCCCTGCGCGGCGTCCTCGGGGACGCCGGCGGCGCGGTGCTCGGCCGTCCCCACGGTGCCGATCGTGGTGGCGACCCGCTGCGTGGCCGCCGCGACGTCGCGCGAGGCGCGCCACCGGGTGCTCAGCCGGACGACGGCCGCCTCGCGGCCGTCCGCCCGCCGGTGCCGCTGGGGGGCTGCCGCGAGGAGAGCCGGGTCGGCCCCACGGAAGCCCTGGGTGGTCGCGTCGGGGTCGCCGAACACCATCAGGTCACCGCCGCGGCCCACGAGCAGGTCGAGCAGGCGGGCCAGCGCCTCCCCGGACTCGTGGTGGTCGTCGACGGCGACCAGGCGCCAGCGCTCCCGCTCGGCACGCAGAAGGTCAGGGTCGTTCTCCAGCAACGCAACCGCGTGGTCGACGACCGCGGCGGGGTCGTACGCACCGGGCGTCGCCAGCGCCGTCACGTCGAGGTACTCGGCGAGCACCCCGGCGGCGGCAACCCATTCCTGGCGGCCGTGGTCACGACCGAGGTCCTGCAGGTCCTGCGCCGTCAGGCCGCGTTCGAGAGCCCGCATCAGCAGGTCGCGCAGCTCGTCGCGAAAGCCCCGCAGGGCCAGGGCGGGGCGGACGGCGTCCGGCCAGTCCGGCGCCGCGCCCTCGCCGGCCCGGTGCCCCGCGAGCAGGTCGGCCAGCACCCGGTCCTGCTCCGGGCCGGAGATCAGCCGGGGCGGCGGCTCGCCGCTGCTCGTCGCGGCACGGCGCGCGAGCGCGTACGCGAAGGCCTGCGGTGTGCGGGCGAGCGGCTCGGTGACGGTGCGGTCCAGCCGGGCGGTGACGCGGTCACGCAGCTCGGCGGCGGCCAGTCGGCTGGGTGCGAGCACGAGCACGGAGGCCGGGTCGAGGCCGTCTCGGCCGACCCGCGCGACCACGGACTCGACGAGCGTCGTGGTCTTCCCCGTGCCCGGTGCGCCCAGGACGATCATCGGCCCGTCGCCGCGCCGGTGCTCGACGACGCGCCGCTGGCTGTCGTCCAGCACCGGCGGCGCCTGGCTCGCTGGCGCCCGCCGCACCAGGCGCAACGGTTCCGCGGGACCGCGGCGGTCGGACTCGGGCACGACGGCGATCCCACCACAGCCGTCCGACATCGGACGACATGCGACACAGCGACCCCGACCAGTCCGAGGCGGGACCGCGGACTTCACGGGGTTCCCCTGCGTGAACTTCCAGTGCTGACAGAACTGGAACCGCCTGAACTTCCAGATCTGCCACGATTGGAACTGGGGGTGACGCCTGCGACGCTCACCCGGACCGTGAGCACGTATATACTTATGGCGTAAACATTCGGTGATCCCGTAGCGCGGTCAGTTGCTGTAGGGCCGCGACACGCCGGTCCACGGTGCTGGACACAGGTTTGTTGATCATGTGTGCTGGGCGTGATGGTCACGATCAGCGGTGGACGCAACGACGCGGGGTATTGGCGCGGCGAGGCTGAACGCTGGCGTGGCGAGGCGGAGGCGGCCGCCGCCGAGAACGTCGCCTTGCGGGTGCGGGTGGGCGAGCTGGAGGGTCAGGTCGCCGCGCTGAGCGAGAAGCTGGCGACGCTGGCCAAGCTCGCCTTCGGCGCCTCGTCGGAGAAGAAGAAGAGTCCGGCAGGGTCTGCGGCTGCCGGCGCCGAGGGCTCCGGGGGCCCCGGGGGCTCCGGGCGGCGGCGCCGTGGCCAGCAGCCTGGCAGCCGCGGGCATGGCCGGCGGGACTACTCGGGCCTGGAGACGACGGAAGAGATCCATGACGTGCCCGAGCAGGAGCGGGTCTGCCCCGGCTGCGGGACAGGATATGTGCCCTTCGGCGAAGAGACCTCCGGGCAGATCGACTGGCGGGTGCAGATCACGCGGGTGGTGCACCGCCGGCCGACCTACCGGCGGAGCTGTCGC
>DASROP010000197.1:0-11623 GCA_035646835.1 Actinomycetales bacterium | reverse complement strand
GCGGCGTTCAACAAGAGCGTCCGCGCTGAGGGCCACGCCCCGCAGGCGATGATCTGCATCGACCCGTTCCATGCCGTCCAGCTCGTCACCGACGCCCTGGACGTGGTGCGCCGTCTCGCCTGGAACGAACTGCGCCAGCTGCCCGACCAGGGCGCGGCCAAGAGGTTCAAGGGCGCCCGCTGGGCGCTGCTCAAACGGCCCGAGAACCTCACCGACGACCAGTCCGCGACCCTGCGCCAGCTACGCCGTCGCGGCGGGGACGTCTGGCGGGCCTACAGCCTCAAGGAATCCTTCCGCGCCATCTTCGCCGGCGACCTGGCCGTCGACGACGCCGGGACGCTGCTCGACCGGTGGTGCTCCAAAGCCTCACGTTCCCGCCTGCCCTCCTTCGTCAGGGTCACCAGGACCATCCGCAAGCACCGCGACGGCATCCTGGCCGCCATCGAGCTCGGGGTGAACAACGCCAGGGCAGAGGGACTGAACAACCACGTCCGCCTGATCACCCGCCGCGCCTACGGCTTCCACTCCGCCCAGGCAGCCCTGGCCCTGGTGATGCTCTCCTGCGGACCAATCACCGTGCGCCTACCCCACGAACCCGAGCCCGGATGATCCACACTCATGCCGGGAGAGCCCGAAAGTGCGGGCCGTCGACAACCCAGTCCGTGCGCCTCTCGTCCGAGGTCAGGACGAAGGCCCCCTTGCGGGTCCCGACCAGGACACGTGTTCCACCCATGCGCTGCTCCCTTCGTACGGCCAGCCAGCCGTGACGCTACTCGTCCGACCCACTGAAGGGACCGCCGCGCCGACGGAAACTCATCGGCGGAGGCTCAGTCGCCATCCAGCGCCGCCTCGAGCCGGTCGAGCTTGCCCTGCATCTCACCGGACCGGCCGGGGCGGATGTCGGCCTTGAGCACCAGGGAGACCCTGGGCCCGTGCCGGCCAACGGCCTCACAGGCCCGGCGGACGACGTCCATGCACTCGTCCCACTCCCCCTCGATGGTGGTGAACATCGCGTCGGTTCGGTGCGGGAGCCCCGACGCGCGGACGACCCGGACGGCGTCCGCCACAGCGTCGCTGACGGACTCGCCGGTGCCGGACGGTGCGACGGAGAAGGCGACGATCATGCCCGCCACGCTATCGAGCGCGGCTCAGCTGACGGCGTCCACCAGCTGGTCGGCGGCCGTGTAGGGGTCGATCTCGCCCGAGACCACGCGGGCCGCGAGCTCGTCCAGGCCCTGGCCAGCACGCACGTCGCCCATCCGCTCCCGCAGCGCGGTGACGGCGATGGCCTCGACCTCGGCGGCGGCGCGACGACGCCTGCGCTCGGTGAGCCGGCCCTCCTCGCCGAGCCACGACCGGTGCTTGTCCAGGGCCTCCATCACGTCGTCAAGGCCCTCGGCCGCGGTGGCCACGCACTTCACGACCGGCGCCCGCCAGTCACCAGCCTCCCGCCTCTCGCCCAGCGAGAGCATGCTGCGGATGTCGCGCGCGGTGACGTCGGCGCCGTCGCGGTCGGCCTTGTTGACCACGAAGACGTCACCGATCTCGAGAATGCCGGCCTTGGCGGCCTGGATGCCGTCGCCCATCCCGGGTGCGAGCAGCACCACGGTCGTGTCCGCCGCGCCGGCCACCTCCACCTCGCTCTGCCCGACCCCCACGGTCTCGACGATGACGACGTCGCAGCCGCTCGCGTCCAGCACCCGCAGGGCCTGGGGGGTCGCCCACGACAGCCCACCGAGGTGCCCCCGAGTCGCCATCGAGCGGATGTAGACCTCGGGGTCGAGCGCGTGGTCCTGCATCCTGATCCGGTCACCCAGCAGCGCCCCGCCGGAGAAGGGGGACGACGGGTCGACGGCCAGCACGCCGACGCGCAGGTCCCTGCCACGCAGCACCTTCACGAGCGCGGACGTCGTCGTCGACTTGCCGACGCCCGGCGAGCCGGTGAGACCGAGCACCCAGGCGTTGCCGGTGTGGGGGGCCAGCGCGGCCATCACCTCGCGCAGGGACGGCGCGGCGTCCTCGACCAGCGAGATCAGCCGCGCGACCGCCCGCGGCGAGCCCTCACGGGCCCGCCGCACCAGGTCGTCGGTGTCGGGGGGTGAGCTCAACTCCGCGCCGGCACCCGGACGACGAGGGCGTCGCCCTGGCCTCCGCCACCGCACAGGGCGGCGGCTCCGGTGCCGCCGCCGCGGCGCTGCAGCTCCAGGGCCAGGTGCAGGGCGATGCGGGCGCCGGACATGCCGATCGGGTGCCCGAGCGCGATCGCGCCACCGTTGACGTTGACCTTCTCCGGGTCGATCCCCAGCGCCTTGGTGCTGGCAAGGCCGACGGCCGCGAACGCCTCGTTGATCTCGACCAGGTCGAGGTCGGCGGGCGTGATGCCCTCCTTCTCGCAGGCCTTGCGGATCGCACTGGCGGGCTGGTCCTGCAGGCTCGAGTCGGGTCCGGCCACCATGCCCTGCGCGCCGATCTCCGCCAGCCAGGTCAGCCCGAGCTCCTCGGCCTTCGCCTTGCTCATCACGACCACCGCGGCGGCGCCGTCCGAGATCTGGGAGGCCGAGCCGGCGGTGATGGTGCCGTCCTTACTGAAGGCCGGCCGCAGCCGACCGAGCGACTCGGTGGTGGTGTCGGCGCGGATGCCCTCGTCGTCCTCGAAGACGACCGGGTCCCCCTTGCGCTGGGGGATCTCGACGGACACGACCTCGTCGTCCATCAGGCCGTTCTTCCATGCCTCGGCCGCGCGCTGGTGGCTGCGGGCGCTGAACGCGTCCTGCTCGGAGCGGCTGAACTGGCGGTCGCCGGAGTTGGCGGCCTCGGTGAGCCCACCCATCGCCTGGTCGGTGAACGCGTCCCAGAGCCCGTCGTAGGCCATGTGGTCGCGCACGGTGACGTCGCCGTACTTGTAGCCGCTGCGCGACTTCTCCATCAGGTGCGGTGCCTGGGTCATCGACTCCTGCCCACCGGCGACCACGACCTCGACCTCGCCCGCCCGGATCAGCTGGTCCGCGAGGGCGATGGCGTCGAGGCCCGAGAGGCAGACCTTGTTGATGGTCAGGGCGGGCACGTCCATGCCGATGCCGGCCTTGACCGCGGCCTGGCGCGAGGGGATCTGGCCGGCGCCCGCCGTGAGCACCTGGCCCATGATCACGTAGTCGACGGCGTCCGGGGAGACGCCTGCCTTCTCCAGCGCGCCCCTGATCGCGACGCCGCCCAGGTCGGCGGCGGAGAAGTCCTTGAGCGAGCCGAGCAGGCGCCCCATCGGGGTGCGCGCGCCGGCGACGATGACGCTGGTCATGGGGTCCTCCTGCTGCTCCGGGATCAATCCCACACTACCCAGCCCCGCCTTTCTCCTCTCCCCGCCCTTTGCCACCACCACCGCCACTACCGAGCCGCGCGAGTGTTGCTGCCGGGAGCAAACGGCGGCGGAGGGAGCAAGGGGCCTACGCTCGGTGGCCATGAGCGAGCCGCTGTTCACCGCGATCGACCACGTCGGCGTCGCGGTGCCCGACCTCGACGAGGCGATCGCCTTCTACCGCGACACGTTCGGGATGGCGTTGCTGCACACCGAGACCAACGTCGAGCAGAGCGTGCGCGAGGCGATGATGGACGCCGGCGGAGGCTCGTGCGTGCAGCTGCTCGCCCCGCTGACGCCGGAGTCGACGATCGCGGCGTTCCTCGACCGCAAGGGCCCCGGCGTCCAGCAGGTCGCCTACCGCGTCGACGACATCGAGGCCGTCTCGGCGGTGCTCCGCGACCGCGGGATGCGGTTGCTCTACGACTCACCGAAGCGCGGGACGTCGAACAGCAGGGTCAACTTCGTGCACCCCAAGGACGCCGGCGGCGTGCTGGTGGAGCTGGTGGAGCCCGCCGCGGACGCGTGAGCAGGGTCACGGGAGCCGGGGCTGCCGCGAAATAGCTACCCGGCAGTAGGTTGACCGCCGTGCAGCAGATCCTCGACGCCATCCTCGCCTCCGGCCCCGCGCCGCTGGACGCCGACACCGCGCTCGCGCTCGACGTCCCCGAGAGCTACCGCGCGGTCACCGTGCACGCCGACGAGGCCGACATGTTCGAGGGGATGGACAGCAAGGAGAAGGACCCGCGCCGGAGCCTGCACGTCGAGGACGTCGCGACCCCCGAGCTCGGCCCCGGCGAGGCCCTCGTCGCCGTGATGGCAAGCGCCATCAACTACAACACCGTCTGGACGTCGATCTTCGAGCCGATGTCGACCTTCGGCTTCCTGGAGCGGTACGGCCGGACCTCCGACCTGGCGAGCCGGCACGACCTGCCCTATCACGTGGTCGGCTCGGACCTGGCCGGCGTCGTGCTGCGGACCGGCCCCGGGGTGCACGCCTGGCAGCCAGGGCAAGAGGTGGTCGCCCACTGCCTGTCGGTCGAGCTCGAGGCCCCCGACGGCCACAACGACACGATGCTCGACCCGGAGCAGCGGATCTGGGGCTTCGAGACCAACTTCGGCGGCCTGGCCCACCTGGCCCTGGTGAAGTCGAACCAGCTGATGCCCAAGCCGGCGCACCTGACGTGGGAGGAGGCGGCCGTCCCGGGGCTGGTGAACTCCACCGCCTACCGGCAGCTGATCTCGAAGAACGGCGCGGGCCTCAAGCTCGGCGACCGGGTGCTGATCTGGGGGGCCTCCGGGGGCCTCGGCTCGTACGCGACGCAGATGGCGCTGGCCGCCGGGGCGACGCCGGTATGCGTCGTCTCCAGCCCGGAGAAGGCCGACATCTGCCGGTCGATGGGCGCCGAGCTCGTGATCGACCGCGCGGCCGATGGCTTCGCGTTCTGGAAGGACGAGAACACACAGGACCCGAAGGAGTGGCGCCGCCTCGGTGCCCGCATCCGGGAGCTCACCGGTGGTCACGACGTCGACATCGTCTTCGAGCACCCGGGGCGGGAGACGTTCGGCGCCAGCGTCTTCGCGGCCCGCAAGGGCGGCACGATCGTGACGTGCGCGTCCACCTCCGGGTTCCTCCACGAGTTCGACAACCGGTACCTCTGGATGAACCTCAAGCGGATCCAGGGCTCGCACTTCGCCAACTACCGCGAGGCGTGGGAGGCCAACGACCTGATCCGGCGCGGCCTGATCCACCCGACGCTGTCGAAGGCCTACGCGATGGACGACGTCGGCCAGGCCGCCCGCGACGTCCACCGCAACACCCACCAGGGCAAGGTCGGCGTGCTCACCCTGGCGCCCGAGGAGGGTCTCGGCGTCCGCGACCAGGCCATGCGCGCCCGCCACGCCGAGGCGATCGACCGCTTCCGCGACGCCTGACGACCTAGGCTTGCCAGCCGTGAGCGACGCCGGCGAGCAGGAGGCCCCCACCACCCAGCCGTGGTGGCGGCGGCGGCTGCCTGCCCGCTTCCGGGGCAACGTGCCGCGGGACGGCCGGCCCCGCATCCGCAGCCGTACGCATCCGGGGCTCGGCGTCCCCACCCTGGACGAGCTCCTGGCCGCGGCCCCGACGACGGCGGACGCCGCCTCGCGCGCGGCGGACGACGTCGCAGATGCCGCCGCGCACGCCGCCGAGGGGGTGGCGCGGACGGCGGGCGAGCACTCCGGCGACAGCGAGCGGTACGGCGCACCAGGCCGGGAGCTCAACCGCAACCACCCCTTCTACCTGGGCTTCTTCGGAGCCTTCGGCGTGCTGGTCGCCATCGCACTGGCCGAGGTGATGGGCCAGCTGTCCCAGGTGATCACCCTGCTGGTCGTCTCGCTGTTCCTGGCGCTGGGCCTCGAGCCGATGGTCGAGTGGCTGCAGAAGCGCGGCCTGCCGCGTCCCGCGGCCATCGCCTCGGTCTTCGCCGTCGTGATCGTCCTCGTGGGCGCGTTCTTCTCCGCGATCGTGCCGATCATCGTGAGCCAGTCGACCGACCTGGTCGGCCAGGTCCCCGAAGCCATCGAGGACCTGCGGCAGTCCCGGTGGTTCATGGACCTCGACGCCCGCTTCGACGTGGTCAGCCGCGTCACCAACGAGGTCGAGTCGCGGCTGACGAGCGGCGACACGGTCACCGCGATCTTCGGCGGCGTCCTCGGCGCCGGGGCCGCCGTCCTGTCTGGCTTCTTCAGCGTCTTCACGGTCCTCGTCCTGACCCTGTACTTCCTCGCCTCCCTGCCGAGCACGAAGGCCGCCGCCTACCGGCTCGTGCCCCGCACCCGGCGGCAGCGGGTACAGCTTCTCGGCGACGAGATCAGCCGGCGGATCGGCGGCTACGTGATCGGCCAGATCACCGTCGCGTTCATCAACGCCCTCCTGAGCTACATCGTGATGCTGATCGTCGGCATCCCGTACGCCCTCGTGCTGGCGGTGGTCGTCGGTGTCTTCGGCCTGATCCCGCTCGTCGGCGCGACGATCGGTGCGGTGATCGTCGTCATCGTCGCGCTCTTCGACTCGGTCACCGCCGCCGTGATCATGGCCGTGTACTACGTGGCCTACCAGCAGTTCGAGAACTACGTCATCGTCCCGCGGATCATGCAGCGCACCGTGGCGGTGCCAGGGGCCGTCGCGATCGTCGCCGCGCTCGCCGGCGGCAGCCTGCTCGGCATTCTCGGCGCCCTGATCGCGATCCCTCTCGCCGCCGGCGTCCTGCTCGTCGTCCAGCAGGTCGTGATGCCCCGCCAGGACCGGGCGTGACCTCCCTGCCGTAGCCCGGACCTGCGTCAGCCCGCCGTCCGACGGCCGAAGAGCACGGTGGCCGCGACGAAGGCGATCACCAACAGCCCGACCGTCCAGGCCAGAGCCAGCCACGCGGTGGTGCCGGTCGGCGTGCCGAGCAGGAAGCCGCGCACCGTCTCGATCACCGGCGTGATGGGCTGGTGCTCCGCGACCGGGCGCATCCAGGAGGGCATCGTCTCGACCGGGACGAAGGCGCTGGAGACGTACGGCAGGAACAGCACCGTGAACGTCATGCCGTTCGCCGCCTCCGCGCTGCCGGCCAGCAGGCCGAAGCACACCGAGACCCACGTGATGGCGAGCACCCACAGGAGGAGGACACCGACCGCCCCGAGCCATGGCAGGAGACCCGCGTCGGGGCGGAACCCCACCGCCACGGCGACGAGCACCACCACCAAGGTGGAGAAGGCGTTGCGTACGACACTGGCCACCACGTGTCCGGTCAGCACCGCCGAGCGCGAGATCGCCATCGAACGGAACCGGTCGACGATGCCCTCCTCGACATCGGCGGCGACGCTGACGGCGGTGGTCGCCGACCCGAAGCCGGTGCAGAGCAGGACGATTCCCGGGACGACGTAGTTCACGTACTCGGTGCCGGTGTCGATGGCGCCTCCGAACACGTACACGAACAGCAGCATCAGCATCACCGGCAGGACGACGGCCGTGATCAGCGCGTCCAGGTTGCGGATGCTGAGGCGCAGGCTGCGCCCGATCATGGTCAGCGAGTCACTGACGACCCATCCAGGCTCGAGTGCGTCACGCATCAGGCCACCTCCTCCGCCCGGTCGACCGTCGACGAACCGGTCGAGGACCCGGTCAGGGTCAGGAACACGTCGTCCAGGCTGGGGCGGTGCAGCCGGATCGTCGCCACGTCGACCCCGTGCCGCTCGAGCGTGTTCAGCAGGTGCCGGACGTGCGCGGCGGTGCCGTCGCTGGCCACGCTCAGGTGGCCGCCCTCGGTGAGGTTGGCCGCGACGTCGAGTGCTCGTGCGGCGCGGTCGAGGTCCGCCGACGATGCCAGGACCAGCTCGACCTGCTCGGTGCCGACCTGTCGCTTGAGGGCATCGACGGTTCCCTCGGCGATCACGCGACCGCCGTCCATCACCGCTACCCGGTCCGCGAGGCGCTCCGCCTCCTCCAGGTACTGCGTCGTCAGGACGACGGTCACGTCGTCCGCCACCAGGTCGGAGATCACCGACCACACCGACTGGCGGCTGCGCGGGTCCAGCCCGGTGGTCGGCTCGTCGAGGAAGAGCACCTGGGGGTCGCCGACCAGGCTCATGGCCAGGTCCACTTTGCGGCGCATGCCTCCGGAGAAGGTCCTGACCCGGCGGGACCGGACGTCGGCCAGGTCGAACCGCTCGATCAGCTCGTCGGCGCGTCGCCAGGCCCCCGCCGCCCCCAGCCGCCAGAGCCGGCCGACCATCCGCAGGTTCTCCTCGGCGGTCAGCAGCTCGTCGACCGCGGCGTTCTGCCCGGTGACGCTGATCGCCGCCCTCACTGCGCGAGACTCTCGGACGACGTCGTGCCCGGCGACCGTCGCCCTGCCGCCGTCCGGGCTGGTCAGCGTCGACAGGATGCGGACGGTCGTCGTCTTCCCCGCACCGTTCGAGCCCAGCAGGGCGAACACGGTGCCCCGGTCGATGGCGAGGTCGAGCCCGTCCAGAACGGTCGTCGACCCATAGGACTTGTGGAGTGCATGCGCCTCCACCTTCTTCCGTGTATCTCGCATACTAGATGTGTAGCACATACACGTCACCGGGAGAAGGCCCTAGGATGACGCCTCCCGGAGGAAGGACGGCATGTCGACAGACCGCACCGCGGCCGAACCCGGCGGCGACCTTCCACCGACGATCGCGCTGCTGTGGGGGCTCCGCGAGAGTCGCCGTCGCGGCGGTGGCAGGCCGGGTCTCAGCCTGGCGCGCATCGTCGCGGCGGCCATCGAGCTCGCGGACGCCGAGGGGCTCCCGGCAGTGTCCATGGCCCGGGTCGCCGAACGTCTCGGGTTCACCACGATGTCGCTGTACCGGTACGTCGCCAGCAAGGACGAGCTGCTGCTGATGATGTGGGACGCCGCCGGGGGGGACCCGCCGGACCTGCCCACCGGCGACGACTGGCGGTCCCGGCTCGAGCGGTGGTCGTGGGAGGACCGGGCGACGCTGCACCGGCACCCCTGGATGCTCCAGCTGCCGATCACCGGACCACCGATGGGGCCGCGTCAGCTGGCCTGGCTGGACCGCGCCCTCCAGACACTGGAGTCCACGCCGCTGGACGAGGGGGAGAGGCTGAACGCGATCCTGCTCGTCACGGTGTACGTCCTCGGCCAGACGCGGCTGGCGGAGGAGGTCAGGCGCGGTACCCAGGCCGCGATGGACGCCGCTCCCGGGCACGAGCTGCCGACGTTCACGCAGATGCTGGACGGGCTCGTCGACGCTGAGGGCTACCCGGCCCTGACCAGGACGATGGCCGCCGGCGCCTTCGACGGGAGTCCGGACGACGACCTCGACGCCGACTTCCGGTACGGCCTCGACCGGATCCTCGACGGCATCGCCGCGCGGATCGAAAGCCTGGGTGCCGACCCGAGCTAGCCCGCTCGGTGGCCGCGCAGGTCGTCGGCGACCTCGTACGGCCCGTCCCACGTCGTCGGCAGCGGCTCGCCGCCGCGCTCGGGGACGACGACCCGCACGATCTCGTCGAGGGCGCGACGGACCGCGGCCTCCCCCACCCACAGGTGCTTGACGCCGTCCGCCCCGATCACCTCGGCCTGGGAGATCGCCGCGAACCGCTCCTTGGCCTCGGCCGGGCGCAGGTAGTCGTCGAGCTCGGGCACCAGGGCGACGACGGGCTTGCCGGAGGCGTCCCAGGTCGCGAGGTGCTCGGCGGTCGAGAAGCGCAGCGGCGGCGAGAGCAGCACGGCCCCCTCGACCGAGGGGTCGCAGCCGTGCATCAGCACCAGGTCGGTGCCGAACGACCAGCCCACCAGCCACCGGCGGGGCAGGTCGCGGAACTCGGCCAGCTCGATCGCGGCCGCCACGTCGAAGCGCTCCCCCTCGGCGTTGTCGAAGGTGCCCTCGCTCGTGCCGCGCGGGCTGCTGACCCCGCGCAGGTTGAACCGCAGCACCGCGAGGTCGGCGAGCGCCGGCAGGCGCCAGGCCGCCTTGCGGTACACGTGGCTGTCCATGAAGCCGCCGTGGGTCGGCAGCGGGTGCAACGTGATCAGGGTCGCCACCGGGTCACGCTCGGCGGGCAGCGCCAGCTCGCCGACGAGGGTGAGTCCGTCGGCGGTGTGCAGCTCGACGTCCTCGCGCCGGGCCGGCAGCACCGTCGACGCCCTGATCTGCACTCCCTCGCTCACGCCGGTGAGGCTACCGAGGCAGGATCGGCGGGTGCGCATCCTCCACCTGGCCCTGGCCTCCGACTGGGAGTCCGCCCGCGACGCCGGTGCGTACGAGATCTCGACCCGGGGGTTGACCCTGGCCGAGGTCGGCTTCGTGCACGCGGCGACCGCCGACCAGCTACCCGGTGTGGCACAACGGTTCTACGCAGAGGTCGCCGAGCCGCTCGTGCTGCTGGTGCTGGAGGCCGCCGGGTCACCGGTGAGATGGGAACGGACGCCGGAGGGCGTGTTCCCGCACGTCCACGGCCCGGTGCCGGTGGCCGCCGTCGTCGCCGTCCGGCGCGTCCGGCTGTGAAGCGGTCACCGCGGGCGGCGACGGGCGCGGGCCTGCCAGCAGGCGCGGTGCCAGTGGCGGCGGTCCGACAGCGCCGCCTGCTCCCCGGTCAGGCCGGACGCCGGCCACGCGACCACGTGCGCGACCCCGGCGGGGATCTCCTGGTCGCACCCCGGGCAGCGGTAGGCCTTGGGTGACGAGGCACCGGCAACCGAGCGCACGTACCAGTCGCCGTCCGGACCCGACTCGGTGCGCGGGGCACCGCCGAACGCGCGGTCGAGATCGAGCGGGGCACCCGCGTCGCGCGGCGCCGTCCGGCCGTGGCGGCGGGGTCGGTTGCTGCGCGGCACCGACCCAGTGTGCCGCTCAGCCCGGGTAGGTATCAGGCAGCCCGGAGGCGACGAGCAGCTCGTGGGCACGGCCCAGCAGGTCGCGCTCGGTGGCCGCCGCGTCCTCCGCACCGGCCCTGGTGGTCAGCGAGACGCCCACGATCACGCCGCCGACACGCAGGCCGCCGACCACGTGGGTGACTCCCGGTTCGGTGAAGTCCTCGACCAGGGCCAGCACGGCGTCGTCACCGGGCAGGGAGCCGGTGGGCTGGAGCACCCAGTTCCGCGTCTCGTCGCGGCATCGCTCGAACGCCCCGGCGAGGTAGGCCATCTGCGCCGTGGCCCCGTCGGCCTCGAACAGCCGCACGGTGGTCGCGATGCCTTCGGGCGACGTGCCCGGGTAGAACAGCTGCCGCCCGCCGGCGGCCTGGTCGTCGCCCGGCACGACGGGATCGCTGCAGATCGTCGTCGTCAGCGAGCTGACGTCGCGGCGCGGGCCGCCGTCGTCGACGTCCCCGAACCCGGACGGGAGGTCCTCGGGGCCGAGCATCGCCTCCGTCGGCACCGACACCGAGCCGTCGGGTGCGGTCTCGAGGGCGGGCGGGGCCGACGCCGACGGCGACGGCTCGACCAGGACGGCGGTCGGCGGACCGGACGGTGTGGGCCCGGTGCCCCGGTCACTCGCGGGGACCTGCGCCTGGCGGGACGGCACGAGCCCGGTGGCGAGCGGCACCGCGGCCACGACCAGCACGGCGACGGCCGCGGACGAGAGCGCCCGGCGGCGGCGTCTGATCCGCCGGGCGCCGTGCCGAGCCCCGACCAGCAGGGACGCGGCGTCCACGGGATCGTCGTCCAGGCCGGCCCGGAGCAGGTCGGCGAGGTGGTCCTCGGGGCCGCTCATCCCGGGTGCGCCGCGGGGAGTCCGGAGGCCACCAGG
>DASROP010000196.1:0-10806 GCA_035646835.1 Actinomycetales bacterium | reverse complement strand
CCGCCAGCTCCGGAACGAGGCCTGCAGCAGCAGCAGGATCAGGATCGCCGCACCGCCGGAGAACAGCAGCAGCTGGTTCTGGGCGGCCTGACGCTCCTGGTACTCCCCGAGCATCTCCGCCCGGAACTCCAGGGGCATCTCCACGCCGGCGATCGCCTGCTCGATGTCACCCACCACCGAGCCCAGGTCGCGGCTCCCGTCGAGGTTGGCGCCCACGTCGATGCTGCGGAACAACCCCTCGTGGTGAATGACGTTCGGGACGGCCTCGATGGTGATGTCGGCGACGTCCGCCAAGGCCACCTGACCGCTCACCGGGGTGTCGATCATCAGGGTCCGCAGGTCGCTCACGCTGTCGCGGTCCTCCGGCGGGCTCCAGAGCTGGACGTCGTGGGCCTGACCGCCGACGTAGAGGTCTCCGGCCTCCTCGCCGGCGACCAGCCTCGACGCCGCCCGCCGGACGTCCCCGGGCTTGACGCCGTACTGCTTGGCCGCGTCGAGGTCGACCTCGACCTTCAGCTGCGGGATGTTGTCCTGAAACTCCACGGAGTTCTCGGTGACGCCCGGGACCTCGCCGACCAGCGCGTTGATCTCCTCGGCCTTCTCCCGGAGGAGATCCAGGTCCTGCCCGGAGATACGGATGGTGATGGGTTCGCTGGATCCCGTCAGGACCTCCCTGATCCGCTCCTTCAGGTACGTCTGCACGTCCCGGAAGATCCCTGGGTAGCCGTCCACGGTCTCCTGGACGGCGGCGAACGTCTCGTCGTAGTCCACCGACCGGTCGATGCTGACCCAGTTCTCCCCGAACCAGACACCGTGGGGCTCATCGCCCATCAGCGCGTTCCCGATGTGCGACCCCGCATTCTGGACGCCGGGGATCTCCAGCAGCTCGGCATTGACCGCCTTGGTGGTCCTGACCTCCTCCTGCAGCGAGGTGTCGGGCTTGGCCAGCCAGTGCATCAGGAAGTCCCGCTCCTTGAAGTCCGGGAGGAGGGACTGCCCGAGCACCGGCAGCACCGCGATACCCATCACCGTGACCACGCCGACCGCGGCGTAGGCGCGCCGGGGCCGTGCCACGATGCCGGCCAGCCACCGCTCGTAGGCGCGCTTCATGGGCGGGACGATCGGAGACTCCCGGTGCTCCAACGACTTGGGGCTCCGGAAGAAGATCAGGCTGAGCGCCGGCGTGACGGTCAGCGCCACCACCATGGACGCGAGGAGCGCGATCGCATAAGCCAGCGCCAGCGGCTGGAAGAACGACCCGGAGAGACCACCGAGCATGAAGATCGGGAGGATGGCCACGACTTCGATCAGTGTCGCGTAGACGATGGCTGCCCGCACTTCCATCGACGCGTCCAGGATCACCTTGGCGGTCGACCGGGTGCCGCCCTCGGCGCGATGCTGTCGCAGCCGTCTGACGACGTTCTCGATGTCGACGATCGCGTCGTCGACGATGTCTCCCAGGGCTATCACGAACCCGGCGAGGATCATCGTGTTGATCGTGGCTCCGCGCGCGTCCAGGACGATGACGGCGATGAGGAGTGACAGCGGGATCGCGATGACGCTGATCAGCGCGGTCCGCCACGAGTACAGGAAGAGCGCGAGCAGGAAGATCATCAGCAACGCGCCGAAGATCATCGCCCGCGACAGGTTGTTGATCGAGTCCTCGATGAACGTCGCGGGCCGGAAGATCGCGGAGTCGACGGCAATTCCCTGGAGTCCGGGCTCCATCTCGGCGAGCGCCGCCTCGATCCCCTGGGTGACGTCCATCGTGTTGGCCCAGGGCAGCTTCTCGACGATCAGCATCAGGCCGTCGCCGTCGTTGATGACGGCGTCGCCGATCAGCGGCTGGTGATCCCGCTCGAGGTCGGCCACGTCGCTCAGGTGGATCTGCCGGCCGTCGGCCGTGGTGATCGGCACGTTGGCCAGGTCGCTGGGCTGCACGACCGCCTGCACGTGCTGGATCCCGACCCGCTCGGTGGCTCCTTCGACGAACCCGCCACGCCCGATGAAGTGCCCTGCGGAGTACTGGACCAGGCCGGCGTCCAGGGTGTCGGCGGTCACGTTCAGGACCTGGTCGAGGGTCACGTTCTGCTCTGCCAGCCGCTCGGGATCGGCCTGAACCTGCAGCATCTCCAGACGCTCGCCCCAGATGGGGATGTTGGCCACGCCGGGAACCCGCAGCAGCCGCGACCGGATCTTCCAGTAGGCCGTCATCGACAGGTCCATCAGGTCCAGCTCGGGGTCGGTCGCGGTCAGCCCGATCTTCAGCACCCGGCTGGTGGCCGACAACGGCTGGAGCATCACGGGTGGGGCGGCCCAGGTCGGCAAGGTCGGCGTCACCGAGGCGATCCGCTCCCCCACGAGCTGCCGCGCCTCCAGCAGGTCGGTTCCCTGGTCGAAGAGCAGCACGATCTGCGACAGCTGCTCGACCGACCTGGAGCGGATCGTGTTGACGCCGGGAACCCCGTTGAGCGCCTGCTCCAGCGGGACCGTGATGAGCTGCTCGACCTCGGTCGGGGCGAGGCCGATGGCGATCGTGTGGACCTCGACCTTGGGCGGCGCGAACTCCGGGAAGACGTCGAGCGCCGCGTCGTTGGCCTGCTGGACCCCGAAGAACATCGTGGCCGCGGCAACGGCGACGACGATGAACCGGAACTTCAGGCTCGATCCGACGATCCACCGCATCATGGCCAGACCCTCTTCCCCGTCACGTCACGGCTTCTCTGTCATGTCAGTGGCTGATGTCGGCTTCGGCGCCGGACAGCTCGGCCACCCCGACCGTGACGACATCGGTCCCCACCGGCGGACCGCTGGAGAGGAAGGCGTGGCCGCCGTCCTGGGTCACGAGGCCGATCTCGTGCCGGACGAAGACCAGCGGCTCGGGCCTCGTGTACACCCACCAGACGCCTTCGGTGTCGACGAACACGGCCGTCGACGGGACCACGAGGCCGCCCGGTGCCCGCCCCACCGACGTCGTCTGGAGGTCGATCCGCTCAGCGGCCCGCTCGGTGAGGATGACGCGGACGAGGTCACCTCCCTCGATCGTCTCGAGGCTGGACGGAGGGTTCTCGACCACGTGTGCCGCCTCCACCGCCCCGCCGCAGGACGTGACCAGCAGCGCGGGGACGAGCGCGGTCGCCGCTACCCCGAGGGAGATCCGTCGCATCACTGCTCCCCCTAGCCCCGGACCGGGTACAGCTCGGGCGCGGGGGCCAGCAGCTCGTCGGCCCACGCGTCGGGATCCGACACGAACCCGAAGCGCAGGTAGAGCACCGGGACCACGAACAAGTTGACGAGCGTGGCGGTGACCAGGCCACCGAGGACGACGACCGCCATCGGCTGCACGATCTCCAGCCCGGGAACCCCTCCCATCACGGCCATCGGGGCCAGGGCGACCGCGGTCGCCAGCGCGGCGATCAGGATCGGTGCGACGCAGTCCCAGGTTCCGCGGACGACGAGATCGGGTCCGAACGCGACGCCCTCCTTCTCGACGAGGCGCTGGTACTGCTGGATCAGGAGGACGAGACCCCGCGCGGCGATCCCGAGCACCGCGAGGAGGCCGGCGATCGAACCGAGCGTCAGGGTCCCGCCGGCCAGCAGCGCCGCGACCGCTCCCCCGGCGAGCGTGACCGGCAGCAGCACGAACGCCAGCACGGCCAGGCGCCAGCTCCTGAACGCCGCCTGAAGCAGCAGGAGGATGGCGATCGCGGCAGCCGCTGTCATCGCGACCAGCTGGTCCCGGTCGGCCTGGGCCTGTGCGAAGCCACCGAGCACCTCTGCGTGGTGCTCCAGCGGAAACTCCACCTGCTGGACGACGCCCTCGATCTCCCCCATCACGGCACCGACGTCGCGACCGGTCACGTCGGCGGTCACGTCGAGATAGGTGGAGACGGACTCGTGACGGATCACCGTCGGCGTCGGGGCGTTGCGCACCTCGGCGACGTCGCCGAGGCGGACGTGGCCGCCGCCCGGGGTGTCGATCAGGAGCTGTTCGACGTCGGCCTGGCTCTCGCGGATCTGCGGGGCACCCCACACGACCACGTCGAAGACCTTCTGCTCCTGGAACAGGTTGCCGACCGTGATCCCGCCGAGCAGGCTGGCCGCGGCGCGGCGGACGTCCCCCGGCTTGACCCCGAACGCCTGGGCGCGCTCGATGTCGACCTCGACCACCATGGTGTCCTGGACGGGCGCTCTCTCGACGTCGGCGCCGGTCACGCCGTCCACTCCGGCAACCAGGGCCTGCACCTCGTCCGCCTTGTCGCTCAGGACCTCCGGGTTCTCGCCGTAGATGCGCACGACGACGTCGTCGTCGGAATCCGCGAGGACCTCGGTGACCCGCTCCTCCGAGTACGTCAGGACGTCGGTCGAGACGTCGGCGACGCCGTCGAGGGCCTCGTCGATGGCTCCGAGCGTCGCGTCGTAGTCGGCGGCCTCGTCGACCCGAACCCAGATCTCGCCGGAGTTGACGTCCACGACCTCGTCCGACAGCACGGCGCGTCCGACATGGCCCCCCACGCTGATGACGCCCGGCACGGACCCGAGCTCGGAGACCAGCTGCTCCGTGACCTCGATCATCCTCGTGAGAGACGTGCCCGGGGCCGTCTCGACGTGGACCAGGACGTCCCGTTCCTTCAGCGACGGCCGCAAGGACATGTCCAGGAACGGCACCGCCGCGATTCCGAGCAGGGCGACGACGGCGCAGACGACGACGGCGGCTCCGGTCCGGGACACCAGACTTGACGCGACTCGCCCGTAACCGCTGCGCATCCGCTGAGTCACGGGGGAGTCCTGGCGGTGGGGGTGGTGGTTCGACAGCAGCATCAGGGCGAGCACGGGTGTCACGGTGAAGGCCACGACCATCGAGACGGCGACGGCCAGCAGGTACGAGAGGGCGATCGGCGGTAGGAAGGCCTCGCCATCACCCCGCAGCACGAACACGGGCAGCGTCGCCGCCGCCACGATCAGCACTCCGTAGGCGACGGAGCGACGGGTCTGCGCGGACACGGTCAGAACGGTCCGCCACGCCCGGGCCCGCACGGCCTCGCGCTGTTCCGCCTGCTCCGCCCCCGACAGCGGGGCGTGACCAGCGCCGGTGGCGCCCTGGTGCGGGACGGCAGGCGGGTGCGCCCGCAGCCGGCGGGCGAGACCGTGCACGTCCGTGACGGCGTCCGGGATCACGGCCGTCAGGCCGAGCACGAGCCCCGCGGCCACCATCAGGTTGATCGTGATGCCGCGGAGGAAGAGCACCAGCATCGCGGCCGCGAGCGACATGGCGATCGCCGCGACGCTGATCAGCGACCTGCGCCAGTCCCAGAAGCAGGCGCCGATCACGAGCAGCAGGAGCAGCCCGCCGATCAGCAACGCCCAGGCGAGCGAGCCGAACGCCGAGTCGACGAACGACGCGGGTCGGTAGATCGAGGAGTCCATCTGCATGTCGGCCAGGCCCGGCCTCAGCGCCTCCAGCGCCTCCTCGACGTTCTGGGTGACCTCGACCGTGTTGGCGCCGGGGAACTTCTCGACGACCAGCAGAAGGCAGTCGTCGTCGCCGGAGCAGACGGCGTCGCCGATCAGCGGCTGGTGGTCCTCGACCACCTGCGTCACGTCGCCAAGCGTGACCGGCGTCGCGCCGCTGGTCACCGCCCCGCCGTCCGGCCCCTCGAGCGGGACCTGCGCGAGCTCGTCCGCCGTCGTGATCGCCTGCTCGTGGAAGATGTTGAGCCGCTGGTTGGGCGTGTCGAGGAACCCGCCGGTCCCCGGCGTGGAGGCCTCGAGGAACGAGAGCGGTGAGACCTCGAGCGCGTTGCCGGCGGTGCTCACGACCTGCGCCAGCGTGACTCCGTTCGCCTGCAGCCGCTCCGGGTCGACCTGCACCTGCAGCTGCAGGTCCCGGTTGCCCCAGATCGCCACGTTGGCGACGCCTTGCACCCCCATCAGCCGCGGGGCGATGACCCAGCGGGACAGCACGGACACCTCGATCGGCGTCAGCTCGGCGGACGACAGCTTGATCATCGAGACCCGGCTCTGCGACGACAGGGGCTGGATCATCTGCGGCAGCTTGGCCACCGCCGGCAGCCCCGCGATGCCGGCCGCCTGCGTCAGCCGCTCCTGGACGACCTGCCGCGCCTCGAGCAGGTCGGTCCCCTCCTCGAAGGTCATCACGACCGAGGAGAGTCCGGGGAGGGACACCGACTCGATCTCCTCCAGGAAGGCGACACCGACCAGGAGGTCCTGCTCGAGCGGGACGGTGATCAGCTGCTCGACCTCTTCGGCCGACAGCCCCAGCGCCTCGGTCTGCACCTCGACGGTGGGCGGGCCGAACTCCGGCAGCACGTCCCGCGGCGTTTGGGCGGCCTGGGCGATTCCGACGATCAGTACGCCCGCCGCCACGGCCACGACCAGGCGCCGGAACCTCAGGCTCGAACCTACGACCCACCGCATCATCGCTGGAGACCTCCCTGCCGGGACTGCTGCTTGTCCGGGGTCGGTCGCACCGATCGTGCGACGACACGCCGACGAGGTGGGTCAGGCTCGACGTGGCCTGGCACCGTGGACCTGGACCGCTGGACGCCCATGCGCACCGCCTCGAGAAACGCTTCCTGAGACATCGGGCAAGCTTTCTCAGGTAGAAGCGGGAGCGTGGCCCAGCGCCGTCAACGCATCGTCAAAGCAGTGCCGATAACAGGCGATCCCCCGCCAACAGGGGCAGCAGCTGGTGCGGCTAGTCGTGCTTCATCTTTCCGGTCGGGTGCTGGACGTGGATGTCGACGCCGTAGAGCGCCTTCAGCACCTCAATCACGCGCTCGATGGGCTCGTCCGAGTCGAAGGTCACCTGCACTGCCCTCACGTCCTCTCGTTCGTCGTCGGCACACGATAGGCGCGAACTCCTCGCCCCGGACGCGATTGCGTCCTTATGCTGCTTCCGAGTGCGGGCTACTCGGGGAGGGACTTGTGCGTATCGGGTCTGCTGCGGTGTCGGTGTCCTGGATCCCGTCCGAGTCCGTGTCCGGATTGCTGCGTGGCGGCTTCGACGTCGGCGTGACGCACTACGACGACCCGCCGCCGGACCGCGTCACCCCACGCGACGTCCACGGCCTGCGCGCCGAGGACCGGCTGCGGTTCGCCAACGTGGTCAGCGCCTGGATCGAGGTGGACGACGGTGGCGTGACGTCGTCCGGCTGGTCCGAGGAGTCGGGACTGGTGACTGGCTCCACCACGGTGCGACTGGCCCGGCTGGGCGCGACCTTCCGCGGGTACTCGATGCCGGTCATCCAGAGCGCCCCGGGTGCCGCCGCCGATCGCATGTCCTTCACCCAGACCGTCGGCTGCCGCACCGGTCTGCCGCTGCCGCGCCCGGTGCCGCACGCGCCGTTCGTGCAGTGGCAGGCCCCGATCGTCTGGACGACGGTGACCCTCACCCTGCACGTCGACGGCCGCGCCGAGGTCGCCCTTGCGGGGGCCAGTGCCTTCCCGCGGCACTGGGTCTACGGACCTGACGGCGCCCTGGCCCTCAAGAGCGGCGTCACCGACCAGAGCACCTGGGTGGCCCACTCGTTCGGGGCGCGGACCCCTTGGGGGGACGCCGACTCGGCGGCCCTCGTCGTCGCCGCCGAGAGCGAGCTCGAGCGGCAGATGGCGGCCGAGATCATGCGCGGGGGGCGGACGCCGGAGGTCCGGCGGGTGCCGGCGGGGACGGTGGTCACCCGCGAGGGAGAGATCGGCGACGAGCTCTTCCTGCTCCTCGACGGCGTGCTGCGAGTGGATGTTGCCGGCGAGACGGTCGCGGAGGTGGGGCCGGGCGCAGTCCTCGGCGAACGCGCGCTCATCGAGGGTGGCCGGCGCACCTCGACGCTCGTGGCCTCCACGCCGGCCCGCCTCGCCGTCGCGCGCGCCGACGCGATCGACCTGGACAGGCTGCGCACTCTGGCCGAGACGCACCGGCGTGAGGACGGAACCGCCTGATGCAGACGGTCACGATGCTCTTCACGGACATCGAGGGGTCGACGAACCTGCTGAACCGCCTGGGAGAGCGTTACATCGAGGTCCTGGCCACCCAGCGCTCGGTCCTGCGCAGCGCGTTCGCGACGTGGCGCGGGCGCGAGATGGGTACCGAGGGGGACAGCTTCTTCGTCGTGTTCGACTCCGTGACCGACGCCGTCGGCGCGACCGCCGAGTCCCAGCGGGCGCTGGCGCAGGCCGACTGGCCGGACGGCGTCACCGTCGGGGTGCGGATGGGCCTGCACACCGGCGAGCCCGCGCCGCACGAGGACGGCTACGTCGGCATGGACGTGCACCGGGCGGCGCGCATCGCCGGCAGCGCCCACGGAGGCCAGGTGGTCGTCTCCGAGGCCACGCAGCGCATCGCCGGTCACCAGGGCCTCGACGGCCTGTCCTTCGTCGACCTGGGGGTGCACCGGCTCAAGGACGTGCCCGGCGCCGAGCACCTCTACCAGCTCGCCGCCCGGGACCTGCCGAGCGGCTTCCCGCCGTTGCGGACCCTGGGGGCCGGGACGAACCTGCCGGTCGCGTTGACGTCCCTGGTCGGTCGCGACGGAGAGCTGAAGGAGCTGCACGACCTGGTGGCGGACCACGGCGTCCGCCTGCTGACGCTGACCGGTCCGGGCGGCAGCGGCAAGACACGCCTGGTGATCGCTCTCGCAGCGTTGCTGGGTAATGGTTTCACGGACGGCGTGTACTTCGTGCCGCTGGAGTCGGTGACGTCGACCGAGGCGATGTGGACGACGATCGCGGAGGTGCTCGGCGTGACCGGCGACGACCGTGCGCCACCGACCTTCATCGAGTACGTGGCGGCGCGCGAGGTCCTGCTCGTGCTGGACAACCTGGAACAGCTTGCCGACGCGGCCGCGGTCGTCGCCGAGCTGCTGGCGGCGGCCCCCGGCATCCGGCTGCTGACGACGTCCCGCCGTCCGCTTCACTGCGACGGCGAGTTCGAGCACGCGGTGCCCCCGCTGACGCTGCCGGCTCGCGAGGACGCGGTCGAGGCCATGGGTGCGTCGGGGGCGGTGCAGCTGTTCGTCCAGCGGGCACGGATGGTGCGGCCGGACTTCGCCCTGACCGCCGAGAACGCCGACGACGTCGCCGAGATCTGCTGGCGACTCGACGGCCTGCCGCTGGCCGTCGAGCTGGCAGCCGCGCGGGTGAAGCTGCTGGGCACCCGCGCACTGCGGACGCGCCTCGACCAGAGCCTGGAGATGACCGCCCCGCACCTCGGCCAACCGGGGCGCCAGCGCACGCTGCGGGCGGCGATCGAGTGGAGCTACGCGCTGTTGCCGGCCCCGCAGCAGTACGCGTTCCGGCAGCTCGGCGCCTTCAGCGGGGACTTCGCCCTGTCGGCCGTCGAGTCGGTGGTGTCCGACGGCGTCGACCCGTTGACCCACGTCGCCGAGCTCGTCGACGTCAGCCTGGCCCAGGTGTTCGACGGCCCGGACGGCGAGCCCCGGGTGCGTCTGCTGCAGACCATCTCGGCCTACGCGCGGGACCAGGTGGTCGCCGCCTCCGAGATCGGTGGGGCTGCGCGCCGGCACGCCGAGCACTACCTGGCGCTCGCCGCGACCGAGCAGCCGCGGCTGCGGGGCGAGGACTACCTCGGCGCCCGCGACCGCCTCGAGGTCGACCTGGACAACCTGCGCGCGGCCCTCGCGTGGTCGCTGGCCCCGGACGACGACCGCTCGCCGACGCCGGACGAGCTCGGGATCGGTCTTCGGCTCTGCGAGAGCCTGAGCTGGTTCTGGTACGCGTGCGGCTACCAGGCCGAGGGACGGCGGTGGATGGGGCTGGCCGTGGACGCGGCCGCGGGCCGGGAGAGCCGCGAGCTGATGACCACGCTGCACGGCCTCGCCGTGCTGGTGCTCCAGCACGGCGAGGCCGAACAGGCACGGGACGCGCTGACGACCTGCCTCGAGTTCTGGCGGGCAGACGGCGACCTGGCCAAGCTCGCCCGTGAGCTGAACAGTCTCGGTGTGGCGCACCGGTCGCTGGGGGAGCCAGATCCGGCGCGGGCGCTGCTCTCCGAGAGCATCGCGGTAGCACGGGACGCGGGCGACGCCGAACGGCTGGCCAGCGCGCTGACGAACCTGTCGACCGTCGAGAGCGACGCCGGCAACCACGACCGGGCCATCGACCTGCTGCACGAGGCCCTCGCACTCGACGAGGCGCGTGGTGACGCATGGGGGTTGGGTGTCGACCACGTGAACCTCGCCGGGCTGATGCTGCGCGCCGGCCACGTGGAGGACGCGAGCGCGTACCTGTGCAGACACGCGTCGGCCGCGGTCGCCCTCGGGGACCCCGAGCTCACCGCCGACGTGCTCGGACTGTTCTGCGCCGTCTCCGCCGAACGCGGCGAGCCCGAGGGCGCTGCCCGCCTGCTGGGCGCCGTGGAGTCGCTGCGGCAGAAGGCGGAGCTGCCGATGGCCGCGCCCGACGCGGCGGCCTTCGCCCGGTCGCTGGACACGGTGCGGTCTCGTCCCACCGCCGCCGCCTGGGACGCGAACGTGCAACACGGATCTGCCTACAGCGTCGAGGCCGCCCTCGCCGAGGCCCTGGGCCTGCCGAGGAACGAGGTTCCTGACCGCTAGCGTGCCGTCCGTGCGACGCGACGAGTTGGTGACCGAGCTCGAGGGCCTCGTGGCCCTGGCGAGCGTGAGCGGGTCGATGGGCGAGCAGATCGTGCAGCACCGGCTCGCCGAGCGGCTGCAAGGTCTCGGCTGCGAGGTAGACCTGTGGGCGCTCGACATGGCGATGCTGACCGCCGACCCACGCTTTCCCGGCATGGAGGTCCCGCGGGAGACG
>DASROP010000195.1:0-12151 GCA_035646835.1 Actinomycetales bacterium | reverse complement strand
CGGCGTCGCGGCGGCGAGGATGCCGGATCGTGAGCAGCCAGCTGATCGCCCCGGTCACCCGGCCGGTGCCGGTGCGCGACCGGGGCGCCATCCGCCCCCGGACCGCCCCGCGACGGGACCCGGCAGTGGTGACGGGGGTGGCCGCCGTGGCCCTGGGCGTCCTGGCCGTCCTCGTCCTCGCCCTCGTGGTCGGCGGCGGCCGTCCCGCCCCGGGCGCGCAGGCACTCGGCGAATCCGGCCCGCTCACCGGCTGGGGCCTGCCGGTCGCCACTCTCGCCTCGCACGTCGCCGCCGTGGGCACCGTCGGGTCCCTGCTGTTCGCCGCGTTCCTGGTGCGCGGGCGCGGGGGCGTCCTCGTCGGGTCCGCCCTGCGCGCCGTCCGGGCAGGTGCCTGGTGGGCGGCCGGCTGGGCCGTCACCGTCGCCGTGACCGGCGTCCTGACCGTGTCCGACCTGCTCGGCGTGCCCGTCGGGGCCCTGACGCCCGCGGCCGTGCTCGACGTCGTGACCGGCATCGACCAGGGCCGGGCCTACGCCGCGGTGCTGGCCCTCGCCGGCGTCATCGCCGTCGGCGCGTGGAGGTGTCGCACCGTCAGGGGCGCGGGCCTGTTGCTCGTCGTCGCCGTGGTCGCCGTCCTGCCACCCACCCTCACCGGGCACTCCGCGACGGCCGACAACCACCAGATCGCGATCGCCAGCCTGATGGTGCACGTGGTCGCCGCGACGGTCTGGGTGGGCGGGCTGCTCGCCCTCGTGACCTTCGGCCGCGCCGCCGGCTCGTCCCTCCCCCGGGGCGCCAGGCGGTTCAGCGAGCTGGCGCTGGTCTGCTTCGTGGGCATCGGCGTGTCCGGCCTGCTGAACGCGTACCTCGCCCTCGGCGGCGGTGACCGGGCGATCGCGGCCCTGTCGAGCAGCGGCTACGGGTGGCTGGTGCTGGCCAAGACCGCGGCGCTCGTCGTGCTGGGCGCTTTCGGCTGGTGGCACCGACGCCGCACCCTGCGCCGGCTCGCCGACGGCTCGCCCCGCGCCTTCCGCCGGCTCGCCGCCGTCGAGGTCGTCGTCCTGCTGGCGACGGTCGCGATGGCCGTCGCGCTGGCGCGCACGCCCACGCCCGCCCTGGACCAGCCGGCGGCGTCGTCCGCGCCGGCGGCCCCGTCGTCAGCCGGGGAGCCGGCGTCCGCACCGCCCGTGCAGGACATGTCAGGGCACGACCACGGCGAGCTGTCCGTGAGCATCCTGGTCACCGAGGGCACGTTCATGGTCGGCGGGCCGGTGTCACCCGGCGACGCGGTGACCGTGTTCAACGCCGAGGACGAGGCGCAGACCATCACCGCCGAGGACGGGTCCTTCGACGTGACGGCGGAGGGCAGCTCGTTGTTCTCGTTCACCGCGCCGGCGACGCCCGGTGATTACGCGTTCGTCAGCACCGCCGACGGCAGCTACCGCGGCGTGCTCGTCGTCCGCTGAACCTCGGCTCGTCTCAGGCGGCCTCGGGCAGGTAGTCGGCCCACAGCGGGTGGCGGGTCTCGGTCCCGTGCAGCACCCAGGCGGGCCCGCGCGGCGCGTAGGGCCGCACGGCCAGCACCCAGCCCATCTGCTCCGGCGTCCGGTCGCCCTTGGTGTTGTTGCACCGGACGCAGCAGGCGACGAGGTTCTCCCAGCTGTCCGGGCCCCCGCGGCTGCGCGGCAGCACGTGGTCGACCGTCGTGGCACTGCGGCGGCAGTACGCGCAGCGGTGGCCGTCACGTCGCAGGACGCCGCGGCGCGACACCGGGACGGACCGACCGAACGGCAGCCGCACGTACCGGGTCAGCAGGATCACCGACGGCCTCGGCAGGCTGATGGTGCCGCCGACCACGGGCAGGTCGTCGGCGGCGAGCACGCTCGCCTTGCCGACCAGCACCAGGACGATCGCGCGGCGGAAGGAGACGACGGCCAGCGGTTCGTAGCCGGCGTTCAGGACCAGAGTTCGCATCTGCTGCCCCTTCTCGAGGATCCCGACGGCTTCGGGACCTCGCTGTCGGCCGGAGCACAGCAGAAGGCGCCGCCCGCGAGCGGGCGACGCCGGGAGGCGGTGGTCAGCACATGTGGCCACGAACTGCGGGAGCGCACCCGCGCCCGGATCGGGCGGGACGTCCCGGTGGCGGCCACGACGACCTCCTCGGCTGCAGTGACTCCGACGCAGGCCCAGGGTACAGAAAGGGGGCCGCTGGTGCGCGGATGTTCTGCGCGGCGCGGCGCGCGGCACACCTAACGTCGGCTAGGAGCCCGCCCCCAGCCGGTCCCGCAGGTCGTCGTCGCTCGGCTCGACGAGGAAGCTCCCGTCCGGCCTCACGATCGTGGGGATGCGCCGCCCCCCGCCCTGTAGCCGGCGCACCTCCCGAGTCGAGGCACCAGGACGTGCCGTAGACGGTGAGGCTCTCGGCGGTCACCCCGCCACCTCCCGGTTGGCAGCCAGCGCCTTGAAACGGCGCAACCGCAACGAGTTCGTCACCACGAAGACTGACGAGAAGGCCATCGCGGCACCTGCCAGCATCGGGTTCAGCAGCCCGGCTGCAGCCAGCGGCAGTGCCGCCACGTTGTAGGCGAACGCCCAGAACAGGTTGCCCTTGATGGTTCCCAGGGTCCTGCGCGACAGGCGGATCGCGTCGGCCGCAGCACGCAGGTCGCCGCGGACCAGGGTGAGGTCGGACGCCTCGATCGCCACGTCCGTGCCGGTGCCCATCGCCAGCCCGAGGTCGGCCTGGGCGAGCGCGGCCGCGTCGTTGACGCCGTCGCCGACCATCGCGACCACCTTGCCCTGGTCTTGCAGCCGCTTGACGACGTCGACCTTGTCCGCCGGCAGGACCTCGGCGATCACTTCGGCGATGCCCACCTCGGCGGCGACGGACTCGGCGACGGCCTGGTTGTCCCCGGTGAGCAGCACCGGAGTCAGGCCCAGGTCGCGCAGCTGGGCGATCGCCTCGGCGCTGGTCTCCTTGATGGCGTCGGCCACGACGAGCACTCCGCGAGCGGCGCCGTCCCAGCCGACCGCCACCGCGGTCTTCCCCTCGGCCTCGGCGTCCGCCTTCGCCCGGGCCAGGTCCGCGGGCAGGTGCTGCGACCAGTCCGCCAGCAGGCTGGTCCTGCCGACCAGCACCGCGTGACCGTCGACGACCCCCTGCACCCCCAGACCCTCGACGTTGGCGAAGCCCTCGACGTCCGGCAGCGTCCCGGTGCGCTCGACGGCAGCGGAGGCGATGGCGCGGGCGATCGGGTGCTCGGAGGCGTCCTCCAGGGCTCCGGCCAGACGGAGCACCTCGTCGGCGCGCTCGCCGGCGGCCGGGACGACGTCCAGGAGCGTCATCCTCCCGGTCGTGACGGTGCCGGTCTTGTCGAGCACGACCGTGTCGACCCGGCGGGTGGACTCCAGCACCTCGGGGCCCTTGATCAGGATGCCCATCTGCGCGCCGCGGCCCGTGCCGACCATCAACGCGGTCGGGGTGGCCAGCCCGAGGGCGCACGGGCACGCGATGATCAGGACGGCGACCGCCGCGGTGAACGCGGGAGCCAGGCCGCCGCCGGTGCCGAGCCAGAAGCCAAGGGTCGCCACGGCCAGGGCGATGACGATCGGCACGAAGACCCCGGAGACGCGGTCGGCGAGCCGCTGGACCTCCGCCTTGCCGTTCTGCGCGTCCTCGACCAGGCGGGCCATCTGCGCCAGCTGGGTGTCGGCGCCGACTCGGGTGGCCTCCACCACGATCCGCCCGCCTGCGTTGACCGTGGATCCGACCACGGCGTCCCCGGTGCCCACCTCGACCGGGACGGACTCCCCGGTGAGCATCGAGGCATCCACCGCCGACGAGCCCTCGGTGATCACCCCGTCGGTGGCGATCTTCTCCCCCGGCCGGACGACGAAGGCATCGCCCACGACCAGCTGGTCGACGGCGATCCGCACCTCGCGCCCTTCTCGCACCACGGAGACCTCCTTGGCGCCCAGCTCGAGCAGCGCCCGCAAGGCCGCACCGGCATGCCGCTTGGAACGCGCCTCGAAGAACCGGCCCGCGAGGATGAAGGTCGTCACCCCGGCCGCGGCCTCGAGGTAGATGTTGGCGCTGCCGTCCATCCGCGAGATGGTCAGCTCGAACGGGTGCGTCATGCCCGGCACGCCCGCGGTGCCGAGGAACAGCGCGTACAGCGACCACCCCAGGGCGGCGAGCGTGCCGAGGGAGATCAGCGTGTCCATCGTCGACGTGCCGTGTCGCAGGTTGGTCCACGCGGCCTTGTGGAACGGGTAGGCACCCCAGACCACCACCGGCGCGGCCAGTGTCAGCGACAGCCACTGCCAGTACGTGAACTGCCACGCCGGCACCATCGCCATCGCGATCACCGGAACCGTCAGCAGCGCGGAGACGACCAGCCGCTGGCGCAGCGGGCGCACCGGGTCCGACTCGGCGTCGGTGTCGGTCGGCGCTCCCGCCGCGCGGGACGGTTCGGGGAGACGTGCCGTGTAGCCGGCCTTCTCCACCGCCGCCACCAGGTCGTCGTGGGCGACCCCGTCGGAGAAGGCGACCTTCGCCTTCTCGGTGGCGTAGTTCACCGTCGCGGTCACGCCCTCGAGCTTGTTGAGCTTCTTCTCGATCCGGGCCGCGCACGACGCGCACGTCATGCCGCCGATCACCAGCTCGACCTGGCGGTCGGACGAAGCAGCGCCGAGGTCTCCCCTGGCGGTGACGGAACTCATCGGCCCTCCTCGACGGTGAACTGTGCGGTGCGGACGACATCGGCGTGCTGGAAGTCCAGGAACAGCCGGTACGTGCCGGTGGACGGCACGGTGGTGGAGAAGGTGGTCTCCGGGCCGGGTTCGGTGACGCCGTCCCCGGGTTCGCCGGTCGGGTGGACGTGCAGGTACGCCAGGTCGCCATCGCGCAGGGCCACGAGATGCCCGTACGCGGCCAGGTAGGGCTGCAGGTCGGTGACCGGCTCGCCACCCTTGCTCACCGAGAGGGTGAGCTCCGACTCCTGCCCGGCCACCAGGGCGCCGTCGAGGGTGACGGTGTACCCGTCGACCTGCGCGACGGTTCCCGCGGGGGGCAGCGGCTCGGGCTCGTAGGTGCCCGCGACCGACAGGTCCGCCCCGAGGATCAGGCCCTCGTCGTGACCGGCCGGGACGAAGTCGGCGAAGACGCGCCACTCGCCGCCGGTCAGCGCCAGCTCCGAGCGCCAGGTGCCGTCGGCGTCCAGTGTGGGGTGGACGTGCTGGAAGCCGGACGTGTCCCGGCGAACCGCGATCAGGTGCAGGTCCTTGTCGTGCGCCGTCGTGTCGTCGGTGACCGGCTCGCCGTCCGGGCCCAGGACCCGGAAGGTCACCGGCGTCTGCGCCCCGGCGGGCGCCACGTCCTCGACCAGGTCCAGGGTGTAGCCCGCTTGCGACACCATCAGCCCGCCGGGGAGCTCCTCGGCAGGAGCGCCCTCGTCGCCCGTCGCCGCGTCGTCGCGGTGCTCGTCGCCGTGGCCCAGGGCGAAGACTCCCATCGTGGCGGGCGTGTTCATCGCGGCGCCGTGCCGGCCAGCTCGTAGCCGGCCTCCTCGACGGCCGAGCGCACCGCGTCGTCGTCCACCGGTGCGTCGCTCGTCACCGTCAGGTTCCCACTGTCCAGGTCCACGTCGACGCCCGTGACACCGGGGACCTCCGTGACCTCCTCGGTGACCGCGTTCACGCAGTGGCTGCAGGTCATCCCCACGACGGTGTACGTGCTGGTGCTCATGGTGTTCCCTTCGTTTCGTGTGCTCATGAGCGAACGAGGCGAGCGATCGCCTCGGACGCCTCCTTCACCTTGGCGTCGGCGGCGGGGCCGCCGGACTTCGCCGCGTCGACCACGCAGTGGCTCATGTGCTCCTCGAGCAGGCCCAGTGCCACGGACTGCAGCGCCTTCGTCATCGCCGAGACCTGGGTGAGGATGTCGATGCAGTACTTCTCGTCGTCCACCATCCGTTGCAGCCCACGCGCTTGGCCCTCGATCCGGCGCAGGCGCTTGAGGTAGTCGTCCTTGCGGTGGATGTAGCCGTAGCCCGGGCCGACGGATGCTTCGGTGGCCTTCGTGGTGGTCATGTCTCTCCTCGGTCCGCGGGTTCCTGCCGATCTCGTCAGCATGATACCCCCAGTGGGTATTCCTCTTGACATGATGGAACCTTACCCCTCTAGGGTACCTAGCGGAAAGCAACATCGTGACAGCCTGGGTCCTTCGTGCGGTGGGAGGTGGGGTGCGTGGCTGAGACGCTGGGGCTGCTGGCGGCCGGGCTCGTCGTCGTGCTCGCCACGTACGGCGCCGCGGCGGCGATGGGTGTGGCCAGTCACCGCGACGTCCTGCCGTTCGAGTCCGGCCTGCCCCCGACCCAGCACGCGGTGTCGCGCTACCACGCCCGCTGGTACGCCGTCACGCTGCTGTTCCTGGCCTTCGACATGGAGATGGTCTTCATGTACCCGTGGGCCGTCGTGGTCGCCGACATGGGCGCCGGCGCGGTGATCGAGATGTTCGGATTCCTGCTCGTCCTGATGGTCGGCGTCGTCTACGTCTGGCGCGAGGGGGCGCTGCGGTGGACGTGAGGGACCGGCTCACCCGCTGGGCGCTGCAACGGCCGCACGTGCTCCTGGTCGCAGCACCGGTCGGCACGACCCTGCGCTGGCGCGTCGAGACCGAGCTCGGCCGGCGCCGCTGGCCCGCGGCGAGCTCACCCGCGGACGCCGACATCCTCCTCACGCTGGCCCAGATCGGTGACCTGGACGACGCGGCCGACGTGCTGTGGGGTCAGGTGCCGCCGCCGCGTCTCCGGGTTCACATCGACAGCGGCGACGACATCTCACGTGTCCTCGACGACGCAGCCCGGGCGCTGTCGGAGCGCCCTGCTCGCGAGCCGGCCGAGCCGCGGCCACTCGACGCCGGCGACGGCGACGGCGACATCGCCGGGCTGCCGATGGCCGGTGGAGGTCCCGACCGCGACGGCATGGAGCTCGACGCGCTGACCGTCCACCTCGGCCCGGTGCTGCCCGGCTGGCCCGCGGGACTCGTGGTGTCGGCGACCTTGCAGGGTGACGTGATGACCGACGTGGGTGCCCGCGTTCTCGGGCCGACCGTCGGCGACCCGCGGCCCGACCCGACCCTGGTCGCCCTCGACGCGCTCGAGCGCGTGCTGATCGTCAGCGGGTGGACGGCGGCCGCGCGTGAGGCGGCCCGTCTGCGCGGTGTGCTCGCCGGTGATGGGCCCCCGACAGCGGACGCCGTCCGCCGCGTCCGGGCGCTGGTGGGCGCGGTGCGCCGGTCCCGGGCCCTGGGGTGGTCGCTGCGCGACCTGCGTGGCACCGACGAGCGCGTCCAGCGCTGGTGCGACGTCGTGGAGCAGGGTGTCGCCGGCAGGCCCGGGGCCGCCGCGCTGCCGGCGTACGTCCCGCTGACCGACGTCCCGGAGCTGCTCGACGGCCTGGACGTCGGCTCGGCCCGCATCGCCGTCGCCGCCCTGCCCCTGGCCCTGACGTCCCGCGACCGGGCGGCCCAGTCGTGACCGCCGTCGTGGCGGTGCTCGCGGGCGCCGTCCTGCTCGGCGCGGCAGCCGCGATCGCGGACCGGGCCGTCACGGCCCGTGGTGGGCCGCGTGGTGCCACGACGGAGGTGCTGCGGTCCGGCGTCCGGCTGCTCGTGAAGGGCCGGCGGACGACGGTCGCCGGAGACCGCCTGCTGTGGCGAACGGGAGTGGCCGCTGTCCCGGTGCTCGCCATCGCGGCCGCGGCCGTCGTCCCGGTGGCCGGCCGCTCCCTGCTGTCGACGAGCGCGGACCTGGTGTGGTTCAACGCGATGGAGGCCCTGATGTGGGCCGCGGTCTGGCTCGTCGGCTGGGGCCCGAACTCGATCCACCCACTCGTGGGCGGCTACCGGTTCCTCGCGCAGGGGCTGGCGTACGAGCTGCCGCTGATGTTCTCACTGATCACGGCGGGCCTGGCGGCCGGCTCGCTGCGCGCGACCGACGTCGTCGCCGCCCAGCAGGGTCTGTGGTTCGTCGTCACGATGCCGGTGGCCTTCGTGGTGTTCGTCGCGAGCGCCGCCGCCTTCGCGTTCTGGGGGCCTTTCGCGTCACCCGCCTCCAGCGACATCGCCGGCGGCGTCCTCGCTGAGCTCTCCGGCCCCGACCGGCTGCTCGTGCAGGTCGGCCGGTACACGCTGCTGGGCGTCTCGGCCGCGATGGCGGCGGCGCTGTTCCTCGGCGGCGGCCACGGGCCCTGGCTGCCCGACGTGGTCTGGACGGCGGTCAAGTCCCTCGCCGTCCTGGGCGCGCTGGTCTGGCTCGGCCGTCGCCTGCCCGTCGTCCGACCCGACCGCTTCGTCGACGTGGCCTGGATGGTGCTGGTCCCGCTCACGCTCGTGCAGGCCCTGGTCGTCGCCCTGCTCGTCCTCGCCGGCGCCTACTGAGAACCCGGAAGGAGAACCCCCAGTGCCCGACACCGGTCTCGCCGCCCACCTGCTCGCCGCCGTCCTCGGCATCGTCGCCGTCGGCACCGGCATCGCCGTGTTCCGGGTGGACTCGATGGCCCGCGCGACCTTCTCGCTCCTCGCGTCGTTCCTCGCCGTCGCAGCGATGCTGGGACTGCTCGGCCTGACGTACCTGGCCGTCGTGACCGCGCTGATGATGACCATCGAGATGGCGATCATGGCCGTCTTCATGATCATGTTCATGATGAACCCCGCCGGCCTGATGCCGATGACGATGACCCACAACCAGCGCGGGTCGTTCGTCGCGGGCACGACGACGTTCGTCGTGCTCACCGCAGGCGTCTGGCTCGTCGACTGGCCTGCACGCGGCGGGTCGCTGCCGGCCGACGCGACGCGCCAGCTGGGCGAGGCGATCATGGGCTCGCACATGCTGGTGATGCTGGTGATCGGCATCGGCCTGTTCGCCACCATCCTGGCCGGCACGGTGCTGGCGACGGCCCGCGGGCGCTACGACCGGTTCGGCGCCGAGCTCGACCGCCGCGAGCCGAGCGACCCGCTGCCGGGAGGCCTCCCCAGATGACCCTGCAGATCGTGCTCACCGTGGCCGCCGCCCTGGTCGGGACCGGGGTGTACGGAGCGCTGTCCCAGCAGTCCATCGTGATGATCATGATGGGGCTCGAACTCGTCGTGAACGGCGTGATGCTGGCCGGCGGGGCCGCGTGGTTCTTCCTGACGCCGGGGCTCCCGGATGCCCAGATGCTCGTGGTCGTCGCCCTCGTGGTGATGGCCGTCGAGATGGCGATGGGCTTCGCAACCACGATCGCGATCTACCGCGCCCGCGGAGTCGACATGGTCGACATGGCCTCGGATCTTCGTGGCTGACGGGCTGCGCGGATGATCGTCGCGCTCGTGCTGCTGCCCGCTGTCGCCGGTGCCGTGCTGCTCTGCGTGGGCGCGTCCGGCGCCGGTGTCAGGCGCACCGGCGCGGTGGCCGTGGCCGCCGTCACCGCGGCGCTGTCGGTCGCCGTCGCGGTGACCGCCGACAGTGCGAGCGCCCCCTTCGTCGGCGTGGACGGCGGGCACCTCGGGCTGGACGGCGGAGGCCTGGCCCGCGTCGTGGTGCCGACGGTCGGTCTCGTGGCGCTGGCCGTCACCGTCTTCGCGTCCGGGGAGATCCTCGAGGCGCGTCCCCGCTTCTTCGGCTGCCTACTCCTGTTCACCTCGTCGATGCTGGTCACGGTCACCGCGACCACGCTGCCGACGCTGCTGATCGGGTGGGAGCTGATGGGGGCGATGTCGTACGCCCTGATCGCCTTCGAGTGGCGCCGGGCGGGCAAGGTCGCGGCCGGCACCACCGCCTTCATCACGACACGGCTGGCCGACCTGGGCCTCTACGTGGCCGCCGGGGCCGCCCTCGCCGGCACCGGCAGCCTGGCCCTCGACGACCTGGCGAGCGGGTCCGGCGGCTGGACCGACGTGGCCGCTGCCGGCGTCCTGCTGGCGGCGCTCGGCAAGTCGGCCCAGCTGCCCTTCTCGGCGTGGCTGTCGGCGGCGATGGAGGGGCCGAGCCCGGTCAGCGCCCTGCTGCACTCGGCCACGATGGTGGCCGCCGGCGGGTTCCTGCTGCTGCGGCTGGCCGACCTGCTCGCCGCCTCCGGCTGGGCGGCGACCGCGGCGGCCTGGGTGGGTGCGCTGACGGCCCTGGTGCTCGGGGCCGTCGCCTGCGCGCAGCGCGACCTCAAGCAGCTGCTGGCCGCCAGCACCGCGGCGCAGATCGGGTTCGTCGTGCTGGCAGCGGGTGTCGGCGCGACCGCCGGCGGCACCGCGCAGCTGGTCGCGCACGCCGCGGTCAAGGCGTCGCTCTTCGTCGTGGCGGGCGCCTGGCTGACGGCGCTGGGGACCAAGCAGCTCGTCGGGCTGCGCGGCGCGGCGCGGCGGTTCCCTGCCCTCGGTGCCGTGGGGGTCGTCAGCGCGGCGGCGCTGGCCGGCGTCCCGCCGCTGTCGCTGTGGGCGACCAAGGACGAGGTGCTGGCCTCCGTCGGCGCCCCGGCCCTGCACCTGGTCGCCCTGCTCGCAGCGGCCTTGTCCGCCGCCTACGCGGCCAAGGTCGTCGTCATCGTCCTGGCCGAGCCGTCGCCGGATCCGCTGGTGGACGTCGAGCACCGCGGGAGCCGGCACGTACCGCGGACGACGCTGGCGCCGGCCGTAGCGCTGGCCTCCGTCGGTGCCGGGCTGGGTGTCGTCGCGGTGCCGGCCGTCGCGGAGTCGCTGCGGGCTCTGCTCGCCGCCGAGTCCCAGCCCGCGCCGACCGCGTTCGACCTGGCCTTCGGCGCGACCGTGGCGGTGGCAGTGGCCGCCGTCGCCATGCGGTGGCCCGGCGCGCTCGCCCGCACCGAGCGGACGCCGCTGGTCGCGTGGGCCGGCCTCCCGCGGCTGCTCACCGCAAGGCCGCTCCTGGTGGTCGCGGAGCGGCTGGCCCGGTGGGACGACACCGTCATCGACCGCGCCGCCGTGGGCCTCGCGACGCTCACCGCCCGGGCCGCTGCCCACGCTGCCCGGCGGGACGTCAGCGGCGTCGACGGCGCCGTGCGGGCCACGGCGCGGGGGATGGTCCGCCTCGGTGCGGCCAGCCGTCGTCCCCAGACCGGTCTGCTGCACCAGTACTACGCGCAGGCCGTGGCCGGCCTCGCGGTCCTGTTCGCCGTCCTGCTGATCGTGAGGTGACGTGTGCTGCTGACCGTCGTCGTCCTGCTGCCGGCCCTCGTCGCCGCCGTCCTCGCCGCCGTGCCGCGGATGACGCCGCGGGTCGTGTCGGTCGTGTGGATCGCCGCGACCGTCGTCGACCTGCTGATGATCGCGTGGATGTGGTGGCGCTACGACCCCTCCACCCAGCAGGGCAGTCTCGGCGCCGGGATGGCCTACGACGTCAAGGTCTCGTGGATCCCGTCGGTGGACGCGAGCTACCACGTCGGGGTCGACGGCATCTCGCTGCCGCTGCTCGCGGTGACCGCCGTGCTGTTCGGTTCCTGCGCGATCTGGTCGGCGCGACAGCCTGACCGGCCCCGTACCTACGCGGCACTGTTCCTGTTCCTGCAGACCGCCTGCCTCGGCACGTTCGCCGCCCTCGACCTGATTCTCTTCTTCGTCTTCTTCGACCTGTCGATCGTCGGCATGTACTTCGTGATCGCGGGGTGGGGGCACGGCAACAACCGGCGCAGCGCGCTGAAGTTCTTCCTCTACACGTTCGTGGGCTCGCTCGCCCTGCTGGTCGGGTTCATCGCCCTGTACCTCGGGTCGGAGTCCAGGACGTTCGACATGGTCGCCCTCGCCGCGGACCCGCCCCTGGCCGACTCCCCGGTGGCCGGCGGCCTGGCACTGCTGGCGATCGGGGTCGGCCTCGCGGTGAAGACTCCCACGTTCCCGTTTCACACCTGGCTGCCCGACGCCCACACGGACGCGCCCGCGGCAGGGTCGGCCATCCTCGCCGGCGTCCTGCTCAAGCTGGGCACGTACGGCTTCATCCGGATCGCGATGCCGATGCTGCCCGACGCCTGGCAGCGGTGGGCGGTCGTGATCATCGTGGTCGGCGTCGTGAGCGTGGTCTGGGGCGCGCTGGTGGCGCTGGCGCAGACGGACGTCAAGCGGATGATCGCCTACACGTCGGTCAACCACATGGGGTACGTGCTGCTC
>DASROP010000194.1:0-2757 GCA_035646835.1 Actinomycetales bacterium | reverse complement strand
CCGACGAGGAAGTCGACGAAATCCACGACACCACCCCCGCCTCCAGCGCTCGCGCTACCCGTCTCCTGATCAAGGCGAAGGGTGTCAGAGCGACCCGACGGGGGCAATGGTCGTGACCGTTGTGCAACACGAGACAGGTGTGAGGCCCCGCGAAGTATGAGTTCGCGGGGCCTCACGGTGGTCGGTCGATGACGCTTCCGGCCTCACGGTCGGCCCGTCGGCTCCTCCCGCGTCGTCATCCGCGGTTCCACCAGGCGAACCCGGTGGTCTGGATCCTCGGTCTCCGTCCGATCCCGCCTCCCGTTGCCGGAGGGCGTAGGGAGAGTTCTATGTCCTGACTGCTAGGCACCGCAAGGGGTTTGCCGAAGTTTCTCGAGGTGGTCGTGAGCCTCGGCGTGTCGCGCGGCGTGTCGTCGTCCGGCTCCCCGAACGTCGAAGGGACGGGTCAGGCCAGGACCGCCTGGAGGACGCCACCGTTGTCGGCGAGCCAGCGACGCGTCCGCTCGACGCGGGCGGCGGCCGCGTCCGTCCAGTACTCCGAGAAGCCCGGGTGTCCGGCAACCGCCGCGGCGCCGACGATGTCGTAGAGCCACTCATGGTTGGCGCGCACCGCCTCGACCAGCGACTCCACCGTTGCCCCGGTGGGACCGTAGGCCCGCACGAAGATGCGAAACCGTGCGAGGGCTCGGGCACGTCGGGCGTCATCGACGTCCACCGGGCTGCGCAGTGGCGCCCAGAGCCGGCTCGCACAGGCGACGTCCCAGCACCGGGAGCCGGGCGCCGCCAGGTCGAAGTCGATCAGAGCCACGGCCTGTCCGTCGCGGAAGACGATGTTGTCGAGGTTCAGGTCGCTGTGGCTGACCAGACCCTCGCCCCTGAACGACGGCGGCAGCGTCGGCGACCACCGGTGCGGCGCGGGGTCGAACGAACGAACCGCCTCGTGGTAGCGCCGCAGCAGCCTGGCCACGCTGACCAGCGCGTCATCCTGGAGAGCCCACCGGGGGTACGGCGGGGTCACCGCGGAGCCGGGAACGTACGAGAGCACCTCACGACCACGGTCGTCCACGCCGAGCCACCGGGGTGCTCCCGAGAAGCCCACGTGCTCCAGGTGTCGCAGCAGGGCGTGCGTCGCGGCGCTGGTGGGTCGCAATGGACGACGGACGGTGTCGCCGACCCGGACGACGAGGCCGGTGTTGGCGGTTCCCCCTGCCAGGGGCACCTCGGGCGTGTCGACGCCGGAGAACCCCTTCTGCCGGGTCATCCCTCGCCGAGCAGCGCTCGCGCCAGCGCCGTGTGGGTGACCAGCGAGTGAACGAGCCCGCTGCGGACGGCTGCCAGGACGGCGGGCGCCTTCACCGTGCCGTACGGGATGCCGATGACCTCGGGGATGGCCCGCAGCTGCGCCGCGTCCACGCCGAGCATGCGGTCGCTCAACGACGCGGAGACCGGCGTTCCCTCGGCGTCCAGGAGCGAGAGCTGACGGTCACCGGCACGTTCCGCTACGCCCACACCTGGCCGGAGGCCATCGAGCTCGTCGCCGCCGGACGGGTCGATCTCGACGCCCTCGTCACCGGGCACTACGCGCTCGCCGAGGTGGAGGAGGCGCTGACCGCGGCGTCCGGCGACCCGCGGGTGATCAAGCCGGTCGTCCGGCCCCAGGAGTGACCGACCCCCTGCCTCCGTGCCTGCTGGACCGGGCCCGGGGTCTGGCGATGCCGGGCAGGCGGCGCCTGCTCGGGATCACCGGCCCCCCAGGCAGCGGGAAGTCGATGACGGCCGACGCGCTGGCCGAAGAGCTGGGCAGCGCGGCCCGTGGTCGTGGGCATGGACGGCTTCCACCTGCCGGACGACGAGCTGCGCCGGCTCGGGTGCGCGGACCGCAAAGGAGCGCCGGACACCTTCGACGTCGCCGGCTACGTGGCCCTGCTCGGCCGCCTGCGATCACCGACCGGGCTGGTGTGCGCGCCGGGTTTCGACCGGGCAGGCCGAGTCCACCGTGCCGGACGCCGTCGAGGTGCCGGCGTCCGTGCCGCTGGTCGTCACCGAGGGCAACTACCTACTGCACGACGCCCTCGGCTGGAGTGCAGCCCGCCGCGACGCGGCGACGGCCTGGGTGCGCGACGTCGACCTCGTGAACGCCGCACTCGTCGCCGGTGGCCGGCACCGTGCGGACGTGGTGGTCCGACTCAGTCGCCGGAGCTGAACGCCGCGTCGAACGCCGCGCTCGGCGGGTCGAAGGCCAGCCGCCGGACGAACTCGAGCGCCTCCGGCGCGCCCACGAGGCGGTCCATCCCGGCGTCCTCCCACTCCACCGAGATCGGGCCGTCGTAGCCGATCGTGTTGAGCATCCGGAAGCACGCCTCCCACGGCACGTCGCCGTGGCCGGTGGACACGAAGTCCCAGCCGCGGCGGGGGTCGGCCCATGCGAGGTGGGAGCCCATCCGCCCGTTACGGCCGTTGCCCACCTGGCGCTTCGCGTCCTTGCAGTCCACGTGGTAGATCCGGTCGGAGAAGTCCGCGAGGAACGACACCGGGTCGAGGTCCTGCCAGACGAAGTGGCTGGGGTCCCAGTTCAGGCCGAAGGCCTCCCGGTGACCGATCGCGTCGAGGGTGGCGACCGTCGTCCAGTAGTCGTAGGCGATCTCGCTGGGGTGCACCTCGTGGGCGAACCGGACGCCGACCTCGTCGAAGGCGTCGAGGATGGGGTTCCAGCGCTCCGCGAAGTCGGCGTAGCCGTCGTCGACCATCGACTGCGGC
>DASROP010000193.1:0-2815 GCA_035646835.1 Actinomycetales bacterium | reverse complement strand
GGGCTGGACGCCGACGCCCTGGCCGCGTCGCTGGTGCCGGTGCTGGCCACGCCCCTCGGCCCGCTGGCCGGCGGCCTCGCGCTGCGCGACGTCGCGGCCGTGGACCGGTTGGTGGAGATGGACTTCGAGCTGCCGCTGGCCGGAGGTGACTCCGCCGCGCGTTCGCACGCGACGCTCGGCGACGTGGCCTCGCTGCTGCGTGAGCACGTGCCGGCGGATGACCCGCTCGGCGGGTACGCGGACCTGCTCGACGGTCCGCTGCTGCGTGACGAACGGTTGCGCGGGTACCTCGGTGGCAGCCTGGACGTCGTCCTGCGGGTTCGGGCGGACGGCGGGCGGCGCTACCTGGTGGTGGACTACAAGACGAACCGGCTCGCGCCTGCGGACGAGCCGCTGACCGCGTGGCACTACCGGCCGGAGGCGCTGGCCGAGGCGATGCTCGCGGCGCACTACCCGCTGCAGCTGTTGCTGTACTCCGTTGCGCTGCACCGGTTCCTGCGGTGGCGGCAGCCCGGGTACGACCCTGCGGTGCACCTCGGTGGTGGGCTGTACCTGTTCCTGCGGGGGATGTGCGGGCCGTCGACGCCGGTGGTGGACGGCGTGCCGTGCGGGGTCTTCGGGTGGCGTCCACCGGACGCGCTGGTGACGGGGCTGTCGGCGCTGCTCGACGGGGGCTCGTTGTGACGGTTGAGGGTCTCGACGCCGCGGTGGCGGTGGGCGCGCTGCCACTGCTGCGGTCGTTCAACGAGGCGGGGGCGATTTCGGCAGCGGACGTGCACGTGGCTCAGCGCCTGGGCCGTCTCGGTGGGGAGTCGGACGAGCGGGTGCTGCTGGCCGCGGCGCTCGCTGTCCGGGGGGTGCGGGCCGGCTCGGTGTGCGTCGAGCTGACCGAGGCCGCGGACTGGACGGGCGCGGACGAGGCGATCGAGCCGTCGTCCGACCTGCCGTGGCCGCCGATCGAGGAGTGGATGGCGGCGTGCCTCGCAAGCCCGCTGGTGGCGGTCGGTCTGGACGGCGATCCCCGGCGGCCGCTGCGCTGGGTGGACGGACGGCTGTACCTGGACCGGTACTGGCGCCAGGAGCGGGTGGTGCGGGCCGAGATGGACTCCCGGGTGGCACGGGCGGCCGACGGGGTTGACGGCGAGGCGCTGGCCGCGGCGCTGGAGCGAATCTTCCCGTCAGCGTCGTCCGACCGGCAGCGGCTCGCCGGGGCGGCGAGCGCGCTGCGAAGCGTCACGGTGCTCACCGGTGGACCGGGTACCGGCAAGACGACGACGGTGGCGAAGCTGTTGGCGGTGCTGCACGCGGCGCACGCGGGTCCGCTGCGGGTGGCGCTGGCCGCGCCGACGGGCAAGGCAGCCGCCCGACTGCAGGAGGCGGTGCGTCTCGAGGCGGCCGGGCTGCCGGCGGAGGACGCCGCGCGGGTGGGTCAGCCCGCGGCCTCGACGCTGCACCGGTTGCTGGGGTGGAAACCGGGAAGCAGCACGCGTTTCCGGCACGACCGGTCGAACCACCTGCCGCACGACGTAGTGGTGGTGGACGAGACGTCGATGGTGTCGCTGACGCTGATGTCGCGGCTGCTGGAAGCGTTGCGCCCGCAGGCGCGGCTGGTGCTGGTGGGGGACCCGGACCAGCTGGCGTCGGTTGAGGCGGGCGCGGTGCTGGGCGACCTGGTGGCTCGTCCGCCGGTGACGGGCGTGGTGCCTGCGGCGCTGGTGGCGCTCGTGCGGGGGGACATGCCGACGTCCGCCCCGGACCTGTCCGCGTTGGCCAACGGGGTGGTCCGGCTTGAGCGGGTGTTCCGTCACGGTGCCGTGATCGGCGGGCTCGCCGAGGCGGTGCGGGAGGGGCGGGCGGACGACGTCCTGGTCGCGTTGCGGGCCGGGGGCTCGGAGATCGAGTTCGTCGAGGTGGCCGACGAGGTCACGGACGGCGCCGTTGCCGGCGTCCGGGCCGATGCGGTGGGGGCCGGTACGGCACTGCGGGCCTCCGCCCTGGCCGGGGACGCGCGCGGTGCGTTGGAGGCGCTCGAGCGGCACCGGCTGCTGGTCGCGCACCGGCGGGGTCCGGCGGGCGTCATCCGGTGGACGCAGGAGGTGGAGCACTGGCTCGCGGAGGCCGAGGTCGGCGCGGCCGACGAAGGGGAGTGGTACCGCGGCCGGCCCCTGCTGGTGACGGCGAACGACCGCGACACCGGGCTGTACAACGGCGACACCGGGGTTGTCGTCGATGACCTGCGCGGCGGCGTGGTGGCGGCGTTCGGCGCGCCCGAGAAGCCGCTACTGGTGCGCCCGCACCGGCTTCCGGCCGTGCAGACCGTGCACGCGATGACCGTGCACCGGGGACAGGGGAGCCAGTTCTCCCGCGTCTCGCTGGTGCTGCCTCCGGCGACGTCACCGCTCCTGACGCGCGAGCTGCTGTACACGGCGGTGACACGGGCGCGTCAGGTGGTGCGGGTGGTCGGGAGTGAGGACGCGATCCGGGTCGCGGTCGAACGCCCGGTGCGGCGCGCGAGTGGTCTGCGACATCCGCTGCCGGGAGCCTGATCGACCAAGGTAGAGATCGACTTCGCCTAAAAGGTGAGATACATTACCTGTTGTGAGAACTACCGCGCCGGCGTTGCTGCCCCTACTGCGGTCCGGCGTCCAGGGCCGCCTCCTGGCCCTCCTCTACCTGCACCCGGATCGCGAGTACAGCTTGACGGACGCGGCACGGCTGATCGGCACCTCGGTCAAGACGGTGCAGAAGGAGGCGTCACGGCTGGTGGAGGCTGACTTCCTGCGAGACAGGAGGCAGGGCAACGTCCGGCTCCTCC
>DASROP010000192.1:0-6907 GCA_035646835.1 Actinomycetales bacterium | reverse complement strand
ACCTCGAGCTCTAGCACGAGCCCACGGTATCCCCCTGGTCAGGTACCGCGTCGGGTGAGGGCGGAACGCACCAGCGTCGCGTGCAGCCGCACGCACAGCGCCGAGATCTCGCGTGCCACCTCCTCGGCCTTCGCCGGGGATCCCGGGCCGCGCTGGCGCCGCAACGGTGTGACGACCTGCTCGACGAGCCCGAGCTCCCGGTCCGCCGCGGTCCGGAACGCCCGCAGGTGGCGGGCCTCGATCCCGAAGGCGGCGAGCTCGGCCGCGGTGCGGACGACGTCGAGGTCGTCCGAGTCGTAGTACCCCGACCCGTCGCCCACCAGCAGGCCGTACGACTCGAGGTCGTCGAGCAGCGCGTCGAGCGGCGGCGCCGCCTCGACCTGCACGGACTCCAGCAGCTCGGCCCGGCGCAGGCGGAGCCTGCGCTGGTCGGTGACGAAGCGGTCCGGGCCCACGGCGCCGCCGTCCAGCACCGCCCGTGGAGCCCGGGGGGCCCCTCCGGGGAGGTCCGGGGGCTCCAGGCCGCGGTCGAGGGCGTCGAGGTAGTCCCCGATCGCCTTCAGCGGCATGAACCGGTCGCGCTGCAGGACCAGGACGAGCCGCAGCCGCTCCACGTCGGCCCGCGTGAACTTGCGGTACCCGGCGGCGGTCCGCTGCGGCTCCACCAGCCCCCGGTCCTCGAGGAACCGGAGCTTGGAGTGGGTCAGGTCGGCGAACTCCGGTTGCAGCTCCGCCAGCACCTCACCGATGCTCAGCGAGGGCCGGGTCGAGCCGGACCGGCCGACGGCGTGGCTCACTGCGCCGGTCCGGCCCCCGGCGGCCCGGAGGCGTCACGGGCATGGGAGGCGGGGCTGGGGTGGAAGGTCATCCGGTACTTGCCGATCTGGACCTCGTCGCCGGCCGCGAGCAGCGCGTCGTCGACGCGGTCGCGGTTGACGTAGGTGCCGTTCAGGCTGCCGACGTCGTGCATCCGGAAGCCTCCGCTCTCACGGACGAACTCGGCGTGCTTGCGGGAGACCGTGACGTCGTCCAGGAAGATGTCGCTGTCGGGGTGGCGCCCCGCGGTGGTGGAGTCCGCGTCGAGGAGGAACCTCGACCCGGCGTTCGGCCCACGCGCGACGATCAGCAGCGCCGAGGCCTCCGGCAGCGCCTCGACCGCACCCAGCTCGTCGGTGGACAGGCCACCCTCGGCGGCCTCGGTCTCACTGCCCACAGCCGATAGCGACATCGTCGAGTCGCTCGCGCGCCGTTGCGGGTCATCCCCCTGCGGTGCCATGGCTCACCCCTCCTCGTCGTCGGCTGGTCGGTGGGTTCGGCACACCCTAACCCTCGACGTCAGGTTGAGGGGAGCCCCCTCACGCCACCGAGGAGCGGTACGCCTCCGCATCCAGCAGCGCGTCCCAGGCCGCGGGATCGGCCAGCTCGACCTCGAACATCCAGCCCTCGCCGTACGGGTCGGAGTTGACCAGCTCGGGGCTGCCCTCGAGGGCGTCGTTGCGGGCCGTCACGGTGCCGGTCAGCGGCGCGTACACGTCGCTGACGCTCTTCGTGGACTCGACCTCGCCGCAGGTCGTGCCGGCCTCGACGCCGGCGCCCGGCTCGGGGAGGGACACGTAGACGATGTCGCCGAGGGAGTCCTGGGCGAAGGCGGTGATGCCGATCCGGACCGTGCCGTCGTCCCCCCGCCGGATCCACTCGTGCTCGGCCGTGTAGCGCAGGTCCTCGGGGTACTCGAACGCAGGCACGGTCTTGCTCCTCTGGGTTCCGGGGGGAATCAAGGACGTGATGGCTCGCCGGTCAGGGGCTCGCCACGGGTGCTGGGCGAGCGTACTCAGGCTCGCTCGGCACCCGCAACGCGTCGATCGTCACCTCGTCGAGCTCGGCGACGGCGGCGATCCCGTCCTGGCTGCGCACCGACCTCAGCACGCCGCCGGGGATGTCCAGCGCGGTCGCGATGGTCGGCGGGTCACCGATCGCCAGGACGACGTAGGGGGACTCCACCGGCTCCCCGTCGACCTCGATGCCGTCGCCCGTGTCGACGAACGCGGTGCTCGCCACGACCCGCACGTCATCCACCTGGATCGCCTCGGCGCCGGAGTCCCGCAGCTCCTGCACCGCGTCCAGCAGCACCCCGGCACCCAGCTGCGCGTCGGCGTCCGAGATGGTCAGGCGGACGCCGGGCCCGGTCGCCGGGGCGGTGCCGGCGAGGATGCTCAGGTCCTCGACGCGTTCGGCCGCGGACTCCTGGGCGGCCTGCGCCGCGTCGGTGCTGGTCAGGAGCTCGGCCCGGACGGCGGCCAGCCGGGCCGCCTCGTCCTCGAGCCGCTCGGTGCGCTCGCTGACGTCGTCCAGGATGCGGATGAGGTCGCTCTCGCGCAGCGAGTCGAGCTCGGCGCCCTGCGTCTGGCGGACCTGGACGACGAGGGCGAAGCCGAGCACGCCGCACAGCAGTGCGGCCAGCACCTGGCTGCGGGTGGCGCGCGGCCGCAAGGCCCTGACCAGGCGGGTGGCGGTCGACGTCTCGTCGGTCACGGCAGGGTCCTCACGCCTTGAACACGTGTCGCCTGATGGCGGCCGCGTTGGAGAAGATCCGGATGCCGAGGACGACGACAACCCCGGTCGACAGCTGCGCGCCGACGCCGAGCTGGTCGCCGAGGTAGACGACGAGCCCTGCCACCACGACGTTGGACAGGAACGAGACGACGAAGACGCGGTCGTCGAAGATGCCGTCGAGGACCGCGCGGAGGCCACCGAAGACGGCGTCGAGCGCTGCCACGACGGCGATCGGCAGGTAGGGCTGGAGTGCGGCGGGCACGGTCGGCTGCAGCACCAGCCCGAGCACGACTCCGATGACGAGCCCGATGACGGCGATCACGGCGAGACCTCCTGGTCGGTCGGCGGCGGCGTGGGTGCGTCGTTCGGCGCGACCCCGGTCGGCCCGGGCGGCCGGGCGTACCGCAGCCGCAGGCCCTGGTCGCCGGGCATCTCGAGCTCGCTGCGGCCGGAGATCGAGACCTGCACCCCGAAGTTCTGCTCGATGCCGGCCAGGTAGGTACCGGCGGCCGACGTCGCGAAGGCGATCTGGAGGTCCTGCGGGTCACCGATCGCGGTGATCCGGTAGGGCGGGACGAGCGCGCGGAAGTCGACCAGGATGGCGTCGCCCGCGGCGCGGATCGCGGCCAGGCTCGTCAGCCGGTGGTCGTTGACGGCGACGGCCTCGGCGCCCGCTGCCCACAGCCCGTTGACGACCGTCACGACGTCGCGGGCCAGGACGCGGCCGGAGTCGTCGTCCGCCTCGCCACCTCCCTCTCCGGGCACCGGCGCGTCCGTGATCGAGGCGTCGTCGAGGGTGATCTCGACGCCGGGCCCGACGGCGGCCGCGGAACCCGCCAGCAGCGCCAACCGCCGGGCCTGGTCAACGGACCCCGCGCCCGACCCGACGAGCGCAGCGTCCTGCAGCCCCGAGATCTCGACCCGCAGGCCCTCCAGCCGTTGCTGCAGGCTCTCGGCCTCCGCCGTCCGCTGCTCCACCTGGGTCGTGAGGAGATCGTGCTGGTCGACGAGCCCCGGCAGGCGGAGGTCGAGAACGGCGGCGGCGGCGATGGCGCCCGCGACGACCGCGAGGGCGATCGTCAGCGGGACCCGTCGACGGCCCGTGGCGGCGCCCCCGGCGCGCCTCGCCTCGGCCGCGGCCGCGTAGCCGGGGTCCAGCGGTCGCTGCATCACCTCGGCCAGCAGGGTCATCGAGGCGTCCCGCCGCGGCGCGGCGGTCATCTGCCGCTCACCGCCGGTCGTGGCGGGCGGACGACGTCCCGGACCTGGCGCAGGTAGAGCAGGCCCGCCCACCAGTACAGCCCCGCACCCCACCAGGCGAACGCCCATCCGAGGGGCTGCGCGACGTCCCCGACGACGCCACCGGTCTCGGCCAGCAGGAGCAGCGGGAAGGCGTACAGCAGGTTGAACGTCGCGGCCTTGCCGAGGAAGTGGACGGGCAACGGGCCGTACCCGTGCCTCGCGAGCAGGGGCAGGACGGCGAGCAGGACGACGTCCCGCACGACCACGACGGCGACCAGCCACCACGGGATCACGTCGCGGTAGGCCAGGCCGAGGAGGCTGGAGAGGATGTAGAGGCGGTCGGCAGCCGGGTCGAGCAGCTCACCGAGGCGTGACTCCTGGTGCCAGGCACGGGCGACGTAGCCGTCCAGGAAGTCGGTGACCCCGGAGACCGCCAGCACCACCAGTGCCCAGCCGTCCGCCCGGGTGACGATCAGGTAGGCGAAGACCGGGACCAGCAGGAGCCGCAGCAGGCTCAACGCGTTCGGGACGGTCAGGACCCGGTGGGCTCGCGTCCCATCCGTCTCCCGCACGACGCTGATGGTAGGTCAGGCGACGTCGGCAAAGACGGTCAGGCTGCCGCCGTACGCCGCCACCCAGATGCGCTCGGTCACCGCGTCGTAGGTGATGCCGATCGGGTGGTGGTCGACGGCCACGGTCTCGAGCACCTCCATGTCGGACGTGCGGACGCGGCTGACGGTGTCGGACTCGTAGTTGACGACGAAGAGCGCGGTCCCGTCCGGCGACAGCACGGAGCTGCGCGGCGCCTCGCCGGTGGCGATCCTCGCCACGACCTCCCCCGACTCGACGTCGACCTTGGCCACCTTGCCGTCCTGGTTGAGCGTGACGTAGAGGGTCGACCCGTCCGGGCTGATGTTCAGGTGGCGCGGGCCGTTGCCCACGTCGTCGATGCGCGTGACGGCGTCCTCGCCCTGGCCGTCGGTCGCGGCGTCCAGGTCGACGACCGCGAGGTGCTCGGCGCCCATCACCGCGACGTACGCGGTCGTGGAGTCCGGGGAGGTGGCGATGCCTCGCGGGTAACGACCGATCGGCACCCTGGCCACCTCCCGGGCGTCCGAGCCGTCGATGCCGGTGTTCACGATCGACAGGTCCCAGGTGCACCAGTTGGTGACGAGCGCGTAGCGGCCGTCGGGAGTGACGTCGACGAACTTCGGCACCGAGCCGACCTCGACGACGTCCGCGATCTCGAGCGACTCGGTGTCGATGCGGTACAGGTAGCTGTGGTCGAGGTCCTGCCGTGGGCCGCACGTGTCACCCCCCGGCGCATCGAAGCCTGGCCCGTACATCGAGTAGTTCGACACCCAGAGCTGCGAGCCGTCCTTGCTGAAGGCCGCCTCGACCGGTCCGCCCTCGACGGGGCGGTTGCCCTCCAGCCCCCAGTCGGACGGCGTGATCCGGTCGTCGATGGTGGCCAGCAGGTCACCCGAGCTGGAGAAGGCCGACACGGTGTGCGTGTAGATCATGTTCTGAGCCACGACCAGGCCGTGACCGGAGGCGACCACCGACTTCGGTGTGAGCTCGCCGGTGATCCGGTCGACGCGGTCGAAGTGCCGCTGGTCGCTGGGCGGACCCGCCGGCTCGGGGGTGGGCTCGGGCGTGGTCTCGGACGCGGAGACCTCGGCCTCGGGGGCAGGAGGCGGTGCGTCGGACGCGGCGGACACCGACGACTCGGCGACCGGCTGCAACCCCGCCGCGGTCGCGGCGGCGCTGCCGACGGCCAGGCCGACGGCCAGCGCTGCGCCGCCGGCGACCACGAGTCGTGCGTGCACCAGCCACTCCCCTGCTCTCGCCTACGTCGATGGTCCCCTTCGTCGACGCGCGGTCGACGGCGACACGCCGACACAGCGGCCGGCCCGGGGGGCCACCCTAACGGCCGCCGGAGGCGATCTGCGCGCGGCGCAGCCCATGTATGCTCGCTGCCTCCGGTCGACGCGCCGGAGTTTCGGGCTGTAGCGCAGCTTGGTAGCGCATCTGACTGGGGGTCAGAAGGTCGCAGGTTCAAATCCTGTCAGCCCGTCGTGCCACGGCCCTGTGACCCGCACGCCGTCCTTGGCTAAGCTTGGCCAAGTGGGCTAACATGGGTGTCGTGCTGGTCAACGTCGGCCAGGCCAAGACGAACCTGTCGAAGCTGCTCGCGCGGGTCGAGGCCGGAGAGGCCGTCGAGATCGCCCGCGACGGCGTCCCCGTGGCGCGGCTGGTACGGATCGAGTCGCCCTCGTCGGTCGGCAAGCGCTTCCTCGCGGCCAGCGGGTCGCTTGCTGGCCGCATCTCCCTGGCTGACGACTTCGAGTTCACTGAGGCCGAGCTCGACGACATGCTCGACGAGCAGACGTGAGGCTGTTGCTGGACACCCACGTGGTGCTCTGGGAGCTGGAGGGATCACGACGCGTCTCCCCAGCCGCTCAGGAGCTGATCGAGCAGGCGACAGAGTTGCTGTTCAGCGTCGTGTCTTTCGCGGAGATCGGCGTGAAGGCAGCGATCGGCAAGCTTTCGGTGCCGCGCGATCTGCGTGAGCACGTGCTGCGGAGCGGCGTTCAGGTCCTCCGCCTCGATGCCGATCATGGGCTCGCGGTCGCAGAGTTGCCGATGCATCATCGCGATCCATTCGACCGGCTGCTCATCGCGCAAGCTCGTTCCGAGCAGCTGACGATCGTCACCGCCGACCGCCGCTTCGCGGACTACGACGTGCCACTCGTCGACGCCGGCTGACCTTCCTGGAGTCGCAGACCAGCGCGAGCACGCCGCCGCAGGAGGCCTTCACCGCCGCTGGCGCGAGCGCCCGGAGCCGGCGCCGGCGTGTTGGGCTCCGTCCCGTGGTCACGACGTGCGCCAATCAGTGCCCGGAAGAGGGGCTCCACTTCCGGCGATCGCGGTCGTGATCCCGTGAGGCCAACCCGGGCGACCCGCTGCGGGGCCGGCCGCTCGAGAGGCTGCCTCGACGGTTAGGCCCGGCTGATGGCGGCTCCAGGTTGGGACTGCGGCACGGGCCGGGTCCACATGAGGTAGGCCAGCGGCCACAGCGCGATCAGGGCAGCCGCGCTGTGCACGTAGA
>DASROP010000191.1:0-2502 GCA_035646835.1 Actinomycetales bacterium | reverse complement strand
CCGTGCCGCGGTGAACCCTGTACAGCTTGGAAAGCGTGGTCACGCTAACGCCGTTCGCGCGGGCTGTTCGCATAGCATCCACTTCCTCGTCTGTAAGTCGTGTTCGAGCGCGTCTCCTTGGCTCCGCCGATGCCGCGATGAGCGGGTCATCCGGCTCACCATCGGACAGGGCACGTGCGTCAGAACCTTGATTCCACGCGGAAACCAGCCGCTCGACGCGCTGTCGGCTGTTCCCGCAGTGCTCGATCAGGTCCACCCGGGCGACTCGGGAGGATGCGGGCATACCCGATCCGATCCCGGGTTCCACCTGCACCGCGGGTCAAGATCGCCGGCGCGGACGCCGATTGCCCTGACATGGAGCGTGGTGACCGCGGCGTGCTGCCCGGCCGCGTGGGACGCCGGGCTGCCCCGACGCGGGCCGAGCTCGGTGTCACCGCGGCGGCGCTGGTCGGCGCCGCGGCGGCAACGCTGCTCGCCGTCACCCTCGACACCCCCGGGCCTGCCGCCGTCCTCGTCGCCGGCTGCGCCGTCCCTGCCGTCGTCCGGCTCCGCCGGGCCGTGGTGGCGGCCCTGGCCGGTCTGCTGGTCTCGGGCCTCGTCGCGTGCGTCCTCCTCGTGCCCGCCGTCGAGGCCCTCCCGTGGCTGGCGGCCGGCGCTGCGACCGCGCTCGCCGTCGGTGTGGCCGGACGGCGGCAGCGGGCGGCGCATGACCGTGCCCGGGCCGAGGCGACCGCCCGGCACGACGCGGTGTCCGTGCAGGACGACCTCACCGGCTGCTGCAACCGCGCCGGCCTGCTCCTCTACGGCAACCCCCTGCTGCAGAGCGTGCGGCGGCGGGGGGAGTCGATGCACGCCCTCGTGGTCGACGTCGACGGACTCGGCCGCGTCAACGCCAGGCTTGGCCGGGACGCGGGGGACGAGGTGCTCGTCGCGGTCGCCGAGGCACTGCGGGCCAGCACGCGGGGAACCGATGTCGTCGCCCGCGGGGACGGCTACGAGTTCGCGGTGATCGGCCCCGGCAGCGGCGTGAGCCCGGGCGAGATGGAGCGCCGGGTGCGCGCGCACCTCGTCGAGACCCCGCCCGCACCGCTCGACATCTGGCCGTGCCGGGTCACCGCCGGCCTCGCGGTGCTGGAGCCCTGGGACGGCGGCGACGTCGACGATCTGGTCCGCAGGGCGTATCAGGACCTGTCGCTGCGTGCCTCGCTCCGCGCGCCATCGGCACCCGAGCCCGTGCACGACCGGCGCGCCCTGCCGTAGCGTCCGCACTTCTGGTCGCTCCGGCAGCCACTTCGGCGGACGCTAGGGTCGGCGCGGTGACCGCGGTGGGGGCTCTGGCGCGCGCGTGCCACCCGCTGCCGAGCCTGGCCGTGACGGCCTTCGCGGTCGCCCTCGGGATCACCGCCGGTGCGGGCGCCCGCTCCGCCCTCCTGGGCGCGGCCGTGCTCATCGGTCAGCTGAGCATCGGCTGGCTCAACGACCTCGTCGACGCGGACACCGACGCCGAGGCGGGCCGGACGACGAAGCCGCTGGCGGCCGGCGAGGTCGACCGCACCGCCGTCCGGGCCGCCGTCGTCGCGTCCGCGGTCGCCTGCGTCGGGCTCTCGCTGGCACTGGGCGTGGTGCCCGGGCTGCTGCACCTGATCGCCGTCGCCAGCGCCTGGTCCTACGACCTGGCCCTCAAGCGGACGGCGGCCAGCCCCGTGCCGTTCGCCCTGTCGTTCGGCCTGCTGCCGGCGATCGCGGCCACCACGGCCGGGACGACCGCCCCGTGGTCGCTCGTCGTGGCCGCCGGCCTGCTCGGGGCCGCCGCCCACTTCGCGAACACGGTCCCGGACGCCGTCGCCGATGCCGTGACCGGCGTCCGCGGTCTGCCGCAACGGATCGGGCCGCGGGCCTCCCAGGTGGTGGCCGCCGCGGGCGTGGTCGTCGCCTGCGCCGCGGTCCTCGTCGACTCCGGCCGCGACCTGACCCTGGTCGGGACGGCGTTGCTCGCCGCGGCGTCCGCCGTCGCCGCATGGAGCCCGTTCGCGCCGGTGCACCTGTCGTTCCGGCTGGTGCTGGTCTCGGCCGCGCTCGCCGTGGCCGGCGTCGTCGCCGCAGGCTGAGTCTTGCTAGCCTGGCCAGATGCGGTCCGACCTGCTCCTTCGCCCGCCGCGCTGAGGTAACCGCTCGAAGCGGATCAGCGCGGCGACCCCTCCATGCGAGGGGTTCTCTTGTGTCCGGCGAGCAGCGAGAGGACGAGGGCGATGACGAACACGTACGACCCGGCGGAGCTGGAGAAGCGCTGGCTGCCCGTGTGGGACGAGCTGCAGTCGTTCCGCAGCGACCGGTCGGACGACGAGCGCCCGACCAGGTACCTGCTCGACATGTTCCCGTACCCCTCCGGCGACCTGCACATGGGCCACGCCGAGGCGTACGCGCTGGGTGACGTGATCGCGCGCTACTGGCTGCAGCGCGGTTTCAATGTGCTGCACCCGATCGGCTTCGACTCCTTCGGAC
>DASROP010000190.1:0-5153 GCA_035646835.1 Actinomycetales bacterium | reverse complement strand
GGGTTAGGGGTTCGAGTCCCCTCGCCTCCACCCCGGTCGAGAACGTGGAGGATCCGGTGCCTGACAGGCACCGGATCCTCCACGAACTGGGCTCTAGGATCCGTCGGGCTTGGCCGACTTCGAACCGCCGCCGGCCGCGCGGCGCTTGGTGGGCGCCTTGGGCTTCGGGGCCCCTTCGGCCGCCTTCTCACCCTCCTCACCGGACGCCGGGACGCCGGGGATCTCGGCCGTGCCGCTGTCGTCCAGCGCGGTCTGCGCCGAACCGCCGGCCAGGTCGTCCGCCGGGTCCGCCTTCTCGCCGTCCGGCGTGGGGGTGTCGACGTCCCCGGACTGGCTGGCGACGCTGCCGGAGCCGAGACCACCCGCCGCGTCGCCACCGGTGAGGCGATCACCCGACGGCGACGTCGACGACGAGCCGGTCGCGGTCGCGGTGGCCCACGGGTCGTCGGTGGGCTGTCCGCGGCGCCAGGCCGCGTAGCCGGCACCGCCCGCCGCGCCGAGCACCGTCAGCAGAAGCAGCACGCGGCGCTTGCGCCCTCGGCGCTGCTTCTTCTTGGCCCGCTTGCCGACGTCCGCGATCGTCTCCTGGCTGCGGTCGCGCGCCTCGTCGGTCTTGGCCGCGGCGACCGCGGCAGCGGCGCCGAGAGCCTCGACCAGACGCGGCAGCAGGTCGTCCACGATCTTGTCGCGGGTCGCGTCGACCTTCGGTGCGAGAGCACCCGCGGCCGACTCCACCTTGGGCGCGGCCGCCGTGACGCCACGGTCACGCGCCTTCTCCAGGCGCGGGCTCGCCCATTGGCGGGCGGCGCCGACCCGTGGGGAGGCCCACTCCCGGGCGGCCTCTGCGCGGGGCGCGGCCCAGTCCTTCGCCGACTCGGCGGCGGGACCGACGCGCTCGGCGAGCGTGCCGGCCTGGTCCTTGATGTTGCCGGCCTGGGCGCGCGCCTCGTCGGCGGCACGCTCCGTGCGGCTCTTGGTCCGGAACACGCATCCTCCCCTCGGGTCCGGGCGTGCCCCGGACCGATTGGACTCCTACCCCCATCCTGCCGTGATCGCACCGCCTGTGCCTACCGAGGGGTGCTGCGTGACAGGATTGGGCCCATGTTCGCGACGCTGCACACCACCAAGGGCGACATCAAGGTCGAGCTCTTCGGCGACCACGCCCCCAAGACGGTCCGCAACTTCGTCGGCCTCGCCGACGGCACCCAGGAGTGGGACGACCCCGGCACCGGCGAGAAGAAGAGCGCGCCGTTCTACGACGGCCTCGTGTTCCACCGGGTGATCCCCGGCTTCATGATCCAGGCCGGCTGCCCGCTCGGTCAGGGGACCGGTGGGCCGGGCTACGAGTTCGACGACGAGATCCATCCGGAGCTGGCCTTCAACGCGCCGTACAAGCTCGCGATGGCCAACGCCGGCAAGCGCTTTGGCAAGGGCACCAACGGTTCCCAGTTCTTCGTCACCGTGACGGCGACCCCGCACCTGCAGGGCAAGCACACGATCTTCGGCGAGGTGGCCGACGCGGCCAGCCGCGAGGTCGTCGATGCCATCGCGACGACGCCGACGGGCCAGGGGGACCGCCCGCGCGAGGACGTCGTGATCGAGCGCGTCACCGTCGACGCCGAGTGACCGGCCGCCCATGAGCGAGGCCGGCGCCCGCGGGGTGATGCCGGTCCCGGTGTGCCCCCGCCACCCGGACCGCGAGTCCTACGTCCGCTGCCAGCGCTGCGAGCGGCCGACCTGCGCGGAGTGCCAGCGCGACGCCGCCGTCGGGATCCAGTGCGTGGACTGCGTCCGGGAGAGCGCACAAGGCGTCCGCGAGGCCCGGACGGCGTTCGGCGGCCGGGTGGGAGACGGTCGCCCGCTCGTGACCTACACGGTGATCGGGGCCTGCGTGGTGACGTTCGTGCTCCAGCTCGCGTCGCCCGCGGTGACGAGCGCCCTGGCCTTCGCGCCGGCACTCGCCGAGTCCGAGCCGTGGCGCTTCGTCACCTCGGCGTTCCTGCACTCCACCGGCCTGTTCTTCCACATCCTGCTCAACATGTACGCCCTGTGGCTGATCGGCCCGTACCTCGAGTCGCTGTTCGGTCGGGCCCGGTTCGCCGCCTTCTACCTCACCTCCGCGATCGGCGGCTCGGTGGGCTTCCTGCTGCTGGCGGAGCCGGTCAACCAGTTCGGGCAGCTGACCAGCACCGTCGGCGCCTCGGGTGCGGTGTTCGGGCTGTTCGGCGCGCTCGTGATCGTGCAGCGCAAGCTCGGCCGCGACCTCGGCCAGATCCTGGTGCTGATCGGGATCAACACGGTGCTGGGGTTCGTCATCCCCAACATCGCCTGGCAGGCCCACCTCGGCGGTCTCGTCACCGGGGTCGCGGTGGCCGCTGCCCTCGCCTACGCCCCGCGGGAGCGGCGCACCGCCGTCCAGACGGGTGGCCTGGCGCTGGTCGTCGTGCTGCTCCTGGCGGCCGCCGTCCTCGGGCTCAGCCGCGTCTGACCCCGGTCGTCCACAGGTGTGGACAACCCTGGGGACAGAATCCCACTAGTGTAACTAGCGCCAGCGGGTGGTCATCACGAAACCGCTGAGGACGAACGCGAACCCGGCGATCAGGTTCCAGTTGCCCAGGTGGGGCACCGGGTACTGCGTCTCGGTCACGTAGAACACGACGATCCAGACGAGCCCGACCAGCATCAGGGCGAGCATCAGGGGCACGAACCACCGCGGGTTGGGCTTGGGGCCGCTCGACTTCGCCGGCGGCGGGGTGAACGCCGCCTTGCGACGGATCCTCGACTCGGGCACGCCGCTACCTCCTGGTGCGTTCGTCCTGACGGGTGGTGCAGTCGTCTAGCCTAGCCCGGACGACGGCAGCACGGGTCACGCGGGAGGTGGCGATGGGGGAGCAGGGTCCGCGTGGGTCGCGGCTGGGTACGGTCGCCGTCGTCGCCGTCCTGGGCGCGGCCGGGCTGCTCTTCGCGACCAGTGCGGGGATCGCCTCCGGCACCGACCTGCGCAGCGAGGGACCCGACCTGGCGGGGCTGATCCGCCAGGAGTCCGCCCGGCTCGACGAGCGCAGCACCGAGGTGGCCGAGCTGCAGGAGCAGGTCCAGGAGCTGACGGCCGGCGTCGACGACGTCGCCGTCCAGGCCCTGCAGGCGGAGGCGACCGAGCTCGCGGGACCCGCGGAGATGGTCGCGGTCACCGGGCCCGGCCTGCAGGTCACCCTGGACGACGCGGACCTGGACCGGCCGATCCCGGACGGCGCCGACCCCGACGACCTCGTCGTCCACCAGCAGGACCTCCAGGGAGTCGTCAACGCCCTGTGGGCGGGCGGTGCGGAGGCGATGATGCTGATGGACCAGCGCGTGATCTCCACCAGCGCGGTCCGGTGCGTGGGCAGCACCCTGCGCCTGCAGGGCAGGGTCTACTCCCCCCCGTACACGATCAGGGCGGTGGGGGACGTGGACGCGATGAACCGCGCCCTGGAGGACTCGTCGGTGGTCAGCCTCTACCGGGACTACGCCGAGGTGTTCGGCCTCGGTTACCGGGTCGAGGATCAGGCGTCGATGGACCTGGCCGGTTTCGAGGGCCCGCTCGAGCTGCAGTACGCCGAGGTCCCCGACGGGTCGGGCACGTGATCCGGGGCGCGGTCCGCGGTCTCGGGGAGCTGTTCATCACCGCGGGACTCCTGCTGCTGCTCTTCGTCGCCTGGCAGCTGTGGTGGACCGACGTGGTCGCCAACCGGGCGCAGGCGGAGATCACGGCCGACCTCGAGCAGGAGTGGGGGGACGGCAGCCGGGGCGCCGCTCCGGCCGAGGCACCGCAGGACTACGGGGACCCGCCGGAGCTGGCGCAGGCGCCGGACGGCGAGGCGTTCGCGATCGTGCGGATCCCCGACTTCGGCCCCGACTGGCAGGAGCGCCCGGTCTTCCAGGGCACCGGACTCGACCTGCTGAAGAAGGGGGTCGGGCACTACGTCGACACGGCCATGCCCGGGGCGGTCGGCAACTTCGCGGTCGCCGGGCACCGCGTCACCTACGGCCGTCCGTTCAACCAGATCGCCGAGCTGGAGCCCGGTGACCCGATCGTGGTCGAGACCGCCGACAGCTGGTACGTCTACCGGATGCGGTCGTCGACGATCGTCGCCCCGGACCGGGTGGACGTCGTCGCCCCCGTGCCCGAGCAGCCGGACGCCGTCCCGACCGAGCGGCTGATGACCCTGACCGCCTGTCACCCGATGTACTCGGCGCGCGAGCGGTTCATCGTCCACGCGGTGCTGGAGTCGTGGCAGCCCAAGAGCGCCGGCGAGCCCGCGGCGCTGGCCGCGGGCTGAGAGGAGACGCCGTGTACGCCCTGATCTGGCGGCTGCTGCCGGGACCCCGGCCGGTGAAGATTCTGCTCGCGCTGGCGCTCGTGGTCGCCGTCGTCTTCGTCCTGTTCGAGTACGTGTTCCCGGTGGCCGCCCCGCTGGTTCCCTTCAACGACAACACCGTTGGCGACCCGCAGTGACGCACGTGCTGGTCGTGGACAATTACGACAGCTTCGTCTACACGATCGTGGGCTACCTGGAGCAGCTCGGTGCGGGGTGCACCGTGGTGCGCAACGACGTGGTGGACCCAGACGGCGTCGGCGATGTCGATGGGGTACTGCTCTCACCCGGCCCCGGGACGCCGTCCCTCGCCGGCCGGTGCCCCGAGATGGTCCGTCACTGCGCGAAGGCCCGCCGCCCGTTGCTCGGTGTCTGCCTGGGCCACCAGGTGCTCGGGGAGGTGTTCGGCGCCACCGTCGCCCACGCCGCCGAGCTGATGCACGGCAAGACCAGCGAGGTGCTGCACGACGGCGGCGGGGTGCTGGCCGGACTGCCGAGCCCGCTCACCGCGACCCGCTACCACTCGCTCGCGGTGGTGCCGTCGTCCGTGCCCGACGAGCTCGTGGTCACCGCCCGCACCGCCGGTGGAGTGGTGATGGGCCTGCAGCACCGCGAGCTGCCCCTGCACGGCGTCCAGTTCCACCCCGAGTCGGTGCTCACCGTCGGTGGCCACCGGCTGCTGGCCAACTGGCTGGAGGCGTGCGGGGACGGCGGCGCGGTCGAGCGGTCAGCGGGGATGGCCCCGCTCGTCAGGGGCTGACCCACCCCCGGGGATCGAGGTGCTTGATCACGGGA
>DASROP010000189.1:0-3026 GCA_035646835.1 Actinomycetales bacterium | reverse complement strand
TCAGGGGGCAATTTCACAGCCACTACGGCCGCGAACCCTGGACGAGCTCGACCACATCCGGCGCGACAGCTGCGAAGCCGCGGTCCAGCGTCGCCACACGACCACCCTTCCCTCTCGCCAGCTGCGCCAGGTACGCGTCGGTGACCTGACGGTGCCCGATCACATGGGAGAGGTCGACCTCGGCGTAGGTCAGGTCGTCCAGCCACTGCTCGTGCCTCGGGTGGGACACGACCGCGTCGAGGGACTCGCGCGCCGCGGCCGCTCCCGAACCCTGCCGCAGCATCAAGCGCAACAAGGTCCCCTGGACCGTCGGGCAGGTCGCGAAGCGGTCGACACCGATGAACCACTCCCTCGCCGGGCGGTGGTGCACGTGCTCGGGGACGACGAGGGCGACCAGCAGGTTCCCGTCCAGCAGGTAACGGTTCGCCATCCGCGTCAGCCCTCGTCCTGCGCGCTCGCGACGTCCTCGGCGGTGATCCGCCGTCCGAGACGGACCAGGGGTAGCCCGGTCTCGTCGTCCCGCTCCACGACGGTCGCGCGCTGTCCTCCCTCCAGGGCAGAGCGCACCAGGTCCGAGACGGTACGGCTCAGGCTCTGGTGCCGGTCCCGGGCGATCTGCTGCGCCACCCGGTGCAGGTCCTCCGGGAGGTCGATGGTGGTCCGCATCACCGCATCATACCCCGCATCAGTGTGCGAAGTGGCGGGTCCCGGTGAGGTACATGGTCACGCCGGCCTCACGGGCGGCCGCGACGACCTCGGCGTCACGCACCGATCCCCCGGGCTGGACGACGGCGCGCACGCCGGCGTCGAGCAGCACCTGCAGCCCGTCGGCGAACGGGAAGAACGCGTCGGACGCCGCGACCGATCCGCGCGCCCGGTCAGGACCGGCCCGCTCGACCGCCAGGCGGCACGAGTCGACCCGGTTGACCTGCCCCATCCCGATCCCGACGGCGGCTCCGCCGCGCGCGAGCAGGATGGCGTTGGAGCGCACCGACCGGACCGCCTTCCATGCGAACGACAGGTCGGCCAGCGTCTCGTCGTCCGCCGCCGGCCCGACCGCGAGGTGCCACGCCGGCGGGTCGTCGCCCTCGGCGTCCACGCCGTCGACCGACTGCAGCAGGAGGCCACCGGACACCTGGCGCATCTCGACCCCACGGCGCCCGCGGGGGGCGGCCCGCAGCAGCCGGACGTTCTTCTTGCGGGTCAGCACCTCCAGCGCCGCCGGCTCGAAGTCCGGGGCCACGACGACCTCGGTGAACACGTCCGCGACCTGCTCGGCCATCGCGACCGTCACCGGACGGTTGCTGGCGATCACTCCCCCGAACGCCGACACCGGGTCGCACGCGTGGGCCTTCGCGTGGGCGTCGGCCGCATCGGACCCGACCGCGAGCCCGCACGGGTTGGCGTGCTTGACGATCGCCACGGCCGGCACGTCGAAGTCGTAGGCCGCCCGGTGTGCGGCATCGGCGTCGACGTAGTTGTTGTAGGACATCTCCTTGCCTCCGAGCTGCTCAGCGGTGGCCAGGCCCTCGCGACCGTCGCCCTGGCGGTACAGGGCAGCAGCCTGGTGCGGGTTCTCGCCGTAGCGCAGCACCGCCGTCCGGTCCCAGGTGGCTCCGACCCAGGTCGGGAACGGTGAGCCGGTGTCCTCCGGCGCGACGACGCTGCCCATCCACGAGGCCACCGCGACGTCGTACGTGGCGGTGTGGACGAATGCCTCCGCAGCGAGCCGCTGCCGCTGCGCGAGCGTGAAACCGCCGTCCGCCAACGCTTTCAGGACATCGTCGTACCGGGTGGGCGACGTCACGACCGCGACGCTGGCGTGGTTCTTGGCCGCGGCCCGCACCATCGAGGGACCGCCGATGTCGATCTGCTCGACGCAGTCGTCGGGGCTCGCGCCGGACGCGACGGTCGCCGAGAACGGGTAGAGGTTGCCGACGACCAGGTCGAACGGCTCGACCTCCAGGTCGGCGAGCTGCCGGACGTGGTCGGGGTTGCGGCGGTCGGCGAGGATGCCCGCGTGCACCTTCGGGTGCAGGGTCTTGACGCGGCCGTCAAGGCACTCGGGGAAGCCGGTGAGGTCCTCCACCGCGGTGACCGGGATGCCTGCCAGGGCAATCCGAGCGGCGGTGGAGCCGGTCGAGACCATGGACACCCCGCCGTCATGCAGGCCCTGCGCCAGCTCAACGAGCCCGGTCTTGTCGTAGACCGAGACGAGGGCGCGGCGGATCGGTTGCCTGTTCACGGGATCGTGACCCTTCTTCCCTGGACGGTCCAGCCTTCTCGGGCCATCCGGCCCACGGTCTCGACGAGCATCGCCCGCTCGACGGTCTTGATGCGCTCGTGCAGGGACTCGGCGGTGTCGTCGCCGGCGACCTCCACCGCCCGCTGCGCCAGGATCGCCCCGGTGTCCACGCCGTCGTCCACCACGAACAGCGTCGCCCCCGTCACCTGCACCCCGTAGGCCAGGGCATCGGCGGGAGCGGTCGTCCCGGGAAAGGACGGCGACAGCGCGGGGTGCGTGTTGACCACGCGGCCGCCGTGGGCCGCGAGGAACGCCGGGCCGACCAGCTTCATGAAGCCCGCGAGGACGACGAGGGCGGGCTCGTGCGCGGCGACCTGCTCGGCCAGCGCGACGTCCCACGCCGGACGGTCGGGGTGGTCGGCGAGGCGCTCGACGAAGGTGGGGACGCCGGCCCGGCGCGCCCGCTCCAGGCCCTCGATGCCGTCGCGGTCGGCCCCCACCGCGACCACGCGCGCACCGAAGCCGGGATCGGCACCGGCGTCGAGCAGCGCCGCCAGGTTCGTACCGGCGCCGGAGACGAGGACCACGACCCGTGCGAGGGTCGCCGTCGCCTCCACGCTCACGGTCGGAGACCATAGTGCCTGTGCCGAACCCCTTCGCCCCGCCCGACGAGCGGCGAGCGCCACCCGCCGACAGGCCGCCCCCGCGGCCCGTCGCCGAGCGACCCCCGCCGGCCGAGCGCCCGCCACCGGACCCGGTGCAGGGCGAAGCGGCCCAGCAG
>DASROP010000188.1:0-11396 GCA_035646835.1 Actinomycetales bacterium | reverse complement strand
GACCCGGACGCCTGGACGCCGGTCCCCGTCCCGCCGCCCACGTACACGCTCAAGCCGCAGGCACCGCCCCGCCGTCCGGCCCCGCTGCCGGCGGAGCCGCTGCTGCTGCCCGAGCCGGCGCCGGTGCCGGTGTCGCAGCCCGTGCCCGCCCCGGCCGCCGAGGTGGACCTCGACGCCGTCCTGCAGCGTCGCCGCGCCTCCGGCGAGTAGCCCCCACCGATCGACGAACCCCCCGTTGATCAAGGGCTTCATGCCCACCCGTGCGTCCGGAGGGCCCGTCGTCCGGTGCTAGCCTTTGAGCCTTCCAAGGGGCTGTGGCGCAGCTGGTAGCGCACCTCGTTCGCAACGAGGGGGTCAGGGGTTCGAGTCCCCTCAGCTCCACCCACGGCAGGCCGGCATCAGATCCAGCTCGGCAGCCACATCCGGGCGCGCCACTGCCCGTAGGGGATGACCTCCGCCGTCCAGACCGGCCAGAACCAGGCCAGCGCGACCACCGCCGCGACCACCACGGCCCCGGCCAGCAGCGCCCCGATCATCCGCCGTGACGGCGGCGCCTTGCGCGGGCCGAGCAGCAGCCCGAGCGCGTACGCCAGGGCCAGGACCACGAACGGCACGAACGCGACCGAGTAGAACGCGTAGATGGTGCGCTCGGAGTAGGCGAACCACGGCAGGTAGCCACCCGCGAGGCCGGCGAGGATCGCGCCCGCCCTCCAGTCCCGTCGCAGCAGCCAGCAGAAGAGCACGACGACGACCGCGACGGTGCCGCCCCACCAGACCACCGGGTTGCCCAGTGACGTGATCGCCTTGGAGCACGACGCCACGGCGCAACCGGCGTCACCGCGCTCGAACGACTCGTAGAAGAAGGACGTCGGCCGGCCCTGAACGAGCCACGACCAGGGATGCGCCTCGTACGGATGGTCGGACTCCAGCCCCCGGTGGAAGGAGTACATGTCCTGGTGGTACTTCCCCAGGGACCGCAGGGCGTCGGGCACCAGGCTGTCCGGCAGGTTCTCGCGGGCGTACCGGCGCAGGTGCGCGTCGGAGGAGGCGAACCAGCCGGCCCACGAGGAGAGGTAGGTGACCCCCACGACCGGCAGGACGACGAGGGCCGCCGGCACGCCCTGGGTCACGATGCCGCCGAGGCGTGAGGTGCCCAGGCCCGCCGCCCGACGGGCGCCGACGTCCCAGAGCACCGTCATCAGCCCGAACGCGGCCACGAAGAACAGGCCCGACCACTTCGTGCCCACCGCCAGGCCGAGGCACACCGCCCCCAGCAGCCGCCACGGTCGCAGGCCCAGCCACGGGCCCCACGCGGAGACTCCCTGTCCGGCCTGACGACGGGCGGCGACGACGCGGGCCAGCCGCGCCCGGCTGCGGTCCCGGTCCACCAGCAGGGCGCCGAACGCGGCGAGCGCCCAGAAGGCCAGGAAGATGTCGAGCAGCGACGTGCGGCTGTGCACGAGGTGGTGACCGTCGACGGCGAGCAGGAGGCCGGCGGTGGCGCCGAGCAGGGTGGACCCCAGCAGCCGCCGGGCGATCCGCGCCACCAACAGCACCATCAGCATGCCGACCAGCGCGGCCGAGAAGCGCCACCCGAAGGAGCTCTCGACGCCGAAGAGCCGGATGCCGAGCGCGATCATCCACTTGCCGACCGGCGGGTGCACCGGGAAGTCCGCCGTGTCGGAGTACACGTCCGGGGTGCCGGCGGTGAAGGACTCGTCGGCGCCCTCGGGCCAGCGCAGCTCGTAGCCCACCTGCAGGTAGGTGTAGGCCTGCTTGACGTAGTAGGTCTCGTCGAAGACCAGCTGGTGCGGCTCGCCGAGCCGGAAGAAGCGCAGGACGCCGGCCACGGCGGCGACGATGAGCGGCGCCACCCAGCCCCACAGCTGGTCGTGCGGCGTCCGCCCGACCAGGTGCCGGCGCAGCACCGACTCGCGGGCCGCCGCGGGCACCGGCGCCGGGTCGCGGACGGCGGTCGCGGTGGTCACCCGGGCATCGTAGGGACGTCGTCGCGCACCGGCCCGATCGCGACGCGCCCCCGTCGTCCCCACGGTGCGGCGCCGAGGCTCGCCGCGACCACGAGCGCGATCCCCAGCAGCGGAAGCAGACCGGGACGCTGCGCCGCGATCACGAAGCCCGCCGCCGTGGCGACCGCGGGCTGCAGGCTGGTCATCACGCCGAAGACCCGGGTCGAGACCCGGCGCAGCGCCACCAGCTCGAGGGAGTACGGCAGGACGGCGGACAGCACAGCGACCGCTGCCCCTACCGCCAGGATCTCCGGCCGCAGCAGCCCGGACCCGGCGCCGGCCACGCCCACCGGCACCAGCACCGCGGCGGCGGCCAGCAGCGCCCACGCGAGGCCCGCCGTCCCGGGTACCCGCGCGCCGACGCGGGCGCCCATCAGGATGTAACCGCCCCAGCAGGCGCCGGCGGCCATCGCGAGGCCCACACCCACCAGGTCCAGCGCACCGGACGGCGAGCCCGCGACGAGCCGTGGCGCCACCAGGACGGCGACGCCGCTCGCGGCCAGCGCCGTCCACAGCAGGTCGAGCGGGCGTCGTGAGCCGAGCAGCGCCACCAGCGTGGGGCCGACCAGCTCCAGCGCGACGCCGACGCCGAGGGGGATCCGCGCGATCGCCAGGTAGAACAACAGGTTCATCCCGCCCAGCACGGCGGCGTAGCCGAGGACGGCGGGCAGGTCCGCGCGAGCGATCCGGGAGCGCCAGATCCTCGTCAGCAGCCCCAGCAGCAGGGCGGCGATGCCCACCCGCAGCGCTAGCACCCCGGTGGCCCCGACGTCGTCGAACAGCAGCGTGGCCACCGCCGCGCCGGTCTGCACGCTCACGGCTCCCGCCAGCACGAGCAGCTGGGGCGGCACGGGGCGGGACACGGGGGGACGCTAGCCGTGCGCGATGATGCGCAGGTGAGCGGCGCCCTGGTGCTGGCGGGAACGCCGATCGGCGACCCCGCCGACGCCCCCGCGCGTCTGGCCGGCCTGATCGCCGGCGCCGACGTCGTCGCGGCGGAGGACACCCGTCGGCTCCGACGGCTGGCCGCCGCGCTCGGGGTGACGCCGTCCGGCCGGATCGTGAGCTGTCACGAGCACAACGAGGGTGCGCGGGCCGAGGACCTGGTGGCCGTCGTGCGCGAGGGGGGCACGGTGCTGCTGGTGACCGACGCGGGGATGCCCTCGGTCTCCGACCCCGGCTACCGGGTGGTGACCGCGGCCGTGGAAGCCGGCGTCCGCGTGACCGCCGTCCCGGGGCCGAGTGCCGTGCTCACCGCCCTGGCCGTGTCGGGGCTGCCGACCGACCGGTTCTGCTTCGAGGGCTTCCTGCCCCGCAAGGACGGCGAGCGCGCCAGGGCGCTGGAGGCCCTTCGTGACGAGGCACGCACGATGGTGTTCTTCGAGGCGCCCCACCGGTTGTCGACCGCCCTCGGTGCGATGGCGGACGTGTTCGGCGCGGGTCGGCCGGCCGCCGTCTGCCGTGAGCTGACCAAGACGTACGAGGAGGTGCGTCGCGGGGGCCTCGACGAGCTGGTCGACTGGGCGGCCGCGCACGAGGTGCGCGGCGAGGTGACCGTCGTCGTCGGCGGCGCCCCACCCGCCCTGGCTGAGCCGGCCGACCTGGTGGGGGAGGTGCTCGTGCTCGTCGGCGACGGCGAGCGGCTCAAGGACGCCGTCCGCGACGTCGCCTCCCGTCGCGGAGTCCCGTCGCGCGAGCTCTACGACCTGGCGGTCGCAGCCAGGCGGGACGACGTCCACTAGCGTTGCCGAGCATGGAGTTCCGGCGCATCCAGGGTCTGCCCCCGTACGTCTTCACGATCATCGACGGTCTCAAGCAGCAGGCACGCCGCGAGGGGCGTGACGTGATCGACCTGGGCTTCGGGAACCCCGACATCCGCTCGCCGCAGCTCACCGTCGACAAGCTGGCCGAGGCCGCGAACAACCCGCGCAACCACCGGTACTCCTCCTCCCGCGGCATCCCGCGGCTGCGCGAAGCCGTGGCCGGCCTGTACGCGCGCCGCTTCGGGGTCACGCTCGACCCGGAGACCCAGGTGATCTCCACCATCGGAGCCAAGGAGGGCTTCAGCCACCTGATGTGGGTGCTGCTCCAGCCCGGCGACGCGGCCCTGGTGCCGTCGCCGTCCTATCCCATCCACATCTGGGGCCCGTACTTCGCCGGGGCCGACGCGCGCCAGGTCGCCATCGGGCCGAAAGTCAACGGAGCCGGTGACTCCGGCGAGCAGGAGGACTACATCGGCAACGTGATGGAGGCCTGGGAGTACGGCTGGCCCAAGCCGCGGGTCGTCGTCCTCTCGTTCCCGCACAACCCCACCACCGCGACCGTCGAGCTCGCGGACCTGCAGCGGCTGGTCGACTGGGCCCGCGAGCGGGACGTCGTCCTCGTGCACGACTTCGCCTACGCCGAGACCGCGTTCGACGGCTGGCTGCCGCCGTCCATCCTGCAGTGCGAGGGGGCCGACGAGGTTGCCGTCGAGCTGTACTCGATGACGAAGTCGTTCTCGATGGCCGGCTGGCGGGTGGCGTTCATGGTCGGCAACGCCGAGGTGGTGGCGGCGCTGGCGAAGCTGAAGAGCTACCTCGACTACGGCACGTTCCAGCCGATCCAGATCGCGGCGACCGTGACGCTGAACGAGGCCGTCGACTACCCGCTCGAGGTCAACGAGACCTACCAACGCCGGCGCGACGCGCTCTGGGAGGGGATGGCCCGTGCCGGCTGGGAGATCCCCAGGCCGCGGGGGACGATGTTCGCCTGGGCGCGGATCCCCGAGCCGTACCGCGACATGGGCTCCATCGAGTTCGCGACGCACGTCGTCGAGGCCTGCGACGTCGCGGTCTCGCCCGGTGTCGGGTTCGGCGCCCAGGGGGATGGGTTCGTGCGGTTCGCGCTGATCGAGAACTCGCAGCGGATCGGGCAGGCCACCCGCCAGCTGCGCAAGGGCCTGACCCGACTGCACTGAAGGGGTCAGCCCACCGGGACGACGGAGAGGACCCGGTCGAGGTGGCGGAAGTCGGCGGCGTTGCGGGTGGCCAGCGGGACCCCGTGCCGGACGGCGGTGGCAGCGATCAGGAGGTCGAGGCGCCGAGGTCGCGGGTCGCGACCCGCGCCGCGCACCAGATTGGCGAGCAGGCCGTACGTCTCGGCCGCCTCGACGTCGAACGGCAGGACGTCGTACGTGTCCGTCACCAGGCGCAGCCGCTCCCGGCGGCGGTGCTGCTCGACGGGGTCTGCTGCGGTGCCCAGCCCGTAGTGCAGCTCGGCAACGGTGATGGCGCTGACGCTCACCGCGTCGGCGACGGCGGCCGGATCGTCGGGCGGAGGAGCGATGACCACCGACGTGTCGAGCAGCACCCGCCGGATCTGCTCGCTCATCGGTTGCGCCTGTCCTCCCACGGATCTGTCGGCAGGTCGTCGCCGAAGATCAGGTCGGCCTCGGCCATCTCCCGTCGCCACGCCTCGACGTCGATCGGGGGCAACTTGGCCATCGCATCGAAGAACTCCTTGGCCGGCACGAACCGTCGTCGCCCGAAGTCCTCCGGTCGGTGGGGAAGAAGGTCCGCCACCGGCCGGCCGTGCACCGTGACGGTGAAGGACTCGCCGTCGGCGACGCGGCGCATGATCTCGGCGTTCTGGTTGCGCAGGTCCGATTGCCGAATGGTCTCACTCATCGCTACAGCATAGCGCTCGGTAGCGCTTCGGGTGGATCGGCCCGGCCCCGGAACCGGCTGGACGCCGCTCACTAGGCTCCAGCGCATGTCGCATGTGCTCTCCGCCGTCGCCTGGCCGTACGCCAACGGCCCCCGGCATCTCGGTCACGTGGCCGGGTTCGGGGTGCCCTCCGACGTCTTCAGCCGGTACATGCGGATGGCCGGTCACGACGTCCTGATGGTCAGCGGCACCGACGAGCACGGGACGCCGATCCTGGTCCAGGCCGAGCAGGAGGGCGTCACGGCGCGCGAGCTGGCGGACCGGTACAACCGCGTGATCGTGGAAGACTTGGTGGCCCTGGGGCTGTCCTACGACCTGTTCACCCGGACGACGACCCGCAACCACCACGCCGTCGCCCAGGAGATGTTCCGCACCGTCCACCGCAACGGCTACCTGGTGGAGCGGACGACGACCGGCGCGGTCTCGCCGTCCACCGGCCGGACCCTGCCGGACCGCTTCATCGAGGGCACCTGCCCGATCTGCGGCTACGACAGCGCCCGCGGCGACCAGTGCGACAACTGCGGCAACCAGCTCGACCCGGCGGACCTGAAGAACCCGCGGAGCCGGATCAACGGCGAGACACCGGAGTTCGTCGAGACCCAGCACTTCTTCCTCGACCTGCCCGCGCTCGCGGGGGCGCTGGGCGACTGGCTGCGCGAGCGGGCCGACACCGACCTCTGGCGACCGAACGTGATCCGGTTCAGCCTCAACCTGCTGGACGACGTCCGGCCGCGCGCGATGACGCGCGACATCGACTGGGGCATCCCGGTGCCGATCGAGGGCTGGGAGGACCAGCCGACCAAGCGGCTCTACGTCTGGTTCGACGCCGTGATCGGGTACCTCAGCGCGTCGATCGAGTGGGCCCGCCGCTCCGGCGACCCGGACGCGTGGCGGCAGTGGTGGAACGACCCCGAGGCCCTGTCCTACTACTTCATGGGCAAGGACAACATCACCTTCCACTCCCAGATCTGGCCGGCCGAGCTGCTCGCCTACGACGGTCGCGGCGAGCGGGGCGGATCGCCGGGGGAGTACGGCGACCTGCAGCTGCCCACCGAGGTCGTCTCGAGCGAGTTCCTCACCATGGAGGGCAAGCAGTTCTCCTCGAGCCGGGGGGTCGTGATCGAGGTCCGCGACGTCCTGTCGCGGTACCAGCCGGACGCGCTGCGCTACTTCCTCTGCGTCGCGGGGCCGGAGAGCTCCGACACGGACTTCACGTGGGCCGAGTTCGTCCGCCGCACCAACGACGAGCTGGTCGCCGGGTGGGGCAACCTGGTCAACCGCACGGCCTCGATGATCCACAAGAACTTCGGGCACGTGCCCGAGGGCGGTCCGCTCACCGACGCCGACACGGCGCTCCTGGAGACCACGCGGGCGGCATTCGGCACCGTCGGCGACCTGGTCGCGCGCCACCGCCAGAAGCAGGCGATCGGCGAGGCGATGCGCACGGTGGGCGAGGCGAACCGCTACCTCTCCGACGCGGCGCCGTGGAAGATCAAGGACGACCCGGCCCGGCTCGGCACCGTGCTGCACGTCGCCGCGCAGGCCGTCAGCGACTGCAACACGCTGCTCGCGCCGTTCCTGCCGCACGCGGCGCAGGCCGTGCACGAGGTGATGGGCGGTACCGGGGTCTTCTCACCGATGCCCGAGGTGGTCGAGGTCGACGACCTCGATGGCGGGCCCGGCTACCCCGTGATCATGGGCAACTACTCCGGCGGACCGCGCTGGGAGTCGGCGCCCGTCGTCCCCGGTACCCCGATCGGCCCGGCCAAGCCGGTGTTCCGCAAGCTCGACCCGGCCGTCGTGGACGACGAGCTGGCGGTTCTGGAGGCGAGGGCGGGGTCGTGACCGACCTGCCGAACCGACCGCCGCTGCCGGATCCGTTGCCGCTGCCGGTCGTCGACAACCACACGCACCTCGACATCGGCGGCCGGGACTCCTCGGACGCCGTCCCGCTGCGCGACCTGCTGGACGCGGCGACGTCGGTGAACGTGCCGCGGTCGGTGCAGATCGGCTGCGACCTGCCCTCCGCGCGCTGGACCGTCGAGGCCGTGGAGACCCACCCCGAGCTCGTCGGCGGGGTCGCGATCCACCCGAACGAGGCGCCGCGACTGGCCCGCGAGGGAGCCCTCGACTCCGCGCTGGCCGAGATCGAGTCGCTCGCCGGGCACGCGCGGGTGCGGGTGATCGGGGAGACCGGCCTGGACTGGTACCGGACCGACCCGACCGACCACGCCGCCGCGGCGGCCCAGCATGAGTCGTTCCGTGCCCACGTCGAGATGGCCAAGCGACTGAACCTCGCCCTGCAGATCCACGACCGGGACGCCCACGCCGACGTCCTCGACGTCCTCGCCGAGGCCGGGGCCCCCGAGCGCACCGTCCTGCACTGCTTCTCCGGGGACGCGGAGATGGCCGCCGAGTGCGTGCGCCGTGGCTACTACCTGTCGTTCGCCGGCACCGTCACGTTCTCCAGCGCGGACGGCCTGCGCGAGGCCCTAAGCGTGGCCGGCCCGGAGCGCGTGCTGGTCGAGACAGACGCGCCGTTCCTCACCCCGACGCCGCATCGCGGCACGACGAACGCCGGCTACCTCGTGCCGCACACGGTGCGGGCGATGGCCACCGTGCTGGGGGTGGACCTGGAGGGCTTCTGTGCTCAGCTGACCGCCACCACCGAGGCCGTCTACGGCGCCTGGTAGCCCCTCGCGCGGCGGTTCGGTTTGACACCAGGTCCCGATTCGGTCACGGTGGACCGCTGTTGGCCGGGGTCGGGGAAGCCTCGGACGACGTCACGCCGTGCGGCGTGCGCTCAGCAAGGACGCTGGGCGGACGCCGGGCGCCGTCGTGCCGACGCGGGAGAGCCCGCCCGGCACGCTGCCGCGTGCGCGCCGTCCGACGCCCGATGCCCGGGAGGATCGACGTCAGGATCTACGTGCTCAAGCTCCACCAGGTTCGTGCTGCCGCCTCCAGGGCGCGCGCGATCCTCCCCGTCGGACGCATGACGAAGATCGCCGGCCAGGCCGTCGTCCTCGTCGCCCTCGTGGGCGGTACCGCGGCGTACGCCGTCAACGACTCGAGCGTTCAGCTGACGGTCGACGGCGAGACCCAGGAGGTCCACGTCTTCGGCTCGACCGTCGCCGAGGTCCTCGAGGCGGCCGACGTGGCCGTCACCGATCGCGACGTCGTCGCCCCCGCTCTCGACGAGAAGGTCGACGACGGCGCCGAGGTCGTCGTGGCCCACGCGCGTGAGCTGACGCTGACCCTGGACGGCGAGACCCGGACCCACTGGACGACGGCTCTCACCGTCGACGAGGCCCTGGACGACCTGCAGATGCGGGCGGACGACGCCGAGCTGTCCGCGTCCCGTTCGACGCCACTGGGCCGTGACGGGCTCGCGCTGGAGATGGTCACTCCCAAGGACGTCCAGGTGCTGGTCGACGGTCAGGTGATCCCGGCCGTGACCACCGCCGCCACCGTCGGCGACGCCCTCTCCGAGATGGGTGTCACCGTCGGCCCGCAGGACCGCGTGTCCGTCGCGCCGTCGGCACCGCTGGTCGACGGCCTCGTCGTGGCCGTCACGCGCCTCGGGACCGACGAGCTGGTGGAGGAGAAGGCGGTCGCCTTCCCCACCGATGAGCGTCCGACCGACGAGCTCACCGAGGGCGAGCGCGAGGTCGAGACCCCCGGCCGGGTCGGAACCCGCACCATCACCTACGCCCAGGTCGTCGCCGACGGCCAGGAGGTCGCCCGCACGGTCGTCTCCGACGAGGTGACCGCCGAGCCGGTGACCCAGGTCGTCCTCGTCGGCACGGCTGAGCCCGAGCCCGAGCCGCCCGCCGCCCCGGCCGTCGCCAACGGCGGCGTCTGGGACCGCCTCGCCGAGTGCGAGTCCGGTGGCAACTGGTCGATCAACACGGGCAACGGCTACTACGGCGGCCTGCAGTTCTCGCTGTCGACGTGGCGTGCCTACGGCGGCTCCGGGATGCCGCACGAGAACAGCCGGGCGCAGCAGATCGCCGTCGCCGAGCGGGTCCAGGACGCGCAGGGCTGGGGCGCCTGGCCCTCGTGCAGCAGCAAGCTCGGCCTGCGCTGATCGAGACCCGCGCCGATCGAGACCTGCGCTGACCGGAACGGCTGACGACGGCCTGCTGGGACCCGCCGACGTGCGGACCCTGGCGGGCCGTCTCGGCATCCGCCCGACCAAGACGCTGGGCCAGAACTTCGTGGTCGACGCCAACACGGTGCGGCGCATCGTCAGGGCGGCCGCGGTCGAGCCGGACGACGTCGTGGTCGAGATCGGGCCGGGTCTGGGCTCGCTGACGCTCGGCCTGGTCGACTCCGCACGCGTGGTCGCGGTGGAGGTCGACCCGGTGCTGGCGGCCGAGCTCGGCCGCACCGTGGCCCGCCGACGTCCCGACCGCGCCGTGGCGCTCGAGGTCGTGGCCGCCGACGCCCTCCACGTCGACGCCGAGGCGCTGGCCGGTTTCGGCCCGCCGACCGCCCTGGTGGCCAACCTGCCGTACAACGTCGCGGTGCCGGTGCTGCTGCGGATGCTCGAGATCCTGCCGTCGCTCCGGCACGGCCTGGTGATGGTGCAGGCGGAGGTCGCCGACCGGCTGGCCGCGCCGCCGGGAAGCCGCACCTACGGCGTCCCCTCCGTCAAGGCCGCGTGGTACGCCGACGTCCGGCGCGCCGGGTCGATCGGGCGCACGGTGTTCTGGCCGGCGCCGAAGGTCGACTCGGCGCTGGTGGCGTGGCGCCGCCGTCCGCCCCCGGAGAGCCGGGTCGGCCGGGAGCAGGTCTTCGTCGTCGTCGACGCGGCCTTCGCCCAGAGACGCAAGACGCTGCGCGCCGCGCTCGCGTCGTGGGCCGGGTCGCCGGACGCCGCCGAGCGCGCACTGACCGACGCCGGCATCGACTCCTCGCTCCGCGGAGAGCGGCTGGACGTCGCGGACTTCGCCCGCCTCGCGGACGCACGACCCACGCCGGCACCTTAGGGTCGGGCCATGTCGCGCGACGTCGACGAGGTGTGCGTCCGCGCACCCGCGAAGATCAACCTCGCGCTGTGCGTCGGCGGCGTGCGCAAGGACTCCTTCCACGACCTCGCCACCGTCTTCCACGCGGTGTCCCTGTTCGACGACGTCACCGCGACCCCCGCCGACGACATCACCGTCGAGGTCCACGGGGAGGGGGCGGCCGACGTCCCGGAGGACGAGACCAACCTCGCCGTCCGGGCCGCGACCCTCCTGGCGGACAGCACAGGGGTGGACGTCGGCGTCCACCTGCGCATCCGCAAGAGGATCCCGGTCGCCGGTGGGATGGCGGGTGGTTCGGCCGACGCCGCCGCGGCCCTGGTGGCGTGCGATGCGTTGTGGCGCACCGGGTTGGCGAAGGACGAGCTGCGCGAGCTCGGTGCCGAGCTGGGGTCCGACGTGCCGTTCGCGCTGCTGGGCGGCACCGCGCTGGGCACCGGGCGTGGCGAGCAGCTCACTCCCGCCCTCGCCCGGGGCGACTACCACTGGGTGCTCGCCCTGCCGTCCGGCGGCCTGGCCACGCCGGAGGTGTACGCCGAGTTCGACCGGCTCCAGTCGGGTCGCGTGCTGCCCGAGCCGCGGGTGCCCGACGCCATGATGCAGGCCCTGCGATCCGGCGCGGCCGAGGCCCTCG
>DASROP010000187.1:0-9740 GCA_035646835.1 Actinomycetales bacterium | reverse complement strand
AACGAGCCGACCTACCACGTCATCCCTCAACTTCACCGCCGGCCAGACCGTCCCTAACCTCGTCGTCGTCAAAGTCGGGGCCGACGGCAAGATCAACCTCTACAACAACACCGGCACCACCGACGCCCTCGTCGACATCGCAGGCTGGTTTGGCTGACTGGCATACCGATTCGAGATCGGTCGACGGCCATGAGCGTGCTCCACCAGTGTTTGCAAGGAGTACGCAAACAGCGGGAAAAGTCAGCGCCGTCAGGCGCCGAAGCCCGTCCAGCCCGAGCGCCGAGCCCTCAGCCGCTCACCCTTCGCGGCCGCGGCGTCACGCAGCGACGCCTGGAACTCGACCATCCGCGCCCGCAGCGCCAGCGCCGCGTCGTCCGAGCCCGAGGCCAGGATCCGGACGGCGAGCAGGCCCGCGTTGCGGGCCCCTCCGACCGAGACCGTCGCGACCGGCACCCCGGCCGGCATCTGCACGATCGACAGCAGCGAGTCCATCCCGTCCAGGTGCCCCTGCGGCACCCCGATCACCGGCAGCGGCGTCACCGCGGCCAGCATCCCGGGCAGGTGCGCCGCTCCCCCGGCACCGGCGACCAGCACCCGCAGTCCCCGCGCCACCGCGGTGCGGCCGTACTCCACCATCGCCTCCGGCATCCGGTGCGCCGAGACGACGTCCACCTCGCAGGCGACGTCGAACTCGTCCAGCGCCTGCGCCGCCGCCTCCATCACCGACCAGTCGGAGTCCGACCCCATCACCACACCGACCAGGGGCTCACTCATCGATGCTCCTCACTCGTCGATCAGGCCGGTGATGAAGTCCGCCGCGTGCCGCGCCCGGGCGCGGACGTCGTCCAGGTCGTCGCCGCAGACGGTGACGTGACCGACCTTCCGGCCCGGCCGAACGACCTTGCCGTACAGGTGCACCTTGACCCCCGGGTCGCGGGCCATCACGTGCAGGTACGAGCGGTACAGGTCGTGGTGGTCGCCGCCGAGCACGTTGACCATCACGCTCCACCCCTGCCGTCGCCGGGGGTCGCCGAGCGGCAGGTCGAGCACCGCCCGCAGGTGCTGTTCGAACTGGGACGTGACCGCCCCCTCGATGGTCCAGTGCCCGGAGTTGTGCGGCCGCATCGCCAGCTCGTTGACCAGCACGCGGCCGTCGACCGCCTCGAACAGCTCGACCGCGAGGACGCCGGTCACGTCCAGCGACGCGGCGATCCGAAGCCCCGCCCCGGTCGCCTCGGCGGCCCGCTCGTCGTCCAGACCCGGCGCGGGCGCGACCACCTCACGGCAGACGCCGTCGACCTGCACGGTCTCGACCACCGGCCACGCCGCTGCCTGGCCGCTCGGGCTCCGGGCCAGCAGCACCGCCAGCTCGCGGGAGAAGTCCACGTGCTCCTCGGCCAGCAGCGGCTCCCCCGCGGCGCGCTCGAACCAGTCAACGGCGGCGTCGTCGTCGGGTGACTCCAGCAGCCGCACGCCCTTGCCGTCGTACCCACCGCGGGGCGTCTTGAGGACGACGGGCCAGCCGACGTCCGCACCGAAGGTCTTCAGCCCGTCGACGTCGACCACCGCGGCCCACCTCGGCTGGGCGACGCCGAGCTCGGCCAGCCTCGACCGCATCACCAGCTTGTCCTGGGCGTGGCCCAGGGCGAAGGGCCCCGGCCGCACCACGGAGCCGCTGCGCTGCAACGACTCCAGGTGGGCGTTCGGCACGTGCTCGTGGTCGAACGTGACGACGTCGCAGCCGCCGGCCAGTCGCCGCAGGGCCTCCAGGTCGGTGTGGTCGCCCACCGGGGTGTCCGGCACCACCTGCGCGGCCGGGTCTTCAGGGTCGGTGACCAGCACCCGCAGTCGGATGCCGAGCGCCGTCGCGGGCGCCGCCATCATCCGCGCCAGCTGGCCGCCACCGACGACACCGACCGTCGGAAGGCCGGTGCCCGGCTCGGATGAACGTCCCACGACGGCTGAGCGTATCGGCGCGTCCCGACATGCCGGAGGCCAGATCACCTGTCATCGTGGGAGTTCTCGGAAGACGCCGCAGGAAGGGTCCAGTCATGGTCGAGGTCGTGCTCCTCATCGCCGCCGTCATGGTGGGCCTCGTCGTCGTGATGCGGATGGACGTCGAGCCGCGGGAGCCGTCGTGGACCGACGAGCCCACCGAGCCCGCCGTGGCCGACGGCGGGCCCATCGACCCCCGGGGTGACTGAGCGCACCACCTGCCGGCGTCCCACTAACCTCACCGGGTGTTCGCCCTGCTGTCGCGGCTCCGCGACGCGATGCATGTGCTCGCCCGTGAGCTGGTGAAGTTCGGGCTGGTCGGGGTCGTCGCCTACGTCGTCGACGTGACGCTGTTCAACCTGCTGCTCTTCGGCGAGCCCCTCGACACCACCGCGGCCCTCGACGAGCGGCCGCTGACCGCCAAGGCGGTCTCGGTCGCCGTCGCGACGCTCGTGGCCTGGCTGGGCAACCGGTTCTGGACGTTCCGGCGGCGCCGCCGCGCCTCGAAGCGGCGCGAGCTGGCGCTCTTCGTCGTGATGAACCTGGCGGGGATGGCGATCGCCCTGCTCTGCCTCTGGATCTCGCACTACGTGCTCGAGCTGGACTCCCCGCTGGCGGACAACATCTCGGCGAACGTGGTGGGTCTCGCGCTGGGCACCGCGTTCCGCTTCTTCGCCTACCGCACCTGGGTCTTCACCGCCGACCGCGCCGAGCGACAGGCCACCCAGCACCCACCCCTCACCCCGTCGTGATCTCGACGGCTACGCATCGAGGACGTAGCCGCCTGCAACTCCACGCAGCAGAGCAGCGTCCCTTTTCACGACACCCGCACACGTTGTCCGACCGTGTCGTCGCACCCACCGTCGTCCAGGTGGTGAAATGGTCTGTTGGGCGGTGGAGAGCCGGCACCGGCAACGGCCCCGTCCGAGACGACGTGACAACGAGCCCGAGAGGAGGTCGACCGCGCGTGGCCCAGCAGGCAGCCAGCAGCTCGTACTTCCCCCCGCGCCGCGAGCTGCGCGCCCAGGCACGCCACGCCCGGCCACTCTCGCGCGGCCGCGCGCGGCACGCCAGTGGCGCCGGCGACGGCTTCGGGCGTCTCCTGGCCTGGACGGCGGCGGGCGCGCTGGTTCCCGGCCTCGGTTTCCTCGCCTCCGGACGGCGGCGCCTCGGCAGCCTCCTGCTCACCGGCGTCTTCCTCGTGCTCGCCGGCGTCGCGGCCCTGTACGTCGCGGGCATGCTCACCGACGTCGGGCTGATGCTCGCGGTCCGCCCGAACGCGCTGCTGGTGCTCTCCGTCGCGTTCGCCGTCCTCGGCGCGGTGTGGGCGCTCGTCATCCTCGCCGGGTACCGCTCGCTGCGCCACCAGCAGGGCCGGCGCCGGATCCGGCTGTCCGCCGGGCAGCACCTCGTCGCCGGCGCCCTGGTCGCCGCGCTGGTCGCCGCGGTGACCGTGCCGACCGCGACGGCCGCCCGCTACGCGATGACCCAGCGGTCCCTGGTCCTCAACGTCTTCGACGAGGGACCCGACCGCGACCCCAACCTCGCGGCCCCGGACACCGCCGCCGCGGACCCGTGGGCCGGCACCCCGCGGATCAACGTCCTGCTGCTGGGCTCGGACGCCGGCGCCGACCGGATCGGCACGCGGCCCGACACCCTCATCACGGCCAGCATCGACACCCAGACCGGTGACACCGTGCTGTTCAGCCTCCCCCGCAACCTGCAGGGCGCGCCCTTCCCGGAGGACTCCCCGGCGGCGGACCAGTTCCCCCGCGGCTTCTACCCCAGCGGGGTCGGCAACTGCCCCGAGAACGACTGCCACATCAACGGTGTCTGGACGTGGGCCGAAGACAACCCCCACCTCTTCCCCGACACCGACGAGCCGGGCCTGGAGGCCACCCGCCAGGTCGTGGGCGAGACGCTCGGGCTGAGCATCGACTACTACGCGCTCGTCGACCTGCAGGGCTTCCGCGACGTGGTCGACGCCCTGGGCGGACTCGAGATCACCGTCGAACGTCCCATTCCCATCGGGGGCGGGACGAACACAGTCACCGGTCAGCCCAACCCGATCAACGGATACATCCAGCCCGGCCGTCGGACGCTCGACGGGCACGACACACTCTGGTACGCCCGCTCTCGCGAAGGATCGACTGACTACGACCGGATCCGCCGGCAGCGCTGCGTGATCGCCGCCGCCGTCGACCAGGCCAACCCAGCGACCTTGGCGCGGGCGTTCCCCGACCTGGCCGCCTCCGCCGAGCAGCACGTCGAGACCGACATCCGCGGCTCCGAGCTCGACGCCTTCGTCGAGCTCGGCCTGCGGGTCAAGGACGGCGAGCTGCGGAGCCTGCCCTTCACCGACGACGTGATCACCTCGGGAGACGCGGACTTCGAGCGGATCCGCGAGCTGGTGGCGCAGTCCCTCAACCCGCAGCCCCCTGCGGACGAAACTCCGGCGCCGTCGGCGAGCGCACCGCCGTCCGAGAGCCCTGCGCCGTCCGACAGCCCGACCTCGTCCGGGTCACCGACGACCGAGGCCCCCGACCCGCAGACCGCGCAGGACACCAGCCAGGTCTGCGGCTGACCGCCGGGCTCAGCCGCGGCTGAGGAAGACCGCGAACACCGGCGGACGGTGCTTGAGCAGCTCCAGCCGGCCACCCTCTGCGGCGACGAGGTCCCGCGCCAGGGAGAGCCCGAGACCGGTGCTGTGGGCGCTGCTGACGCTGCGCTCGAAGATCCGTGACCCCAGGTGCGGCGGCACACCCTCGCCCTCGTCGCTGACCTCCAGCACCACCGAGGGGCCGCTGCCGCGGGCGGACACCGACGTCGTCCCCCCGCCGTGCACCAGGCTGTTCTCCAGCAGGGTCGCGAGCGCCTGCGCCAAGGGCCCGGGTCGGGCGGCCACGCGCAGCTCGGGCGACACCCGCACGGACAGGTGCCGGCCGGCCGCGACGAAGGCCGGCGTCCACTCGGTGTGCTGCTGGGCCAGGACGTCGTGCAGGGACGTCTGCGGGGCGGCGCCGGAGTCGGCGCGCCGGCTGCGGCCGAGCAGGTCGTCCACGACCGCCACCAGTCGCTCGACCTGGTCGAGGGCTACCTGCGCCTCGCTGGCGGCTTCCACCGGGTCGGTCGCGGCCACGATCTCCTCGAGCCGCATCGACAACGCGGTCAGCGGGGTGCGCAGCTGGTGGCTGGCGTCGGAGGCGAACTGCCGCTCGGCGGCGATCCGGGCCGCCATTGCCTGCGCGCTGCGGGCGATCTCCCGCGCCACCAGGTCCACCTCGGGCACGCCGCTGGCCGGCGGGGGCGCCCTCAGCTGACCGGCGCCCAACCGTTCGGCGCTCTCGGCGAGCACGACGAGCGGCTGGGTCAGCCGGCGCGCCTGCACCACCGCGACCACGACCCCGGCGGCCAGGGCGACCAGCGAGGCCACCACGACGAGCAGCACGACCTGCGAGGCAAGGCCGATGACCGCCGTCCGCGGTACCTCGACGCGCACCACCGAGCCGTCGACGGTCGTGGACTCCCCGACCGCCGAGGTGGCCGCCTGCGACCCGACCACCACACCGGACCCGTCCTCGGAGGCCACCTCGACCCGCGCCTCCCACTGCCGGCCCTCCTCGGCGTACGGGCGGACCAGGGCCTCGTCGACCTCGGACCCCGCGTCCTCACGGCGCTCGACCGCCTCGGCGAGGTTGTCGGCGCGGTCCTGCGCGCTGGACGCGGCCTGGGCGTTGACGAGCAGGACGCCGGCCACCGCCAGCGGGACGCCGAGCAGCACGACGGCGGCGGCCACCGCGGCGATCGTGGTCTGCACGACCCGACGGCGCACCCGTCACCCCCGCTCGAAGCGGAACCCGTGACCCCGCACCGTGGCCAGGTAGCGCGGCGACGTGGCGTCGTCCCCGAGCTTGCGACGCAGCCACGAGACGTGCATGTCGACGGTCTTCGTCGAGCTCCACCACTGGGTCTGCCAGACCTCCCGCATCAGCTCCTCGCGGGTCACGACGTCCCCGGCGCGGCTGACCAGCACCCGCAGCAGGTCGAACTCCTTCGCCGACAGCGTCAGCTCGGTCGGGCCGACGAAGGCCCGCCGCGCCGACACCTCGATCCGGACGTCCTGCGCCTTCAGCAGGTCCGAGTCGTCCTCGTCGTCCGCAGGGCCGCGGCGCAGCAGCGCCCGAACCCGGGCCAGCAGCTCGGCCAGCCGGAACGGCTTGGTCACGTAGTCGTCCGCGCCGGCGTCCAGGCCCACCACCAGGTCCACCTCGTCGGCCCGGGCGGTGAGCACGAGCACGGGCGCCGTGAACCCCTGGGCCCGGATCCGGCGGCAGACCTCGAGCCCGTCGAGATCCGGCAGGCCGAGGTCCAGGAGCACGAGATCGACGCCGTCGGCGACCGCCTCCAGGGCCCCCTTGCCGTCGGCCCGGACGGCGACCTCGTACCCCTCCCGGCCGAGCGCTCGGGCCAGCGGCTCGGAGATCGCCGGGTCGTCCTCGGCCAGCAGCACACGGGTCACGCCGTCATCGTAGGTCCGAGATCCGGTTCCGCACGGACCTCAGGTCCGCCAGCCGGGACTCGTACCGGGCTCCCAGTGCCAGCAGCAGCGCCCCGGCCACCGCCAGGGTCACCCAACGCGGCAGCGCCCGGTACGCCACCGCGGCCACCGGGGCGAGCTGGACGACGGCGTGCACCGCGAGGACGCCCGCACCGCCGAGCAGCGGGGCGGCCCACCGGTGCCTGGCCCCCAGCAGCACCGAGACGGTAGCCGCCGTGGCCAGGCCGACGAGGCGCCAGACGTCGTCGGCGAGGGTGGCCAGGAGCAGGGACGGCAGCAGCAGCACCGCCAGGCCGGGGGCCAGCGGGGCGGACGACGGCAGGTCGGCGGCCGACGAACCCGCGGCGCGCATCGATCGCCACCCCTCCGCCAACAGCAGCGCCGCGAGCGGCACCGTGAGCACCTCGGTCGGACCGGCGACGTCCAGCACCAGCCCCCACAGCGCCGCGGCGACCGCCGTCCACCGGCCGGCGACACCAAGGCCTCCACCCGGACGCGCCAGCACCAGCGCGCCGCCGACCGCGAGCACCCCCAGGCTGCGCGCGAGGCCGCTCGCGTCAGCGGTGACGGCCACCAGGCTGGGCAGGGCCCCGACGACGAGCGCGACCGAGGGCGCCTCGGCGCGGAACCGGGCGACCACCAGACCCGCGCCGAGCACGAGCGCGGCGGCCACGACGGCCCACAGCTCGACCGACCAGGAGGGCACCTCGCCGCCGGTCCGGGCGGTCCAGGCGGCCAGCAACGCCCGAGGCAGCACGCCCACGACGGCGACCAGGCAGGCCGCGCCGGCCAGCACCGGCGCCCACGAGCGCCAGGCGGGCGCGGCGCCGCGGACCGCGACGGCACCGCCGAGCGCGAGCACCGCCACCGCGGCGGTGGCCGCCAGCCGCCACGGATCCCCGGTCACGCCGGCCACGGTCGACGGCAGCACCGCGAGCGCCGCACCGGTGAGCGCGGCGGGCCGGGGGCGCCCGTCACTGCCGTGGCGCACGGTGCCGAGCACGGCGACGGTCAGCAGCACCGCGGCCACCGGCAGGGTGTACACCTCGACGGCCCGCACGTCGGCGACGCCCAGGCGCAGCCACCAGGCCAGGGCGCCCAGGGCGAGCGCGACCCAGGCGAGCGGGCGCCGGTCGGGCAGGCCGGCGACGACGAGGGCGGCCACGGCCAGGACGACGAGCGGCAGCACGGCGCCGGCGGCGCCCGCGTCCGAGAGCAGCCACGCGCCGGTGAGCACGGCGAGGCCGGCGGCGGAGACCTCGACGGCGGGTCGCCGGTGGTCGCCGCGGCGGCCCAGCGCCGCCGCCGCGCAGGCCGTGGTCGCGGTCACTGCGGACGCCACCAGCACCGGGTCGAGCGCCGTCCAGGCACCGGCCGCGGCCAGGGCCAGCAGCAGCGCCAGCACCGGCGAGGCCGCGGCGGCGACGGACCGCTCGGCCGCCGACAGACCCGTCGCGACGGCCAGGGCCAGGGCCGCGACCAGCGCCGCCGCCAGCGCGACGACCGGGCGGGCGTCGCCGGTCGCCGGTGTTCCGGCCACGCCGACGCCCACCGCGCAGGCCAGCAGGCCCGGCACCAGCACGGCCCGCCGCTCGGCCGGGTCGACCTGGCTGCGCGGCACGGTCACCGCGGCGACGACGGCCAGGGCCCCCGCCACCGCGGCCACCAGGGTCGCCTCGGGCAGGTCGAGGCCGAACCGGTGGGAGGCGGCGGCCACGTCGACGAGCGCTGCGGCCGTCGCGGCCGCCGACAGCAGCGGCCTCAGCGGCCTCAGCGGCCCGCCGATGCGCCGGGCGGCCAGCAGGGCGCCCGCTCCCAGCAGGGTCGCGGGCAGGGCGAGGTCGGGCACGGTCCAGGCGATCAGCACGGACGACGTCCCGGCGACCCCGGCCAGCGCCAGCGCCGACGTCCGCCAGGGCGCCGCCACCGTCACCGAGGCGACACCGGCCGCGACCGCCAGCACAGCGCCCGTGGCCACCACGAGCGCCACCGGCGCCGCGGGCTGCAGCGGGAGCGCGGCGGCGGCCGCGGCAAGCAACCACGGGGCGGGGACGGCGAGGCGACGCACGCCGGTCACGCGGCCGGCCGCCGTGGTCGCCCCGGCCACGACGACGAGGGCGCACACGGAGGCCAGCAGCACGTCCGACAGCCGCGCGGGGTCGCCGCCGATGCCGACGACCGCGGCGAGGGAGTCGCCGGCACCCGCCGACCAGGGCTGCCGCGCGGCCAGTACCGGCGTGGTGAGCACGACGTAGCCGACGAGCGCCGCCGCGGGGAGGAGGGCCAGCAGGCCCACCGCCGCGGCGCCCAGCGCGGCCCGGTCGGCCAGCGGGCTCGCCGTCCGGCCGACCACCCCCGGTGCGCGGGCGACGAGAACGAGGGCGAGTACCGCTGCGGCCACCGCGACGGGCGCGGCCCCGACCAGCCACGGGCCCAGGTCTGCGGTCGTGACCGCCAAGGTCACGGCACCGGCGGTCAGGGTGCCCGCGGCGACCGCCCAGGCCCCGCGACGCCCGGCCGCCACCGTCTGCGCCGCGACGGCGACCGCCAGGGCCAGCGTCAGCCAGGCCGCGACGCCCGCCCCGTCGTCCAGTGCGACGACCGCCAGGGTGGGGACGGCGACAGCGACCGTGAGCACGGCCGCGCCGGAGAGCGTGCGGCGCTCGGCCGCAAGGCGGTCCGGGGCCAGGCCCCGGAGGCTGGTCACGGCGAGCGCGGCGGCCAGGCCTGCCGCGAACGCGCGTGCCCCTGCGCCGCCGTCCGCAGCGGCCGCGCCGGCCAGCACCGGTGCGAGAGGGGCCAGCACGGCCGCCGCGACGCTCGCCGCACGCAGCCGGAACCGCAGCCCGACGGTGGCGAGTGCAGCGGCGACCACGGCGGCCGACGACGCGGCGAACGAGAGCGTCGGCACGTCGTCCGCCCCGAACAGGCCGGTCGCGTGCACGGCCCCGGCGTCCAGCAGGACGAGCACCACACCGACGGCCGCCACCGCCTCCGCCGTCGCGTCGAGCTGCTTGCGGCGGGCCAGCGCCGCGCCGGCGAGCACGGCGATCGTGGTGGCGGCGATCACGACCGCGCGGCCGGTGAGGGAGAGCACGTCCCACGAGAACGCCAGGAACACCACGGCGGCGACCGCCAGCAGCAGCGCACCCAGCCCCACCAGCAGGGTCTGCACCCCCACCCGCGG
>DASROP010000186.1:0-15192 GCA_035646835.1 Actinomycetales bacterium | reverse complement strand
GTGCTGGGCGGCGAAGTGCTGCCGCCGCGTGCCCGGGTCGACCGGCTCGGCGAGTTCGTCGAGCTGCTCGACCGGCTGCTCACCCATCCGGTGACCTCCTGGCAGGGGTCGTACTACGAGGCCGTCGAGGCCCGGATGCGGCCCGGGTGCGTGCAGGCCCCCCGGCTGCCGTTCGTCGTCGCGGCGGGCGGGCCGAGGTCGCTGCGGATCGCGGCGAGGTTCGGTCAGGGCTGGGCCACCACGGGCAACGAGAGCGGTGCCGACGTCCCGTGGTGGGACGGCGTCGCCGCGCTGTCGCGGCGGATGGACGACGTGCTGGCCGAGACGGGGCGCGACCCCGGCAGCCTGCGCCGCTACCTGTCGGTGGACGGCGGCGGGTATGCCCTGTCGTCGGCCGGCGCGTTCGTCGTCGCCGTGGGCCGGGCCCGCGAGCTCGGGTTCACCGACGTCGTCACGCACTGGCCACGCGCCGAGGGCGTCTACGCCGGCGACGAGTCCGTCCTCGAGCGGGTGGCTGCCGACCTCGACAGCCTCCGCTGACGCCGGAGGGGCCCGTCGACTTCTCGACGGGCCCCTCAGGCTCGGGCGGTTGCGCCAGGTCGGCGCGGTCAGCCCTTCATCGTCACGGTGCGGCCTCGACCGGTCCCACCGACTCAGACACGATCGACCGGGGCTGCCCATCGTCATCCAGGAAGGTGACGACGACCCGCAAGAAGCCGACATCGTCAACACCCGGCGTGAACGTGCTCACCAGCCCGGCCTCCTCGTCGGCGGTGACCGACGGTGCCCAGTCGTCGTCGTCCGGGCTGATCTCCCAGCTGAAGCTGACGTCGGTCGGAGTGGTCACGAGGTCCTCATCGAAGACGGCCTCCGCGGTCAGCTCCTGCCCCTCGGTCGGGGATCGATCTGCCCGTCGAGCTCGACGCTGCCGAACGTCAGGCACTCCTCCCTCCGTCCCCGTCACGGTGCAGTCGTTGAACTGGATCACCTCGATGTTGTGCAGGACGGTGGGCCGGTCTTCGGGGTCGTCGCCTGGCCACACCTCGACGTAGCCGTTCCCGAGGTCGACGATCTCGACATCACCGCGTGGCAGGGCGAAGACAGCCGTGTCGATCGCACCGGCCTGGTCGGGATCGGTGACGACCTCGCGGACGATGTTGATGTCGCCCGGGTTGATCTCGCCGCTGAAGACACGCGCTTCCAGATCGCGCCCGCTGTCGAAGCGCTCGCCGGTGACGCTGTACTCGAGCTGGACCCGCAGGTAGGCGTCACCGTCGATGAAGTCGGCCGTGCCGTTCCCCTCGATCAGGTCGCTGCCGGAACCACCGAGCAGGAGGTTGCTGACCCCGACGGGGACAGGTGCCAGCGGGTTGGCCATGAAGCGCAGCGCGTAGTCGGCGCCTCCGGCCGGCCTGAGCAGCCCAGTCAGGCCACCAGTCCGGAGCAGGTGCTCCTCCGTCAGCCTGTTGAGAGGCCGGTCAGCGTCGAGGATGTCCGCCGGGATGATCTCCATGCCCCGCAGGACGTCGTCGCCGGCGCCACCGGACAGGGCCTCGACCATGTCGTAATGGTCGCGGATGGCCTGGACATCGGGGCGCTCGAAGACATCGAACCGGAGGTCGGCGTCGACACCCTGCGTGTCTCCTCGCCACGTGCTTCCCCTGCGTTCGTGCGGTCACGGTACGTCCCCTTTGGCTCCGTCCTGTGCGTCCGGCTCCTGGCGCTGCCCCTGCTCCGTGAAGGTCCACGTGAGACCCACCCCTCCCGCTCCCCAAACCCCGGCGGTGCCACTGATCGGGCACCGCAGTACGGGAGCCCCAGACGTAGGGGTCACCCGTTCTGGCCAGAGCAGTCGGGGGTCGCCGTCAACACAGCGTGAAATGAGCCGTCCCCAACCACGAACGCCCAGCCGAACGGGTGACCGTCCGTGACGGATCGTCAGGAGGCTGTCGCGGCGGACCTCGACGACATCCGGGCTCAGGGGGCCTGAGTGACGAGTCGCAGCCGTTCGGCGATCTCCTCGACATCGACGCCGCCCTGAGCCACGTCCATCACCAGGTCGAACGCCTCGTCGTCCGACAGGTCCGCCGCGAAGCCGTTGAGGTCGACGAAGACGACGGTGGCCAGCCAGGCCAGCCTCTTGTTGCCGTCGACGAGTGCGTGGTTGCGAGCGACCGAGTGCAGCAGCGCTGCGGCCTTCAGGTCGAGGGACGCGTACGCGTCCTCGCCGAAGGCGCTCGACCGCGGGCGGGCGGCAGCGGAGTCGAGCAGGCCCAGGTCGCGGATCGGGCCGGCACCCAGGGCGCGGACCAGGCCCAGCAGGTCCTCGAGGTCGAGGTAGACCGTCACACCGAGCCCAGGCGGTCGAGCACGTCACCCCACCGCTCGGTCATCCGGTGGGTGCTCTCCGCCACCTCGGCGGTGTGCCCGGATCGCTCGAACCGGTCGAGGACCGCTCGCCTCACGACCTCCTGCCGGGAGACGCCCTCCGAGGCGGCCAGTCGGGACAGGGCGTGCTCCAGCGCGGAGTCGGTGCGCAGCGTCATCGCCATGCGAAGACGGTACCACTCTGATACCGCTGTTGGCATGTCGGCCGGGGGTAGTGGTCGCCGCGACCGCGGGCCAGGATGGAGCGCGCTCCGGCGTCGTCGTCCCAGGAGGCCACCGTGCTCACCAAGCCCGCGCTCGCGTACACGTCCGGCACCTCCGACGTCCCCCTGGTCGGCAGGACCCTCGGGGACGACTTCGAGCGCACCGTCGCCCGGTTCGGCGACCGTGAGGCGCTCGTCGACTGCGCCTCTCACCGCCGTTGGACCTACTCCGAGCTCGACGTCGAGGTGGACGAGGTGGCGCTCGGCCTGATGGCGACGGGTGTCGAGAAGGGCGACCGGGTCGGCATCTGGGCCCCGAACTGCGCCGAGTGGGTGATCGTCCAGTACGCGACCGCGAAGATCGGCGCGATCCTCGTGAACGTCAACCCCGCCTACCGCAGCCACGAGCTCGCCTACGTCGTCAAGCAGTCCGGGATGCGCACCCTGGTCAGCGCCGTCAGCCACAAGGGCAGCGACTACCGCGCGATGCTCGACGAGGTCCGCACCGACTGCCCCGAGCTTCTCGACGTGGTCTACATCGGTGAGCAGTCATGGCGGGACGTCGTGGCCCGGGGCGCGAGGAGCGACCACCACGTGCTCGACGAGAGAATGGCGCAGCTGTCGTTCGACGACCCGATCAACATCCAGTACACCTCGGGCACCACGGGTTTCCCCAAGGGCGCCACCCTCAGTCACCACAACATCGGCAACAACGGGTTCTTCGTCGGCGAGCTGGTCGGGTACACCGAGCTGGACCGCGTCTGCCTGCCGGTTCCCTTCTACCACTGCTTCGGCATGGTGATGGGCAACCTCGGGGCGACCAGCCACGGCGCGTGCATCGTCATCCCCGCACCAACCTTCGACCCCGCGGCGACGCTGCAGGCCGTGGCCGACGAGCGGTGCACCTCGCTCTACGGCGTGCCGACCATGTTCATCGCCGAGCTGGGGCTGCCCGACTTCGGCAGCTACGACCTGTCGAGCCTGCGGACGGGGATCATGGCCGGCTCACCCTGCCCGGTCGAGGTGATGAAGCGCGTGGTCGACGAGATGCACATGGCCGAGGTCGCGATCTGCTACGGGATGACGGAGACGTCTCCGGTCTCGACGATGACCAGGCCGGACGACGACCTGGCGCGTCGCACGCAGACGGTGGGGCGGACGATGCCGCACCTGGAGAGCAAGATCGTCGACCCCGCAACGGGTCTGACGGTCGAGCGCGGGACGGCCGGCGAGCTGTGCACCCGCGGGCACACGGTGATGCTGGGCTACTGGGGTGACCCGAGGAACACGGCAAGCACCGTCGACAGCGCCCGCTGGATGCACACCGGCGACCTGGCGGTGATGGACGCCGAGGGGTACATCAGCATCTCCGGCCGGATCAAGGACATGGTGATCCGCGGTGGCGAGAACATCTACCCGCGCGAGGTGGAGGAGTTCCTCTACACCCACCCCGACGTGGCCGACGTCCAGGTGGTCGGGGTGCCCGACGAGCGGTACGGCGAGGAGCTGATGGCCTGGGTGGTGCTGCGCGAGGGGGCCGAGCCGCTGACGGCAGAGGCCGTGCAGGCGTTCTGCGACAACAGGTTGGCCCGGTACAAGGTGCCGCGCTACGTGCACGTCGTCGACGGCTTCCCGATGACGGTGACCGGCAAGGTGCGCAAGGTCGAGATGCGTGAGGCAGCGGTGGAGATCCTCGGACTCGACGAGGCGGCCACGGCGGTACCGACCGCGTGACCGCGGCCACCTACCCTGGCGCTCGTGCCACCTGAAGCCCTGGTCGTGGGATTCGACCTCGACATGACGCTCGTCGACACGCGAGAGCGCATCAGCGCCAGCCTGCGCGCGACGCTGGCCGACGTCGGGGTCGACGTGAGTGACGACGACATCTGGCCGTTCATCGGGCCACCGCTCGCCGACACCCTGCGTGCGCTCGCGCCGGGGCACGACGCCGAGCCGCTGGTCGCCGCCTACCGCGCCCGGCACGACGCGCCCGACGCCCCCGCGGTTCCCGCCCTGCCGGGGGCGGTCGAGGCGTTGGCCGCCGTCCGTGAGCACGGCGGCCGCACCCTCGTCGTCAGCGCCAAGATCACCCACGCGGTCGAGCAGGTGCTCGCGCAGTCGGGTCTTTCGGACGGGGTCGACGCCGTCGTGGGTGGCCTGTTCGGCGTGGAGAAGGGCGTGGCGCTCACCGGGGCCGGAGCGACCGTCTACGTCGGCGACCACCCTGGGGACGTCGCCGCCGCGCGCGCCGGGGGCGCCCTCGCCGTCGCGGTCCCCACCGGCCCGCACGACACAGACGCGCTCCGGGCAGCCGGTGCGGACGTCGTCCTGCCCGACCTGCTCGCGTTCCCCCGGTGGCTCGACGACTACGTGCTGGACCGTCGTCGCGAGGCCCTCGACGAGCGCCTGGCCGAGCTGGGGTCGGTGCTGGTGGCGTTCTCGGGCGGGGCCGACTCCGCCTTGCTGCTCGCGGCGGCCGTCCGGGCGCTCGGCCCGCAGAACGTGGCCGCCGCCACCGGTGTCTCCGGCTCTCTCGCCGCCCGCGAGCTGGACGACGCCCGCGCCTTCGCGGCGCGGCTCGGCGTCCGCCTGCTGACCCCGCTGACCCACGAGATCGAGCGTGAGGGCTACCGGGCGAACGCCGGGGACCGTTGCTACCACTGCAAGTCCGAGCTGCTCGACGTCCTGCGCCCGCTGGCGGCCGAGCACGGCCTCGCCCACGTCGCCACCGGCACCAACGCCGACGACGCCGTCGCCGGGTTCCGGCCCGGCATCCGCGCGGCCGCCGAGCGGAACGCCGTCACTCCGCTGCTGGACGCCGGGCTGACCAAGGCACAGGTACGAGCGCTGTCGGCGTCCTGGGACCTGCCGACCCACGACAAGCCAGCCGCTGCCTGCCTGTCCAGCCGGGTGGCCTTCGGTGTCCCCGTGACCCGGCAGGGGCTCGCGCGGGTCGAGGCCGCGGAGGTCGGGCTGCGGCAGGCGCTCGCCGCCGCCGGCCTGGACGTCGTCGACCTGCGCGTACGCGACCTGGGCGGCGACCGCGCCCGGATCGAGGTAGATCAGCAGCTGGTGCGCGAGCTCGAGACCAGCGAGCCGGCCCTGTCCAGTGTGCGCCGCGCCGGCTTCGCCACCGTGGACGTCGACCCGGCCGGGTTCAGGTCCGGCTCGATGAACGAGCTGCTCGGCGACCCCGACCGCTTCCGCTGAGCAGCGCCGGCCGCCCGACCGCTAGCCTGGTGGTGCCCGTGCTGAACGGGTGGAGTGTCCACACGAGCGAGCAGAGGTTCTGACGTGCCGACTGGCAAGGTCAAGTGGTTCGACGCCGAGCGCGGCTTCGGTTTCCTGGCGACGGACGACGGCGAGGAGGTCTTCCTGCACGCCTCGGCGCTGCCGCCCGGGACGACCGTCAAGCCCGGCGCCAAGGTCGAGTTCGGCGTCGCCGACGGCCGCAAGGGCAAGCAGGCCCTCTCGGTGCAGGTGCTGGAGCAGCCGCCGTCCGTGTCCGCCGCGCACCGCAAGCCTCCCGAGGACATGACGGTGATCGTCGAGGACCTGATCCGACTGCTCGACGACCTGTCCAACCAGCTGCGGCGGGGGCGCTACCCCGACCGCAGCCACGCGTCCAAGGTGGCCAGCGTGCTGCGTGCCGTCGCCGACGACCTGGAGGTCTGAGCCCGATGGCCGCGGTCACCCGCACCCGACGCTCCGCGCCCGACGCCGTCTGCGCGGCCGCGATCGACCTGGCCCGCGAGGCGGCGTCCGAGGCGGCCGAGCCCGGCGCCGTCGGCGAGCACCTGGGGTTCGAGGCGGACGGCGAACGGGTCGTCTCGCACTCGTTCGCCTGCACCACCCGCGGCTACCGGGGTTGGCTGTGGACGGTGACCCTGGCGCGGGCGTCCCGGGCCAAGCTCGCCACGGTCTCCGAGGTCTCCCTGCTGCCCGGCCCGGAGTCGGTGCTGGCGCCGGAGTGGCTGCCGTGGTCCGAGCGCCTGCGCCCCGGCGACATGGGAGCCGCCGACGTGCTCCCCCACGTCGACGACGACCCGCGGCTCGAGCAGGGGTGGGAAGCCACGGGTGCCGAGGACGTCGACCGGGTCGCGCTCACCGAGCTCGGCCTCGGCCGCCCCCGGGTACTGTCCCGCGAGGGTCGCGACGACGCCGCGGACCGCTGGCACACCGGCGACCTCGGGCCGTCGTCCGAGACCGCCAAGGCCGCCGCCCAGAGCTGTTCGTCGTGCGGGTTCCTCGTGCCCACCGCCGGCGCGCTGCGCCAGGTGTTCGGCATCTGCGCCAACGAGTGGTCGCCCGCCGACGGTCGGGTGGTGGCCCTGGACTTCGGGTGCGGTGCCCACAGCGAGACGGACGTCGAGCGCGCGGCCGAGCACTCGCCTGCGCCCATCCTCGACGAGCTCGGGTACGACACGGTCACGAGCTGACCGTCGGCGGGGCGCGTCAGTGAGCGACGAGCTGGGCGCCGACGCGATCCGCGATCGCGTGCTGGCCGCGTGGCGCGCGGCACCGGACCGGTTCCGCGAGGACGCGAACGCCGAGGAGGACCTCGCCCTCGGCGGCTACCGCGACCGGGCCGTCGTCGAGCTCGCCCAGAACGCCGCGGACGCTGCCGCCCGCGCCGGTGTGCCGGGCCGGCTCCTGCTGAGGCTCGCGGACACGGACGACGGGCTCGTGCTCGTCGCCGCCAACACCGGGGCCCCGCTGGACGACGTCGGCGTGCGTTCGCTGGCGTCGTTGCGGGCCTCCGCCAAGCGCGACCACGACTCCGTCGGACGTTTCGGGGTCGGTTTCGCTGCTGTCCTGGCCCTCTCGGACGCACCGGTGGTCGTCTCGCACGGCCGCGGGGTGCGGTTCTCGCGTGCCGACTCCGCCGCACTGGTGGCCGACGCCGCCCGGGACGTTCCCGCGCTGGCCTCCGAGCTCGAGCGGCGGGACGGGCACGTGCCGGCACTGCGCCTGCCGCTGCCGGCCGAGGGCGTCGCGCCGACCGGGTACGACACCGCCGTCCTGCTGCCGCTGCACGACCCCGGCCTGGACGGCGGCGCGGCGCACGAGCTGGCCCGGCGGCTGCTCGCCGAGGTGGCAGACCCGTTGCTGCTGGCCCTTCCCGGGCTCGAGGAGGTCGTCGTCGAGGTACCCGGCGAACCGACCCGGACCCTGCGCGACGTCGGCTCGCGCTGGCACGTCCGGCGCGCCGCCGGTGCGCACACCGACGCCGACCTGGCGGACCGGCCGACCGAGGAGCGCCGCCGTCCCGCGTGGTCGGTAACCTGGGCCGTGCCGCGGCGCGAGGGCGCCGACGTCCCCGGGGTCGTCCACGCCCCCACGCCGACCGACGAGCCGCTGGCCTGGCCGGCGCTGCTGATCGCCTCGTTCCCGCTCGATCCCAGCCGCCGGCACGTCGCGCAGGGCCCCGCGCGCGCAGCGGTGGTGGCCGCCGCGGCCGCCACCTACGCCGAGCTGCTGGCGGCCCTGGCGGCGGACGCCGTGGACGTCGTCGGCCTGGTCCCGACCGGCCTGCCCGCGGGGAGCCTGGACGCCGACCTGCGCGAGGCGGCACTGCCCCTGCTCGCCCGCGCGGCGGTCCTGACGGGCGTCTCCGGGGTCGTCGTCCGCCCGCGTGACGCCGTCGCGCTGGACACGTCGGGGGACGACGACCGCGTCCTGGCCGCGCTGGAGCCCTTGATCGGGGGGCTCGTGCCGGCGCCGCGGTCGGCGACCGCGGCACTGGCCGCGTTGGGGGTGCGCCGGGTCTCGGTGGCGGAGGTCGTCGAGGCCCTGCCCTCGAACCCGGACCCCGCCTGGTGGGACCGCGTGTACACCGGGCTGGCCCCCTGGGCGGACGACGCCGCGGGCCGCGAGGCACTGGCCGCACTGCCCGTGCCGCTCGCCGACGGTCGGGTGGTGCGTGGGGTGCGGGGGCTGCTGCTGCCGGGCCCCGACCTCGTCGCGGACCCCGCGTCGGGCGGCGGGCCGCTGGCGATGCTGGCCGAGCACGGGCTGCGGGTGGTGCACCCCGACGCCGTCGCCGACCGGGGTGCGGCGGCGCTGCTGGAACGCCTCGGCGCCACCGTGGCCGACGCCCGGTCCGTGCTGGCAGAGCCGGCGGTGCGGCACGCCGTCGAGGCGGCCTCGGACGCCGCCGACTCCGACGACGCCGACGGTTCGGAGGACGACGTCAGCGACGTCGCCGGGGCCGTGCTGGCCCTCGTCTCCGCGGCCGTGCGGACGGGAGCCCTGCGGCCGGGCGAGCTGACCTGGCTGGGTGACCTCCCGCTGCCGGACGCCGACGGCGAGCTCGTCCCCGCTGCGGGCCTGGTGCTGCCCGGCTCGGCGGCGGAGCGACTGCTCGACCCCGACGAGGTCGGTGTCCTCGCCGACGGCGTCGCCGACCGGTGGCCGGCCGAGGTGCTGGAGACGGTCGGGGTGGCGCGCACCCTGGCGCTGCTGCGCTGGTCGAGCGTCGAGACCGACTCGCTGCCCGACGACCTGCTGGACCTCGACGGTGCACTCCAGTGGGCCGCGGGCCTGCCGGCCGGGACGGCGGGCGAGGTGCTCGCCGTCCGCGACCTCGACCTCGTCGTCGAGCGACGGTGGGCCGAGGCGGTGGCGGTCGTCACGGGTGATCCGCAGCTGCTGGCCGCGGTCCGCGACCCGGTGCTGGTGGCCGGTGGCACGGGCGACGTGACCAGGGCTGCCCCCTACACGGCGTGGTGGCTGCGGAGCCGCCTCGCGCTCGGTGCCTGTGCCGACCCGGACGCCGACCGCGACCTCGCCGCCGCCCTGGGCCCGGCTCCGGACTGGGTCCGCGACCTGGCGCCGGTGACGCGGGCCGCTCTCGGCCTGCCCCGCCGCTGGTCGGACCTGGACGCCGCCGGCTGGACGTCGGTGCTCGCCTCCCCGCGGCCGACCGACGTCGCCGCCCTGCTCGCGATGTGGCGGGCGCTGGCCTCGGCCGTCGAGGCGGGAGAGCTGGCGGACCTCGCAGCGCCGGCTCGGCTCGTGGCGATCGGCGCCGAGGGCGTCGACGTGGTCGCCGCCGATGCCGCCGTCGTGGTCGACGCGCCGATGTGGTGGCAGCGCACCGATCTCGGCGCGAGGGTCGTCGTCCCGCCGTCCCTCGCCGACGCCCTGGCCGACGTCCTCGACCTTGATCTTGCGAGCGAGGCCGCTCCCGGCGACGTCGAGCCGGGGGGTTCGGGCGCCGACGTCCCGGCCGCCGTGACGGGCCTGCTGCCCGGGGCACCCCCAGGGTGGCTCTCCCACGACCGGCTGCGTGTCGACGGTGTCGAGGTCGGCTGGTGGGTGGTCGGCTCCGGCCCGGAGGCGGACGTGCACGCCACGACCCCTTCAGGGCTGGCGCGCGGGCTGGCCCAGGCGGCGGGGCGCTGGTCGCGACGAGCAGCGGTCGAGGCGCTGCTCGCGTCGCCGGAGTCCGCCGCGCGAGTGCTGTCCGAGACGGCACTGGAGGACCCCGAGGTCAGCGGCGGCTGACGTCGCGGTGCTGCGTGGTCTCGCGGTGGTGGAGGTACGCCAGGCCGAGGAGCCCGAGCGCGACGCCGGCGAGGCAGCTCCACGTCCACCAGCCGCGGCCCGTGTCGACGAGCCCGTCGCGCGACACCAGCGTGCCGACCAGCAGGGCGAGCCACACCGCGGTGCCCACCAGCACGGTGCGCCGGTCGTCGGTCCGCAGCGGTGTGGGGTCTTCGCGGCGTTCCTCCGGCGGCAGGTACACGGGCACGTCGTCGATGCTACGTGCTCGAAGTGCTTGATCACGGGGAATGGGGGGTGGGGGTGATTCGTTAGCATGGGTAATGAGTTATGCTAAGGAAATGCCGTCGACCCCCTCCGCCGAGACGCGGAGCGTTCCCTGCGGCGCTCCGGGCCTGGCCGTGGAGCTGCGGGTCGCCCTGATGCGATCGGTACGGCGGATCCGCAGCGAGCGCAGCGACGACTCCCTGACCGACGGGCAGTACTCGGTGCTGGCGGTCCTGCAGAGCGGCGGCCCCCGGACCCCCAGGGAGCTGGCGGACGTCGAGCACGTCCAGCCGCCGTCCATGACACGCACGCTCAACGCGCTCGTCGAGGCCGGGATGGTCTCCCGCACCGAGCACCCCGCCGACGGGCGGCAGGTGCTCGTCGCCGTCACCGACGCCGGCGCCGCCGTCGTGAAGGAGACGCGTCGCCGCCGGGACCGGTGGCTGACCAAGCGGCTCGCGGCGCTCGACCCGGACGAGCGCGAGGTGCTCGCCCACGCCACCGAGATCCTGCGGCGGGTGGTGGCCCAGTGAGCCCCACGTTCGCCGCCTTGAACAACTTCAACTACCGCCTCTGGGCGATGGGCGCGATCGTGTCGAACACCGGCACCTGGATGCAGCGCGTCGCCCAGGACTGGCTCGTCCTCACCGTGCTCACCACCAACAGCGGCGTCGCGGTGGGCATCACGACCGGGCTCCAGTTCGCCCCGATGCTGCTGCTCGCACCCTTCGCCGGCCTCCTCGCCGACCGGCTGCCGAAGCGGCGGCTCCTGATGGCGACGCAGGCGTCGTCCGGGCTGTGGGCGCTGATCCTCGGGCTGCTGGTGGTCACTCAGACCGCCGACCTGTGGCACGTCTACGTGCTGGCCGGCCTGCTCGGTATCTCCTCGGCCGTCGACGCCCCCGTCCGGCAGACCTTCGTCGCCGAGATGGTCGACCGCAACCAGCTCTCGAACGCGGTGAGCCTCAACAGCGCCTCGTTCCACGCGGCGCGGATGATCGGGCCGGCGCTTGCCGGCGTCCTGATCGCGGCCATCGGCACGGGCCCGGTCTTCCTCCTCAACGCCATCACGTTCGGGGCGACGCTCTTCGCGCTGACGCAGATGCGAGCCCGGGAGCTGCGGCCGCTGCCACGTGCGCTGCGGTCCAAGGGCCAGATCCGCGAGGGGATCCGCTACGTCCGCAGGCGCCCGGACCTGATCCTGATCATGACCATCGTCGGGGTCGTGGGCACCTTCGGCCTCAACTTCCAGCTGACGACGGCACTGATGGCGCGGCTGGAGTTCGACAAGGGCGCCACCGCGTACGGTCTGCTCGGCTCGATCATGGCGATCGGCTCGCTCGCCGGGGCGCTGATCGCGGCCCGACGCGAACGGCCGCGGCTGCGGCTGATCGTCGGTGCCGCCGGCGCGTTCGGCGTCTTCGCCATCGTGGCCTCGCTGATGCCGACCTACGAGCTGTTCGCGATCTCGCTGATCCCGATCGGGCTCAGCTCGCTGACGATGATGACCGCCGCCAACGCGACGGTGCAGATGACCACCGACCCCGAGATGCGGGGACGGGTGATGTCGCTGTACATGGCCATCTTCATGGGCGGGACGCCGGTGGGCGCGCCCGTGATCGGCTGGGTCGGCGAGACGTTCGGCGCCCCGTGGACGATCGCGATCGGCGGGATCGCCGCCCTCGCGGTCGCCGTCGCCGCCGTGGCCGTGGTGAGCCGAACCCGGCACCTGTCGGTGAGCTACCGGCTCAGCCAGCGACCCCACCTGCTCGTCCAGACCGCGTTGCGGGACGACGAGAGCTCGGCCCGCGAGGACGCCCGGCGGCAGCTGGCGGCCGAGCAGGCGCGGGACACCGCCTCCGCCGCCTAGCAGCGCTGCCGCCGCTCGGCGTGCTCACCGAAAGCCGCTTCCCGGCTCGATCTCGGCCCCCGGAACCGGCTTTCCGTGAGTATGGCGGGATTCGGGACCAGCTACCCGCTGCTCAGGGCAGGCAGGGAACCTCGATGCCCAGCAGCGGGTCCGTGCACGTCTCCTCCTCGGGCGGCGGCGTCGTCCCGCCCGGGGGCGGCGGCGGGAGCACCGGCGGGAGGATCGGGGGCAGCACGCCCGGCGTCTCCGGGGTCGGCTCGGACGCCGGTGGCGGGGCCGCCGGCTGCGGGTCCGGCTCGGACGCCGGGGCCGGGGCGGGGTCCGCCGGCTGCGGGTTCGGCGAGGCGGGTGCCGGCTTCTGCGTCGCCGGTGCCGGCGCCAGGACAGGGGCCGGCGTCACGGGGCTCGACGAGTGCGCCGCGGGCAGGGCGGACGCCGGCAGGGCGCGCACCCCGCGGGCGTAGGCGTTCGCGATCGCGATCACCGTGCGCACGTAGGAGTCGGAGTTGTTGTAGCGCCGCACCGCGCGGTACAGGTCGGAGGCCTCCGTGAGGTCGCCCGAGCCGGAGCACAGGTACACGCCGGTGGCCGCAGCCGCGTCGTCGATGTCCTGCGGGTTGCGGCTGCCGTCCGGCTCGGCGTCGGAGCCGACGAGGCTCCAGGTGCCGGGGATGAACTGCATCGGTCCGACCGCGCGGTCGAACGTCGCGTCGCCGTCCCAGCGGCCGCCGTCAGAGTCGGTGATCCGAGCGGTGTTGCGGCTGCCGTCCAGGGCGATCCCGATGATGCCCGGCCGCGCGACGCCGTCCGTGCCCAGCCTGTTGCCTCCGAACGAGCCGTGGTTGGACTCGACCCGCCCGATCGCCGCGACCAGCGACCACGGCAGGTTGCAGGCCGGGTCGGCCTTACCCAGCAGGGCCTCGCTGAAGCGGTAGGTCTGCAGCGCACGGGCGGGGATGCCCGCCGTGTCGAGTTGTACCGTGGCGGCCGGCGAGTCCGACGGCGCGATCGCGAGTGCCGGGGCGACGGTGCCGTCGGGGCCGGCCACGGACGCCGGGTCCCGCACCGCGTCGCGGGGAACCTTCGGCAGGGTGTCCAGGTCGGTGGCCGGCGCCGCGACCGCCTCGGTCGAGGCGACGGGGGAACCGGGTCCGGACGACCCGGTCGAGGCCACGGCCACGCCGGCGGCCAGCAGGACGGCGACGGGTACCAGGGTGACGCTGCGCCTGCCGTGTCTTACGTGCCTTGCCTGCCTGAACACGGGGATTCCTCCTGATCGGTGCCGGCGCGTCCACCACGTCCGGCTGCTACCCCTCCCAACGAGTCACCCTCGGCGAGGTCACGGCCGGACCTGGTGGACGATGGGCCCCATGCCCGTGACGCTCCGTGACGTGCTCGCCGAGTTGCGCGCCCTGCTGCTCGACGAGACCCTGGTGCGCGCGGTCGGCGCCGGACGGCGTCGGGGGGAGCACCCACCGCTGACGCGGGTCGAGCTCCGGCCGGTCGAGATCAAGGCAGGGCGTCGGCTTCAGGTGGTGGAGCGGACGGCGACCACCGCCACGACGCACAACCTTGCCCACGACGACGCGCCGGCGACCGTCGACCGGCTGCTGGCCCTGCCGTTCGGCAGCTGGCACGTGGAGACGGCGGTTTCGGTGGTCCAGGTCAGGGTGACCAAGCGCGGCGAGGCGCAGGTGCACCGGACGCCGACCAGCCGCCGCGACGTCTCGGCACGACCGCACGACCGCGTCAAGGAGCGGCTCCTCGAGCCGGACGACCCGCTGTTCGACGTCCTCGGTGCCGACGCGGACAAGCGTCGGCAGGTGGACGCGTTCCTCCGGCTGCTGGCCCCGACCCTGCGCCGGGGCGCGGCCGCGCGGGTCCTGCCGGAGGGGCCGCTGCACGTCGTCGACCTGGGCTGCGGCAACGCCTACCTGACGTTCGCCGCGCACCGGTACGTCTCGCAGACGGCACCCGGCAGCCGGACGACGGGGGTCGAGATGCGCGACGAGCTGGTGGCCGCCAGCGCCGAGCGAGCTGCCCGCGCGTCTCTGCCGGCACTGGAGTTCGTCGCCGGCACGATCGCCGACGCCTCGCCGGAGGGGGAGGTCGACGTGGTGCTCGCCCTGCACGCCTGCGACACCGCCACCGACGAGGCCCTGGCCAGGGCGGTGCGGTGGCGGCCCCCCGTCGTCCTGGCCGCGCCGTGCTGCCACCACGACGTGCAGCGCCAGCTCGACCTCGCCCGCACCGAGGGGGGTGCGCCCGCGCCCTACGGCGCCATCGCCCGGCACCCCATCCTGCGCGAGCGCTTCGCCGACGTCCTGACCGATGCCTTGCGGGCCAGCCTGTTGCGGCTGCTGGGATACCGGGTCGACGTCGTCGAGTTCGTCGACTCCCGCCACACACCCCGTAACGCGATGATCCGGGCGGTGCGGACCGGTGCCGCGCCGAGCCGGGAGGCCGTCGACGAGTACCGGTCGCTGACCCGGTCCTGGTCGGTGACGCCTGCCCTGGCGACGATGCTGGAGCCGGAGCTGTCCGTCGTCCTCTGAGTCAGGCGCGCGTCGTGGTGCCGTCGTTGAGCAGGCGCTCGGCGAGCGAGCGGAACTTGAGCATCGCCTCGCGCAGCTGCTCGGTGGTGACGTCGCCGTCCCGGCTGGCCCGCACGATCCGGTCCGCGTCGCGGTAGTCGCCCATCACCTCGGGGTGCTCGACCGTGAGCCCCTCGGTCTGCTCGTGCTCGTCGGCGGGGTACCCCCGCTCGGTCATCACCTCGCGGATCAGCACCTGGGCGTCCTTGACGGCGTCCAGCGGCTGGTCCACGAACCGGGTCTGGATCTGGCGCCACGACTCGGCGTACCGCTGGCGCGCCTCCGGGTCGAGGTCGTGGATCTCCCGCTGCTCGTGCCGCTCCTCCCGGTCGGCCAGGTCGTGCTCGCCCTTGCGGCGGCTGCC
>DASROP010000185.1:0-2169 GCA_035646835.1 Actinomycetales bacterium | reverse complement strand
CCGCGCACGCCGCCGGGGCCTTCGTCCTCGACGTCCGGGAGCCGCACGAGTACGAGGCGGGACACGTCCCGGGTGCGGTGAACATCCCCCTGTCACAGCTACCGGTCCGGGCGCAGGAGCTGGGCGGCCACGATCGGGTGTACACGGTCTGCGGGTCCGGCGGACGCAGCTTCCGGGGAGCCGAGGCGCTTGCGCGTGCCGGCGTGACGGCGGTCAACGTCGCGGGCGGTACCAAGGCGTGGCAGGCGGCCGGGCGTCTCACCACCTCCGGCACCTCCCCCTGACCCCGTGATCAAGCTTCCGCACCTCTCAACGGACGCGGCGACTGGTCTCGCGCGTGGAGTACCCGCCCAGCGCCTCGATCCGGCGACGGAAACCCGCAGACGCCAGCTGAGCCCACAGCGGCACGAGCAGGTCGTCGTCCACGACGCCGGCGTCGAGCACCAGGTCGTACGGCTCCTCGGCGACGGGCACGACGTCCAGACCGAACGCGCGCGCGGCCGCCACGATCCCCAGGCCGCAGTCGGCTCGGCCGGCCGCGACGGCGGCGGCCACCCCCAGGTGCGTGTGCTCCTCGCGTGCGTATCCGTCGACGTCATCCGCGTCGATCCCCCGCCGCCGCAGCTCGTGGTCGAGCAGGACGCGGGTACCGGCCCCGCGCTGCCGGTTCACGTACCGCAGACCTTGACGCGTCAGATCACCGATCCCCTTGATCTCCAACGGGTTCCCCGGTGCGACGAGCAGCCCCTGCTGCCGGTGGACGAGTCGGACGACGGCGACGTCGCGCCCGGGCAGCACGCGGTCGACGTACGGCAGCGTGTACTCACCGGTCTCCTCGTCGAGCAGGTGGGACCCGGCCACGTGGCACAGCCCGTCGCGCAACGCGACCAACCCGCCGAGGGACCCGACGTTGGAGGTCGCGAGCGTCACGGCGGGGTCCACCTCGCGCATCGCCGAGGCGGCCAAGTCCAGGACGAGGTCGTGCGAGCCCACGGCCACGATGGTCCGACGGACCTCCTCGATCGGTCGCAGCAGCTCGACCTCCACCCTTTCCCCGGCGTGGTGTCCCTCGAGCCCGGCCGGGACGACGAGCAGTCCGTCCGCCCGGACCAGCGAGGTGAGGACGCCGGCGCCGCGCGGCAGCGGCATCGCCACCACCTCTCCGGCGACGAGACCGAGCCGCACGCGGACCCAGTCGTCCATGCCCACGACCGAGGCCAGCTTGCGGGCCAGGTGGGCGGTCGTTCGTTGCCGTCGCCGGTGGGCGGCCCCCTCCAGGGACGCCAGCAGCGGCAGCGCGAAGATGTCGAACGTGAGCGCGGCCGACACCGGGTATCCGGGGGCTCCGATCACCGGCGTGGAGTCGACCACGCCGAGCACCACGGGGTGCCCGGGCCGCACCGCCACGCCGTGCACGCTGAGCGTGCCTGCCTCGGCCACGACACGAGCGGTGTAGTCGTCGCGGCCAGCGCTCGACCCGGCCACGACGATCACGAGGTCGGCCACACCCGCGGCACGCCTGACGGCCTCGGTGATCAGCACGGGGTCGTCGGCGACGACGCCGGTCACGTCGGCCTCGGCCCCCGCCTCGCGGGCCTGGGCCGCCAGCATCAACGAGTTCGTGTCCGGGATCTCACCGGCGCCCAGGGCTGCGCCCAGGGGCCGGATCTCGTCCCCGGTCGGGATCACGACGACGCGCGGACGGCGGCGCACGTCGACCTCGGTGACGCCTGCGGCCGCGGCGGCAGCGACGTCGACCGGCCGGAGCCGGTGACCGGCGGGCAGCAGCAGCTCCGCCGCCGCGACGTCCTCGCCGACGGACCGCACATTCGCGTACGGCGGCACCGCAGCCAGGATCTCGGCCGAGCCGTCACCGACATGGTGCACCTGCTCGCGCATCACCACCGCGTCTCGCCCTGCAGGCATCGGGTCGCCAGTGTCGACGACGTCGTACGCACCGGGGTCGAGCCGCACCGGGGCCCGCTCGCTCGCACCCACCGTCTCCGCGGAGCTCACGGCGATGCCGTCCATCGCCGCGGAGTCGAACGCCGGCGACGAACGGAGCGCCCAGATCGGTCCTGCCGTCACGCGTCCGACCGCCTCCGCCAGGGTGACCCGCACCGCGTCGACGCGCGCGGGGCATCCGCCGGCCGCCCGCCCCTCGTCCCA
>DASROP010000184.1:0-8763 GCA_035646835.1 Actinomycetales bacterium | reverse complement strand
AGTACCTGCGCCGCACCTGCTCGGCCGGCTGGATCATCGACGCCTCGCCCGAGGGCCACCAGCCCGAGGTGGCCACCCGGCTGTTCCCCGGGGTGCAGCAGCCGCTGGCCGTCGGCATCTTCCTGCGTGAGCCAGGGGCGTCACCCGACGAGCCTGCCGAGCTGCGCTACACCGCCCTTTCCGGTCGGCGCGCGGTCAAGCACGGCCAGCTACGGGGCCTGAGTCTCGACGGTGCGGCCTGGCGCGACGTCCGGACCGGTTGGCAGGCCCCCTTCACCCCGGCGGCGGACGGCGCGTGGGACGAGTACCCGGCGCTGGACGACGTCTTCCCCTGGACCGTGCCCGGCGTCAAGCCCAACCGGACCTGGGTCTACGCCCCGACCCGAGGCATCCTCGCCGAGCGCTGGCGCACCCTGGTCGCCGAGCCCGACCTGGAGCGCAAGCGGGAGCTGTTCAAGGAGACCCGTGACCGCAAGATCGACCGGGAGGTGCCCCAGCTGCCGGGGCAACCGGCGCTCTCGCGGGCGATCGGTGCCGAGCGAGGCGCGCCGCCCCAGCCGACTCGGGTGGCCTACCGGTCCTTCGACCGGCAGTGGTTGATGGCCGACCACCGCCTGCTCGACCAGGCGAGACCGCCCCTGTGGTCTGCGTACTCAACGCCAGGTCAGGTGTTCATCAGCGAGCAACATGCTCACGCTTTCGACAGTGGACCTGCCCTCGTGACCACTCACCTGCCGGTCGACATGGATCACTTCAACGGTCGCGGTGGCCGCGTCCTCCCGCTGTTCCGGCCTGACGGGACGCCGAACCTCGCGCCCGGACTGCTCACGGCCCTGAACGAGGCGCTCGACGCCGAGGTGCAGCCCGAGGACGTGGCCGCGTACGTGCTGGGCGTGGTCGCGCACCCCGGCTACACGCGGCGGTTCACGGACGAGCTGACCACCCCCGGCGTCCGGGTGGCGGTGACGTCGGACGCCGCGCTCTGGCAACGCGCTGTCGAGCTGGGCCGGGCCGTCGGCTGGGCCTCGACGTACGGCGAGCGCTTCGTCGACGGTGCGGCCGGCCGGCCCCGCGCCGACGTCCGGTACCCCGCGGGTGACGCGAGACGGGTGACCGCGGGCACCGCCGTCCAGGGGATGCCGAACGAGATCGGCCACGACCCGGCGTCCGAGACCCTGCACGTCGGCACCGGCGGCTTCGGGCCGGTCCCGGAGGCCGTCTGGCGCTATGACGTCGGCGGCATGAACGTCGTCGCCAAGTGGTTCGGCTACCGCAAGGCGAACCCCGCCGGTCGCCGGTCCAGCCCGCTGGACGACATCCACGTCACCGAGTGGCCGAGCGAGTGGACCAGCGAGCTCAACGACCTCCTGTCGGTGCTGCGCCGCCTGGTCGAGCTGGAGGACGCGCAGGCCGCGCTCCTCGACGAGATCGTCAGCGGGCCGCTGCTCCCGCTCTCGGCTCTCACCTCCGACGGAACCCTCCCCGGCACGTGAACAGCGGACAGACCGGACGGGCCGGTGAGTACTTCGTGGCCGGCGAGATCCACCGGCGAGGCGGATGGGCGGTCACGTTCAGCGGCAACATGCCGGGTATCGACCTGCTCGCCAGCGATGCTGAACACGCGAGAACGGTCTACGTCCAGGTGAAGGCCAAGCGGTCCGGCACCTGGCACGCCAGCACCAGACGGGACGCCGCGCGGCGGGAGCCTGTTGCGGACGAGAACCGCTTCTGGGTCCTGATCGACCTGGGTCTGTGGCCGCCGAGCTTCTACGTCGTCCCGCACTGGTGGATGCAGAACGACATCCACGAGCACCACGAGGCCTACCTGGCGCGTCACGGCGGGCGGCGAGCGGTCAATCCCAGCTCGACGCACCACGCGATCCCGGCCAGCCGAGTGCAGGATTGGCGTGACCGCTGGGACGTCCTTGAGCTCGGCCTGCTGGACCCGTGACCGCCGAACACGTTGAGCGTGCGCGTCGTCAGCAGACAAGCTCCACGATGCTGGTGATCTGGCAGCACCCGGGGACGCGCAGCATGGAACCGGTCGCCCGGCTGGACCGCGATGCCGCCGGCTACCGCCTCCGCTACCTGGCACGTGCCCTCGACGTCACGGACTTCCGTCCGCTGCTCGGCTTTCCCGATCTTGACGGCGACTATCGGTCCCGCTCGTTGTTCTCCTTGCTCGCGGGGCGCGCCATGAGTCCTCGCCGTCCGGATTACCGGGCGTACCGCGAAGCGTTGGATCTCGACACGCTGGCTGGTCCGTGGGACGAGCTGGCCGCTTCTCAGGGATCCCAGATGACCGACGGTCTGCAGCTGTTCGGTGTGCCGGTGCACGTCCATTCCGAGGGGTGGGCATGTCCCTTCCTCGTGCATGGCATTCGCCACGTGCAGGCAGGGGTCACAGCAGACGTGCAGGACCGGATCGATCGTCTCCGGCGGGGGGACCGGCTGGGGCTGATCAGCGACCCGGACAACGAGCACAACCCGCACGCCGTGCTCACGACCGACGGTGGCGGGTACGCCCTCGGCTGGGTGCCCGACTTCCTCCTGCCCCACCTCAGGGGCCTGCGCCGGGTAAGGGAGCCTTCCGTGACCGTGGCGCACACCAACCCTCGTGACGTCGCGGGCCACCTGCGGCTCAGGATCCTGCTCCGTGGCGACGGCCCGGATGGCTACCGGCCCTTCGCCGAGGTGGGGTTCGAGCCACTCGGAGAGACCGCAGCGACCGCTTGACTTATCACGATTCGGTAACGGTACCGCCGAGACGGCCCTCCCCCGCCTCGGAGGCCACCCGACTGTCGGAGGGGGTACGTATGTTCGAGGCATGGCAGCGGAGACGGTGGATCCGGACGGCGGCGCGGGGCGCGCGTCGCGGCTGAAGCTGCTGCGTCCGTTCGTGGTCGAGGCGGTGGCGGCACGCACCGGCCCGGAGCTGCTGGCGAGCCTGACCGACCTGATGGGCCGCGACGACCTGTCGGCGCGGGAGCTGGCGGAGCTGGCCGGAGGCTGGAAGCGGATGCGCTCGTACTGCGACGCCGCGCAGCTCACCGTCACGGCCGACCTGGGCACGGCGATGGCGCCGGACGCCGACGCGACCGCACGGCCGGGCCGGACCGACCCGCTGCGGCCGGCGGCCGACGAGCTGACGCCGGTGCTCGGCGTCGCCCCGCAGGCCGCGTCCCGCCTGGTCGCGCTCGCTCGCAGGTGCGAGGGGATGCCGGCCGCGATGGACGCGCTGCTGGACGGGCGGATGGACCTGACCCAGATCAAGGTGCTGGACCAGACGATGTGTGACCTGTCACCCGGCGCCAGGACCCAGCTGGAGCAGAAGGCGGTCCGCTGGGCGCCCCGCAAGACCGCCCAGCAGCTGCGCGCCGACCTGGCCGCCGAGGCCCAACGGCTCGACCCCGACCACGCCGCGACCGCGGCTGCCCGCGGCACCGGTGAGCGGGACATGTCGATGCGCCGCTCGCCGCTGCCCGGCTGCGGTCGGCTGCTCCTCGACGCGCCCTGGGTGGGCAACACCGCCGCCTGGCTGGCGATCAACACCGCCGCCAAGAACGCCAAGAAGGCCGGCCTGCGCCCGGACGGGACACCAGAGGACCGCACCGTCGCGCAGCTGCGCGCTGACATCGCCCAGGCGCTGCTGACCGGCCGGGGCGACCCGCTCGGCGGCCACGTGCCCACCCCCGCCGAGCTGTCGCGGCTGGCCGAGCTGCAGGTCGTCGTCGCCGCCGACACCCTGACCGGGACCGGAGAGCACAGCGACCTGCCCGCGCACATCCCCGGCATCGGACCCCTGGATGCCGCCACTGCCCGCGACCTCGCCGGCCGCACCTCCTGGCGGCGGCTGATCGCCGACCCGGCCACCGGCACCCTGATCGACGCCGACGGCGACGCTGTCGCCCCGCCCGAGGACGACGGCATCGGCCACGACGGCGTCCTGGCGGTCGCGGCCGACCCCCGCTGGCAGCACCTGTTCGACGTCCCGCTGCGGCCCTCCTACACCGACGACGGCACCCGCTACCGCCCGTCGGAGCGGCTGCGCCGGTTCGTGCACACCCGCGACGCCACCTGCCTCGGGCCGGCCTGCCACCACCCCGCCGCGACCACCCAGCTCGACCACACCATCAACCACGGGGAAGCAGACGAGAACGGCGTCGAGGGCACCACCACGGCGGGTGACCTGGGCAGCCTCTGCGACCGCATCCACAACGCCAAGACCCACGGCGGCTGGCTGCTGCGCCAGGTCTCACCCGGCGAGTTCGAGTGGACGAGCCCCACCGGACGCGTCTACCTCCGCCACGCCCGACCGCTGATCCCAGGATGGAGGGCCCGGCCGCGCGGGGACCGGCGAGAACGACCACCGCCGCCGGACACGTGATCCGTGCACGCGAGCAGGCCGAGGAGCATCTGGGACGATGACGGCCGTGCCCGAGTCCCCCCAGCCCGACACCACCAGTCCCGCCACCCCGCTCGGCGATGCCGGCATCGCGCTCGGTGCCCTGGACGGCAGGTACCGACCCGTGGTGGCGCCGCTGGTGGAGCACCTCTCCGAGGCCGCGCTGAACCGCGAGCGGGTGCGGGTCGAGGTCGAGTGGCTGCTGCACCTGGCGGCGAGCGGCGCCGTGCCGGGGGCGCCCGCGCCCACGGACGACGACGCCGCCCGGCTGCGCCACGTCGCCGACGGCTTCGGGGCCGCCGAGGTGGCCGAGCTGGCCGAGCTCGAGCGCGGGACCGCCCACGACGTCAAGGCCGTCGAGTACTTCCTCAAGCGCCGCCTCGCCGGAACGAGCCTCGAGCCGGCGTCCGAGCTCGTGCACTTCTGCTGCACCAGCGAGGACGTCAACAACCTGTCCTATGCCCTGATGGTGCGCGGGGCCGTCCAGCAGGTCTGGCTCCCCGCGGCGACGGCCCTCGCCGACCGGCTCGCCGACCTCGCCCGCAGGCACCGCGACCAGCCGATGCTGGCCCACACACACGGCCAGCCGGCCACCCCGACCACCCTCGGCAAGGAGCTCGCGGTGTCGGCGCACCGGCTGCGGCGTCAGCTCCGCCGCATCGCCGCCGCCGAGTACCTCGGTAAGCTCAACGGCGCGACCGGCACGTACGGCGCCCACGTCGCCGCCGTCCCCGACGCGGACTGGGTCACCATCTCCCGCGACTTCGTCGAGGGCCTGGGCCTGACCTGGAACCCGCTGACCACGCAGATCGAGTCGCACGACTGGCAGGCCGAGCTCTACGCCGACGTCGCCCGCTTCAACCGCGTGCTGCACAACGTCTGCACCGACATGTGGACGTACATCTCCCTCGGCTACTTCGCCCAGCAGCTCGGCGCCCACGGCTCCACCGGGTCGTCGACGATGCCGCACAAGGTCAACCCGATCCGGTTCGAGAACGCCGAGGCGAACCTCGAGGTGTCGTGCGCGTTGCTCGACGTGCTGAGCGCGACGCTGGTGACCTCCCGGCTGCAGCGCGACCTGACCGACTCGTCGATGCAGCGCAACATCGGCACCGCCTTCGGGCACTCCCTGGTCGCCATCGACAACGCGACCCGCGGGCTCGCCGGTCTCGACGCCGACCCGGCCGCGATGCAGCGCGACCTCGACGCCAACTGGGAGGTCCTCGGCGAGGCGGTGCAGTCGGCCATGCGCGCGCAGGCCGTCGCGGGGGTCGCGGGCATGCAGGACCCCTACGAGCGGCTCAAGGACCTGACCCGCGGACGACGGGTCGACGGCGACGCGATGCGCGCCTTCGTCGAGGGACTCGGCCTCCCGGCGGACGTCGAGGCGCGGCTGGCCGCGCTGTCGCCGTCCGGCTACACCGGCCTGGCGTCCCGGCTCGTGGACTACCTCGACGCGAACTGACAGCCGGACCCCAGGGCAGACCCAGGAACGGGGCCGACGCTCAGCGTCAGCAGGATCCACCACGGTCCTGACGACGACAGGAGCTGTCATGAAGAGGATCACCGCGCTGGCCGTCGCGGGGGCCGTGGGCGCCGTCCTGGTGGGCGGCCCCGCCCTCGCTGCCGACGTCCCGAACATCACCGTGGACGACGACCGGCACGACCGGCGGGCGGACCGCATCACCGAGGCCCTCTCCGGGCTCGTGGACGACGGCACGATCACCTCCGAGCAGGCGGAGGCGGTCGCCGCGACGCTTTCCGAGCGCGGGCGTCCGGGCTGCGCCACCTCCGGGGTCAGAGCCTGGACACCGCCGCCGGGGCCCTGGGTCTGACCGGGGCCCCGAACGCATCGCCGACCGGGTGAACAACGGCCGCCACCGGTGAGCGGTCAGAACGGGGACGACGGCCCGCCGCACTCGTTCTGACACAGTGACGCCCGTGGCCGCCGACACGACCGTGACGACACGCGGGCGCCTCGGCGCGGAGGTGCTGATCGTGCTCGGGCTGTCGCTGGGCCAGTCGGCCGTCTACGCGGTCGTCAGCCTGGTGGCCAAGCTGACCCGAGGACCCCTGTCGCAGGCGACCGCCACGCTGAACGCTCCCCAGAGCCCCCGGCCCTACCTCGACCTCACCTACCAGCTGCTGTCGCTGTCCTTCGCGCTCGTGCCCGTCGTCCTCGCCCTGTTCCTGCTCAGCGAGCCGGGACGTTCCGCCGTCCGCCGGATCGGCTTCGACGCGCTGAGACCGGCCCGCGACCTCGCGTGGGGAGCCGGCCTGGCGGCGGTGATCGGGATCCCCGGCCTCGGCCTGTACTTCGCGGGCAGGGCGCTCGGCATCACGGCGACCGTGGTCCCGTCGGCGCTGGACGCCTACTGGTGGACGGTTCCGGTGCTGCTCCTGAGTGCCCTCAAGAACGCGGTGCTCGAGGAGGTCGTCGCGGTCGGCTATTTGATCGAGCGCACCGAGCGGCTCGGCTGGTCGGTGCCGGTCATCGTGGCCGCCAGCGCTGTCCTGCGCGGCGGCTACCACCTGTACCAGGGCTTCGGCCCGTTCCTCGGCAACGTGGTGATGGGGGTGGTGTTCGCCGTGTTCTACCTGCGCACCCGGCGGGTGATGCCGCTGGTCGTGGCGCACACGCTGCTCGACGTGGTGGCCTTCGTCGGCTACGACCTGTTCGCCGACGAGCTGGGCCTCACCTGACACCCCTCCGCGTTGATCAAGGACCCCATGCTCGCCACGCGGGCATGGGGTCCTTGATCAACATGGTGCGGGCGGTCAGCGCAATGTGGGCCGAATGGATGAATCCCTTCGAGGGACACCGGCCTGCCAGGTCAGATCTGGACGGGCCCGATCGGGGTGTCGAAGGTGACCGCCATCAGGCCCGGAGTCCCGTGCGGCGCGACGAAGGTGAAGCCGACAGTGCGTGGCTCGTCGTCCACGCCCTGTCCGAGCCACTCGCGCACCCGCTCCGGGTCACCGGCGATCGAGAGCTCCGTGAGCGAGACCTCGGTGTCGCCGTCCCGCGAGGGGTGCAGCTCCGGCGTCTCCCAGCACACGACGAACGGCAGCTGCGGGTCCGACATCAGGCCCTTGACCCCGATCTGGCGCCAGCGCAGCTCGACACCGTCGGGCCGGTGCCGGTTGCCGCGCACCGACTCGCGGCCGAGCCGCTCCTCGACCGGCGCGATGTCGTCGACCGCCACCACCCAGCCGAGCCAGCCCCCGCCGTCCGTCGAGCGGGCGCGCACCGCCTGGCCGAACGGGCACTTGTCCGCGGCGGGGTGCTCCAGCGCCTCGACCACCTCCACGTAGTGCCCGCCCTTCATCGGCAGCACCACGTTGCGGGTGCCGAAACGAGGATGGTTGCCGCCGTCCACCGGCGTCACGCCCAGCGCCTTGCCGAGCCGCTCCGCGCTGGCCCGCAAGCCGTCCGGCTCGGCGGCGTAGGAGACGTGGTCGAGGTGCATGCCACGAGATGGTGGCACACGCCCGAAGGCCCTCCGACCACCACCTCAGGCAGGCACGAGCGCGCCGCGGTGCCGCAGGGCCGAGTGGGTCCCCAGGACGAAGGCACCGACCGCGAGCGCGGGCGCGAGGTACGGGCCCGACGCCCCGGCGCTGGGTTCCATTCTCGCGCCGACGAGCCAGACGATCACCGCCACCGCTCCGGCGGCGACGGCGGCACCCATCGCGGCGTGCAGGTCACGACGCCGCCCGGCGTCGGTCAGCGGACGGCCACCTGCCATCTGCCGCAACGGTGGCACGGCGCGCCAGGCCACCAGGGCGGCGCCCGTGAAGGCAGCGGTCAGCACCGGCCACGCACCGGTGGCGAGCGTCCCGTCCCTCGACGTGTGCAGGACGAGCGCGGCGGCCTGCGCGGCGGCAACGACCAGGCCGAGTCCGATCACGACGAGGGCCCGGACGGCGGCGCGCGAGTTCGCCACCGGGGCCGGGCCGTCGGCGCGGTCGGTCTGGGCGGCGCGGGCCAGCAGCGCGGCGCACGTCCAGACCAGAACGGTCGACGCACCGACCACGGGATCGAGCAGGGCGGCGGTGACCGGCATCGGGGGCTCCTCGGGCGGCGGGCCTGGCGTCGTCAAGCCTGGTCCCGCGCCTCCCGCCGGCCGATCCTGCGAACCGCCGGAGTCATTCTGACGGTGCCGCCCGGGCGAACCGGGGGTCAGCCCTACCCCCGGCGGCGCACGCGGCGGCTGAGCACCTCGGCGCCGGAGCGGACCATGGCCCGCCGTGGCGCCGTCCGCATCACCGCCAGCTCGTCGGCGAGGCTCGTGGACCCGTCGAGGAACGCCAGCACGCGCTGCGGCGGGTTCCGCTCGAAGAGGCGGGCGAAGAAG
>DASROP010000183.1:0-3981 GCA_035646835.1 Actinomycetales bacterium | reverse complement strand
GAGCAGCCGCGTGCCGACGTCCACGGGCTCGGGCAGCGCCACCGAGACCCCGTGCCGGGTCAGGCGGTCGAGCACCTTCTCGGCACGCGCCAGGGCCGGCAGCCCGGTGGGAATCCCGTCGAGCGCGCTGTCTCTGCCCTTCTCGACGGCCTTGCTGCGCTCCCACACGTCCTCGACGTGCTCGGCGGACCCGGCGGGGCCACCCGCAAAGACGTGCGGGTGGCGGCGCACGAGCTTCTCGACGATCCCGGTCGCGACGTCGTCGATGTCGAATGGTGCCTCGTCGTGCTCCGTCGCCAGCCGCGCGTGAAAGACCACCTGCAGGAGCAGGTCGCCCAGCTCCTCGGCCAGGTCCTCCCGGCTGCCCGCCTCGACCGCCTCGACCACCTCGTACGACTCCTCGACCAGGTACCGAAGCAGCGACGAGTGCGTCTGCTCGGCGTCCCAAGGGCAGCCGCCGGGTGACCGCAACCGGTCCATCACCCGCACCAGGTCCAGCAGCCGGGAGCCCGGCAGGTCGTACGACCCGAGCACCACCTCGACCAAGGTCTCCCCCCGCACCGCGAGCTCGGCGAGCGCGCGCGCCAGGCCGTCGTCCGAGGCGGCGTCGAACCACACCTGACCGGCGCCCGCCGCGTCGTCAGGTGACACGCGGACGTCGATGCCCGACTGCGAGAACGCCTCGGACCACGACTGATCCAGGGCCCGAACCATCACGACCCCCGCCGCGCGCAGCTCCTCCCAGGCCTGGAACGTCAACAGACCGGGCGGCGTCCGCGGGCTGGCCTGCACCAGGACCGTGCGACCGGTCATCCGCGTGCCCCCGCGGACGCCGCGGCCGCGACGTCGTCCAGCAGCACGGCGTCCAGCAGGTCGGACGCCCACGCCAGCACCTCGGAGTCACGCAACGACTCTCCGCCGACGCCGCCGCGCTTCGGCCTCGGGACCAGGACGGTCCGGACGGCGGGCTTGAGGAGCGTCCCGGGGTAGAGGCGCTTGAGGCGCAGCTGTTGGGACTCCCTCAGCTCCACCGGCGCGAACCGGATGTGGTTTCCCTGCGCGCTGACCTCTGCGACACCGGCTCGACGGGCGTGCACCCGGAACCTGGCCACGGCGAGCAGGTTCTCCACCGGCTCGCCCGGCTCGCCGTAACGGTCCACGAGCTCGGCCCGCACCTCGTCCACCGCCTGGTCGGTCTCGGCAGCCGCCAGCTTGCGGTAGGCCTCCAGCCGCAGCCGCTCGTGCGGCACGTAGTCGTGGGGAAGGTGAGCGTCGACCGGCAGCTCGATCTTCATCTCCGGCAGGGCGGAGCCGTCACCCTGCCCTCGGAACTCCGCCACCGCGTCCCCGACCAGCCGCACGTACAGATCAAATCCGACGCCCGCGATGTGCCCCGACTGCTCCCCCCCGAGCAGGTTGCCGGCCCCGCGGATCTCCAGGTCCTTCATCGCCACGTGCGTCCCGGCACCCAGGTCGGTGTGCTGCGCGATCGTGGTCAACCGGTCGTGCGCCGTGTCGGTCATGGGTCGCTCGGGCGGGTACAGGAAGTAGGCGTACGCCCGCTCGCGGCCCCGCCCGACCCGTCCCCGCAGCTGGTGCAGCTGCGAGAGCCCCAGCAGGTCTGCCCGCTCCAGTACGAGCGTGTTCGCGTTGGAGATGTCGAGGCCGTTCTCGACGATCGTCGTGCACACCAGCACGTCGAAACGCTTCTCCCAGAAGTCGACGATGACTTCCTCGAGCCGGTGCTCGGGCATCTTGCCGTGCGCCACCGCCACGCGGGCCTCGGGCACCAGGTCCCGGATGCGCGACGCCGTCCGGTCGATCGAGTCGACCTTGTTGTGGATGTAGAAGACCTGCCCCTCGCGCAGCAGCTCACGGCGGATCGCCGCCGTCACCTGCTTCTCGTCGTACGCGCCGACGAACGTCAGCACCGGGTGCCGCTCCTCCGGAGGCGTTGCGAGAGTTGACATCTCACGGATCCCGGTCACGGCCATCTCCAGCGTGCGGGGAATCGGCGTGGCGCTCATGGCCAGCACATCGACGTCGGTGCGCAGCTGTTTCAGCGTCTCCTTGTGCCCGACGCCGAAGCGTTGCTCCTCGTCGACGACCACCAGGCCGAGGTCCTTGAACCGCACAGCGCCCGACAGGATCCGGTGCGTACCGATGACGACGTCGATCGTGCCGGCCGAGACTCCCTCGGCCACGGCGCGCGCCTCGGCGTCCGTCTGGAACCGGGACAGCGCCCGCACCGTCACCGGGAACGGGGCGAACCGCTCCGAGAACGTCTCGAAGTGCTGCTGCACAAGGAGGGTCGTCGGGACGAGCACCGCGACCTGCTTGCCGTCCTGGACTGCCTTGAACGCCGCCCGCAGCGCGATCTCGGTCTTGCCGTATCCGACGTCCCCGCAGATCAGCCGGTCCATCGGGATCGGCTTTTCCATGTCGGCCTTGACCTCGTCGATCGACGCCAGCTGGTCGGGCGTCTCGACATAGGGAAAGGCGTCCTCGAGCTCGCGCTGCCACGGGGTGTCGGGTCCGAACGCGTAGCCGCGGGTGGCCATCCTCGCGGAGTAGAGACGGATCAGCTCGGAGGCGATCTGCCGCACCGCCTTGCGGGCGCGGCCCTTGGTCCTGGCCCAGTCCGAGCCGCCCATCTTGTTCAGGGACGGCGAGTCGCCGCCGACGTAGCGCGTCACTTGGTCGAGGGCGTCGGTGGGAACGAACAACCGGTCGCCGGGTTGGCCGCGGCGGCTCGGCGCGTACTCGATCACCAGGTACTCGCGCGCCGCACCACCGATCGTCCGCTGCACCATCTCGACGAAACGGCCGACGCCGTGCTGGGCATGGACGACGTGGTCCCCCGGCCGCAGCTGGACCGGGTCCACGACGTTGCGTCGCCGGCTGGGCATCCGGCGCATGTCCTTGGTGGACGCCGCCCCCGCGCGGCCGACGATGTCGGACTCGGTGACGAGGGCAAGCTTGAGCTCCTCCGCCACGAAACCGTCGCCCGCGGCAGCGGTGGTGACGTGGACGACGGACGGCTCCGGGAGGTCGTCCAAGCTCTCGACCAACCGGGCCGCGACGTCCGACTCCCCCAGCACCTCGACCAGGCGCTTCGCCGGGCCGTGGCCCTCGGTGGTGGCCACCACGCGCCACCCCTGGGACGCCATCTGCCGCAGGTCGGCCATCGCAGCGGGCACATCACCCGCGTACCCACGCACCTCCCGCGCACCGATGTTGAGGGTCTCCCCATCGAGCTCGGTGTCGGCTGCGAAAGCCGTCAGGCTCCACCAGCCGACGCCGGTCGCCAAGGCGTGGGACCGGGTGTCGGCCAGGCTGTGGAAGCTCGCCTCCGACAGGTCCACCGGGGTCGCGTTGCCCGCCGCCGCGTTCGACCAGGCCGCCGCGAGGAACTCCTCGGACGTCGCCATCAGGTCGTGCGCCCGGGCCCGCACCCGCTCCGGGTCGAGGACGACGACGTGCGCCCCCTCGGGCAGCAGGTCCACCAACGGCTCCATGCCGTCGACGAGGGCGGGTGCCAGGGATTCCATTCCCTCGACAGCCACCCCGGCGCTGAGCTTGTCGAGCATCTCGACGGCGCCTGGCAGCTGCTCCTTCAACGCCTCGGCCCGCTGCCGAACTGCCTCCGTGAGCAGGACCTCACGGCAGGGCGGCGCCCACACTCCTTCGTCGACGACCTCCAGGGACCGCTGGTCAGCAACCGCGAAGGCCCGCACCTCCTCGACGGTGTCGCCGAAGAACTCGACGCGCAGCGGGTGGTCGCGGGTGGGCGGGAAGATGTCGAGGATGCCGCCCCGGACGGCGAACTCGCCCCGCCGCTCGACCATCTCCACCCGGGTGTACGCGGCGGCGGCGAGCGCCTCGACGACGTCCTCCATGCCGGCGGTCAGACCGATCCGGAGGCTCACCGGCTCCAGCTGGCCGAGTCCCCGGACGACGGGCTGCAGCACGGCCCGGACG
>DASROP010000182.1:0-3877 GCA_035646835.1 Actinomycetales bacterium | reverse complement strand
GCACGCGGGGGTGCGGGTGTAGCGTGGGCGGTGCAACGACAGGGGAGCGCCAAGGAGGCGCTGAGAGTGCGGTAGAGGCCGCAGACCCTCGAACCTGATCCGGTTAGCACCGGTGTAGGGAGTCGGGAATCTCCCACCGTGCGCGACGCGGTGGCCCTCCTGGGACTCAGGAGGACAACGCATGACCAGCACAGAACCTCGTGAGACGACCCACGACGCCACGCGGCCGAGCGCGCAGGGTGCGGCGATCGCGCTCACCGGCGTCGTCGCGGCCGTGGCGATCGTGGTCGCCGGCTTCCCCGGTGAGCAGACCCTCTTCGGCTCGGATCCGACGAACCTGACCGTGCCCGCGGCCCTGCTCGTCGCTCTCGTCGGCCTGTGGGTCGGGGGATGGACGACGACCACGCGGCCGCGCTGGCGGGTGGTCGACATCGTGGTGGCGAGCGTGATCGGCGTCGTCGGCGGCTTCGTCTTCTTCGCCTGGAACGCCGCGTGGCTACCGCTGTCGACGGGGCTCACGTTCTTCCCGCCGGCGTCCGGGATCCTCGTCGGCGTCTGGCTGCTTCCCGGCGTCCTGGGGGGGCTGATCATCCGCCGTCCCGGCGCCGCCCTGTACACCGAGCTGGTGGCGGCGACGTTGAGCGCTTTGCTCGGCAACCAGTGGGGTTTCGCCACCGTCTGGTACGGCTTCCTCGAGGGGATGGGCGCCGAGGTCGTCTTCGCCCTGCTGCTCTTCCGGCGATGGGGGCTCGGCGCCGCCCTGGGTGCCGGAGCGGGTGCCGGTGTCGTGGTCGGTCTGCTCGACGCGTTCGTCTACTACCCCGCGTTCTCGCCGGGCTACAAGGCCGTCTACGTCGCCGCCACGGTCGTCTCGGGCGTCGTTATCGCCGGCCTGGGCGCGTGGGCGTTGACACGGTCCATCGCGGCCACCGGGGCGCTCGCGCCGCTGGCGTCCGGGCGAGACGCCCGGCGGGTCTGACCCGCGCAGGACTGACGGACCACCCATGGCTCAGACCACATGACTCAGATCACCGCGCGCGGCTGGGGTTGGCGGCACTCCGGTCGACGGGCGTGGGCGCTGCGGGGCGTCGACCTGGACGTCGGCTCGGGCGAGCGGGTGCTCCTGCTCGGACCCAGCGGCGCCGGCAAGTCGACGTTGCTCGCTGCCGTCGCGGGTCTGCTCGACCCCGGTTCGGACGGCAACGGGGAGCAGGAGGGGACGCTGCTGCTGGACGGCGTCCCGGCCGACCGGGCGCGGACGGCGGGGGTGCGTGCGGGTCGGGCGCGCACCGGTCTGCTGCTCCAGGACCCGGAGGCCCAGACGGTGCTGGCGCGATGCGGCGACGACGTGGCGTTCGGGCTGGAGAACCACGCGGTGCCTCCCGAGGAGATCTGGCCGCGCGTCGACGGCGCCCTCGACGCGGTCGGGCTGGGCGTCGGGCGGGACCACCCCACCGCGAGGCTCTCCGGCGGGCAGCGTCAGCGACTCGCGTTGGCCGGCGTCCTCGCCCTGCGCCCGGAGATCCTGCTGATGGACGAGCCGACGTCGATGCTCGACCCGGACGCCGGGGAGCAGCTCGCCGCACTGGTCGGCGCCCTGCTCTCCGACACGCGCGCCACGTGCCTGCTGGTCGAGCACCGCGTGGCGATGTGGCTGGACCTCGTCGATCGCGTGGTGGTGCTCGAGCCCGGGGGCGGGGTGGTCGCGGACGGTCCGTCGTCGGAGGTGCTGGAGCAGCAGGGCGCCGCCCTCGCCGCCAGGGGCGTGTGGGTTCCCGGTCACCTGCCGACGGGGCCGGCGCGGAGGGATTCCGGCGTGGTCGGTGAGGTGCTGCTCCGTGCCGAGAACCTGCAGGTCTCCCGGCGGGGGACGACGGAGCCGGTGCTGTCGGGCGTCGACCTGGACGTCGTGTCCGGGCGAGCCACCGCACTGGTCGGCCCCAACGGATCCGGCAAGTCGACCCTGGCCCTGGCGCTGTCCGGGCTGGCGCGGCACACCGGGGGGGACCTGGTCGCTCAGCCGCCGCTGCTCGGTGAGGACACCCGCCTTGCCGCCGAACCAGAACGATGGCGGCCGAGGGACCTGGTGCGACGGATCGGCTCCGTCTTCCAGGACCCCCGCCACCAGTTCGTCGCCTCGACCGTCTCGGACGAGCTCGCGGTCGGGCCGCGCCGGATCGGCCTGCCGGAGTCCGAGGTCGCCGCTCGCACCGACGACCTGCTGGAGCGGCTGCGCCTGGTCCACCTCGCCCGGGCCAACCCGTTCACGCTCTCCGGCGGCGAGCAGCGTCGGGTCTCGGTCGCCACGGCTCTGGCCACGCGACCGAGGCTGCTGGTGCTCGACGAGCCGACCTTCGGTCAGGACGCCCGGACCTGGGCCGAGCTGGTGGCCCTGCTGGCCGGCCTGCTGGACGACGGCGCGGCGCTGGTGACCGCGACCCACGACGGGGCGCTCGTCGACGCCCTCGCGGACGACGTCCTGACTCTCCGTTCCGCCGCCGCGATGACCGGGGCGGCCGGGTGACCGCCGTCGACCTGCTCGCCGGCGCGGCCGACACGGACCGGTCGGCACCCCTCGCGCGAGCGAACCCGGTGGCCAAGCTCGCCGTCTCCCTGGCGGTCTCGGTGGCGCTGCTGCTCACGGTGGACGTCGTCACCGCCGGCGTGGCGCTGCTCCTCGAGCTGGCGTGCCTGCCGTGGTGCGGGCTGCCGGCCCGGTCCCTGCTGCGCCGGTCGTGGATCGTGTTGGTGGCCGCCGTCCCCGCGGGCGTCGTGACGGCATGGCTCGGGGTCGACTCCGGCGCCTCGTTGCTCGCGCTCGGACCCGTGACGGTGACCGAGGGCTCGGTGACCGCCGGTGCCGCGATCACGTTGCGCGTCCTGGCGATCGGGCTCCCCGGGGTGGTGCTCCTCGCCACCACGGACCCGACCGACCTGGCCGACGCCCTGGCCCAGCTGCTGCACCTGCCGCACCGGTTCGTGCTGGCCGCGCTGGCTGCCACGCGACTCGTCGGGGTGCTCGCCGAGGAGTGGCAGATGCTCTCGTTGGCCCGTCGCGCACGGGGTCTGGGGGACGACGGGTGGACGGGCCGGCTGCGGACGGCGAGCGGCCAGGTCTTCGCTCTGCTGGTGCTGTCGATCCGCCGGGCGACGACGCTCGCCACGGCGATGGAGGCCCGTGGCTTCGGCGTGACGTCGCAGCGGACCTGGGCCCGCCGCAGCGAGTTCGCCGCCTTCGACGCGCTCGTCGTCCTCGGGGGGGTGGGCCTGGCGGCGCTCGCCACCGCGGCCGGTCTCGCGGCCGGCACCTGGGACCTGCTGCTCAGCTGACATCCCCCATCTGCTGGGGCGAATGCCTCATGACGCCGCAGCCGCAGGCCCGGCGTCGCCGACCAGTAGGCCGATGACGGCGTCCGGGCGTCAGGTCGGACGGCGGCGCTGCGGGGCGCGCCCGGCGGGCTGGTGCACCGGCGCCACGTCGGGCGGCGGCGGCACCGGCCGGGTCACCGAGGCGCCGGGCTCCAGGTCGACCGCCTCACCGTGGTGCCAGGTGCGGACGGCGTCCCCGCTCAGCAGCCGGTAGGTGGCCTGCTGCCCGAGGGGCCGGCCGAGGGGCTTGCCCGGGCCCGCGTCGTCGTCCGAGTCCTCGGACCGGATGTCGACGAGGAGGACGCGGCCGGAGAACGTCATCCGGAAGCAGATCTGCGACAGGGCGGGCGGCAGGCGCGGCGCGAAGGTGATGCGGCCGTCGTGGTCGCGCATCCCGCCGAAGCCTGCGACCGCACCGATCCACGTCCCGGCCAGCCCGGCGATGTGGAGCCCGCTGTCGATGTTGTGGTGCAGGTCCTGCAGGTCGGTGAACGCCGCCTCGGCCCAG
>DASROP010000181.1:0-33167 GCA_035646835.1 Actinomycetales bacterium | reverse complement strand
GAGGGCGGCGCGGGTGTTCACACGTACAACAGCGCCGCGTACCTGGAGAACGGCGCGCTCGTGCACGTGCACCGCAAGCTGTACCTGCCGACGTACGACACCTTCGAGGAGCGCAAGCACTTCAGCCCCGGGCAGCAGATGCGCGCGTTCGGAGCGGGTGGGACGCGCGCGGCGATCCTCACGTGCAACGACGCGTGGCAGCCGCAGCTCGCCTTCGTCGCGGTCCAGGACGGCGCACACATGCTTCTGATGCCGACCAGCAGCGCCCAGAGCCGCTTCCCGGAGCGGTACGACTCGCCGACGTACTGGCGGGACATCACCCGCTTCTACGCCCGGATGTTCCAGGTCTTCGTGGTCTTCGTGAACCGCGTCGGCCAGGAGGGCGACGACCTGCGGTTCTGGGGTGGCTCGCACGTCGTCGACCCGTGGGGACAGGTTGTCGCGGAGGCGGCCTACGACTCCGAGGCCGTGCTCGTCGTGGACATCGACCTGAGCACCGTGCGCCGACGTCGCCGGGAGGTCCCGCTGGTGAAGGAGGCCCGCCTGGGGATGGTGCAGCGCGAGATGCGGCGGCTCGTCGAGGAGGGCGGCGACCTCTGAGCGCTACCGTGCCCGGCCGTCGACGCGCAGGAGCGCGGACAGCTCGTCGGCCGTGTCCTTGATCGCCCGACCGAGCTCGGCGAGCCGGCGCGCGCCGAACCTGAACCTCGGCGCCGAGACGTTGACGGCGGCACAGATGTGGCCGCGGGAGTCACGGACCGGTGCGGCCGCCGCGACCAGCTCCGGCTCGAACTCCTCGGCCACGGCGGTGAAGCCACGGGCCCGGCTCGCCACGATGCGCCGGTGCAGGGTCGCTGCGTCCGGCGGGCTGCCCGGCCCCCCGGGTTCGAGGGGGCCCGCGCCGAACAGGGCGTCCAGCTCGGCCCGGCTGTGGTCGAGCAGCAGGGCCCGGCCGGACGACGTGGAGTAGGAGGGGACCGTCCGGCCGACCCACCCGATGGTCTGCACGGCCCGGGGCGGCGCCTGGGAGGCCACGGTCAGCACCTCGGCGCCGCGCAGGACGGAGAGGTTGGCGCGTTCGCCCACGCGCTCCACCAGCTCGGAGAGCAGCGGCGCGGCGAGGACCAGGAGCCGCTGGTCCCCGGCGCTGGCGGCGAGCGCGAACAGCTGCCAGCCCAGCCGGTAGCTGCGGGTGTCGGCATCGCGCTCCACCAGGCCCTGCTCGGCCAGGGTCGTCAGCAGGCGGGAGACCTGGCCCTTGTCGCCTCCGGTGAGCTGGGCCAGGCGCACCACGCCGAGCCCGTGACCCTCGACGGACTCCGGCGACCCCAGTGCGACGAGGGCAGCGGCCGCCCGCGAGACGTTGTCCACCCGCGCGCCGGCCACAGCTGTGGGTACCAGATGACGACCGCCTGTAGCAACTGCTGTTGACACCGCCGTCCCGACCTCCCACTCTGGGCGCATGCACAGCGAGCCGACCGCGGGCCTGATGGAACGGCTCGCCGCCGGACCCGTGGTCTGCGCGGAGGGGTATCTCTTCGAGCTGGAGCGCCGCGGCTACCTGCAGGCCGGCGCGTTCGTGCCCGAGGTGGTGCTCGACCACCCGGACAAGGTCGCCGAGCTGCACCGCGAGTTCGTGCACGCGGGCTCGGACGTCGTCGAGGCGTTCACCTACTACGCGCACCGGGAGAAGCTCCGGCTGATAGGCAAGGAGGACAGGCTCGAGCAGCTCAACTCCGGCGCCCTCCGGATCGCCAGGGACGTGGCGCGCGAGACCTCCTCGCTGTTCGCCGGGAACATCTGCAACACCAACGTGTTCGAGCCGGACAACCCCTCGGTGGCCGACCAGGTGCGGGCAATGTTCACCGAGCAGGTGGGCTGGGCGGCCGAGGCCGGTGCCGACTTCATCATCGGCGAGACGTTCAGCTACGCGGCCGAGGCGCTGATCGCGCTCGAGGTGATTCGGGAGGCCGGGCTGCCCGCCGTGGTCACGCTGGCGTTCCACAAGGCGCCCGAGACGCGCGACGGCTGGACGGCGGCGGAGGCCGGCCGCCGGCTGGCCGGTGCCGGCGCCGACGTCGTCGGGCTGAACTGCATCCGCGGCCCGCGCACGATGCTCCCGCTGCTCGAGCAGCTGGTCCCCGCGGTGGACGTGCCGGTGGCGGCCCTGCCCGTGCCCTACCGGACCCACGCCGCCGAACCCAGCTTCCAGTCCCTTCGCGACCCGGCCTACGACCATGGCTCGGACCGGCCGTTCCCGGTCGCTCTCGACCCCTTCACCTGCAACCGGCACGAGATCGCGGACTTCACCCGGGCCGCGGCCGAGCTCGGCGTCCGGTACTTCGGGGTGTGCTGCGGCGCCGGCCCCCACCACATCCGGGCGATGGCAGAGGCACTCGCTCGGACGCCGGCGGCCAGCCGCTACTCCGCGGACATGTCCCAGCACGCCTTCCTCGGATCGGACCCGAGCCTGCGCAAGGACAACCTCGCGTACGGCGTCGAGTACTGAGCCCGTGGCGGCCCGGTACTCGGCATGGGGTCTGCTCAGGCGCGGGCTGACCGGCGCCGCCTGGCCGCGCGCGTGGCGCGACCACGACCTGAAGCCGGCCTACGACGTCGTCGTGATCGGGGCCGGGGTGCACGGCCTGGCCACCGCCTACTACCTCGCGGCACGCCACGGCATCGCCAACGTCGCGGTCGTGGACAAGGCGTACGTCGGAGGCGGGGGGTCGGGGCGCAACACCGCGATCATCCGGTCCAACTACCTCACCCCCGAGGGTGTGCGCTTCTACGACCGCTCGGTCCGGTTGTACGAGTCACTCGCCTCCGAGCTCAACTTCAACGTGATGTTCTCCCGACGAGGCCACCTCACCCTGGCCCACGACGACGGGTCGCTGCGGACCATGCGGTGGCGTGCCGAGGTGAACAAGCACGAGGGCATCGACTCGGAGGTGATCGGCCCGGACGAGGTCGCCGCGCTGGTTCCCCTGATGGACACGTCACCGGACGCGCGGTACCCGATCCTCGGTGCCCTGCACCACCCGCCGGGCGGCACGATCCGGCACGACGCGGTGAACTGGGGCTACGCGCGTGCGGCCGACGCCATGGGCGTGCAGATCCACGAGAACACCGAGGTGGTCGGCATCGACACCCACGACGGGCGGGTGCGCGGCGTACGGACGACACGCGGCGACGTGCACGCGCCCGTCGTGGTGAACTGCACCGCCGGTTGGGCGAGCCTCGTCTCGAGGCTGGCGGGTGTCCACCTGCCGGTCAGCACGCACGCGCTCCAGGCTGCGGTCACCGAGCCCGTGCAGAGCTTCCTGCGGACTGTGGTCGTTTCGGGCACGCTGCACGTGTACGTCAGCCAGACCGCCCGGGGCGAGCTGGTGTTCGGCGCCAGCACCGACTCCTACCCTTCGTACTCGACACGTGGCTCGCTGGAGTTCACCGAGGAGCTCGCCGGCCACGTCCTGGAGCTGATGCCCTCGATCGCCCGGCTGCGGGTCCTGCGCCAGTGGGCCGGGCTGTGCGACATGACGCCCGACTTCTCGCCGATCATGGGCGTGACGCCGGTCGAGGGCTTTCTTGTCGACGTCGGCTGGGGGACGTACGGCTTCAAGGCCGGCCCGGTGGCCGGCGAGGCGATGGCCGAGCTGATCGCCACCGGCCTGACCCCGGAGAACATCGCGGCGTTCGACCTCGCGAGGTTCGCCGAGGGCCGGCTCGTCGGCGAGCGCGGCGCGGCCGCGGTCGGGCACTGAGGGGAGTCGGCGACATCTTCCGGATCCCCTGCCCGCACTGCGGGTCGCGCAACCTCTCGGAGTTCCGCCACCTCGGCGAGCGCAGCACTCGCCCCGACCCGCGGTCGGTCACCACCACGGAGTGGCGCGGTTACCTCTACGACCGGCACAACCTGGCCGACTGGACGGCGGAGTGGTGGGTGCACTCGGCCGGGTGCCGTCGCTGCTTCAGCGTCCAACGGCACAGGCTGACCAACGAGATCCGACCGGCGGACTCGTGAACAGAAGCCCGGCGTACCGGCTCGGCGTGCAGCCGGGTGAGCTGCTGGACCGCAACCGACCCCTGACCTTCACCTGGGACGGGCGCCGCCACATCGGGTACGCCGGCGACACGATCGCGTCGGCGCTCGCAGCCTCCGGGACCCGGGTGCTGTCGCGCAGCTTCAAGTACCACCGTCCGCGGGGCATCCTCACCGCGAGCTTCGTCGACCCCGGCTGCACGGTGCAGGTGGGCGCCGAGCCGAACGTGCGGGCGGCCCACCGCCGCCTCCAGGCAGGCATGGTCGTCGAGCCGCAGAACGTGTGGCCGTCGCTGCGCTACGACGTCCGCGCCGCCAACCAGCTGGTCGGGCGGTTCCTGACCGCCGGCTTCTACTACAAGACGTTCATCAAGCCGCAACGGTTGTGGCCGCTCTACGAGCGCGTGCTCGAACGGTTCGCCGCCGGCGGGCGGGTCGTGGCCGGGCCTGGTCCGGGCCACGACGAGCAGGGCTACTACGACCAGCGATACGCCCACCCGGACGTCGTCGTGGCCGGCGCGGGCCCCGCCGGGATCGGCGCCGCGCTGGCGGCCGCACAGGCAGGCGCCCAGGTGCTGCTCGTCGAGGAGGAGTACGAGGTCGGAGGCCACCTGCGGTGGGGCGGCGCCGAGGACCTGGCCAGCCTGCGCGAGCTGCGGGCGGCCCTCGAGCGGGAGCCGGGGGTGGAGGTGCTCGTCGACTCCGTCGTGCTCGGCCGCTACGACGACAACTGGGTCTCGGTGCTGCAGCGCGGCCTGGGCCACGTCACCGAGCGGCTGGTCAAGGCACGGACCCCGGCGCTGGTCGCCGCGCCCGGCCTGATCGAGCGCCCCTACGTGTTCGAGGGCAACGACCTGCCCGGGGTGATGCTCGGCACCGCCGTCCGCCGGTTGGTGAACCTGTACGCCGTCCGACCCGGCGACCGGGCCGTCGCCCTGGTCGCGAACCCCGAGGGCGACGCGGCCGTGGCCGACCTCGATCGGGCCGGTGTCGACGTCGTGGCCGTCGCGGACGCCCGGCTCGGCGAGGGCCTGCGACGCGCCGTGGGACGCGGCGGGCTGAAGGCGGTCGAGCTCGCCGACGGCCGCGTCGTCGAGTGCGACCTGCTCGTCGTCTCCACGGGCTGGACGGCGCCCACGTCGCTGCTCAACATGGCCGGCAACGAACCCGTCTACGACAGCACCGCCGCCAGGTTCCGGCCGGGAGACGGCCTGCCGTCGTCCGTTCTGGCTGCCGGGGGGCTCGTCGGCGACGGGAGCACCGAGGACCTGGCCGCCCACGGCAGCACGGTGGGTGCGGCCGCGGCAGCGCGGGCCGGCTTCGGACAGGCGCAGGTGCCGCCGTCCCTCCCGGTTCTGCCCCACCCCGGCCTGTTCCGGGCGTCGACGCACGGGTTCGTGGACTTCTCGGAGGACGTCTCCTCCGCCGACATCGTGGCCGCGGCCGCCGAGGGCTACGACTCCAGCGAGCTGGTCAAGCGCTACACGACCGCGACGATGGGTCCCTCCCAGGGCAAGCTCGAGACGGTCAACACGGTGGCGGTGCTCGCTGACGCCGTGGGGGGCACCCTGGAGGACCTGGGGACGACGGTCTGGCGACCGCCGTACGCGCCGGTGTCGCTGGGCGCGCTGGCGGGTCGCAGCATGCAGCCGGTCCGTCGTTCACCGATGCACGGCTGGCACGCCGCCCACGGCGCCCGGTGGCTGGTCGCGGGGCAGTGGCTGCGGCCCGACCGCTACGGCGAGCCCGGGGCCGAGGTGCGCGCCGTCCGGGACGGCGTGGGGATCATCGACGTCACGCCGCTCGGCAAGCTCGACCTGCGCGGTCCCGACGTCCCGAAGCTGCTGGAGCACGTCTACGTCAACAGGTGGTCGACGCTCGAGGTCGGCTCGGTGCGCTACGGCGTGATGTGCTCCGAGGACGGTGTCGTGATGGACGACGGGGTGACCGGCCGGCTCGGTCCCGACCGCTACCTGATGTCGACGACGTCGTCGGGGGCCGCCGCCGTCTGGGAGCACCTCGAGGTCGTGCTGCAGACCGAGCACCCTCAGTGGCGCGTGCACGTGACCCCGCTGACCACCGCCTACGCGAGCATCAACATCGCCGGCCCCCGGTCGCGGGAGCTGCTCGCCCGGGTCAGCGACGGCGTCGACCTGGCACCCGAGGTGTTCGGGTACATGCGCGTGCGCACCGGCCGCGTCGCCGGCGTCGACGACTGCTTCATGTGGCGGATCGGCTTCACCGGCGAGCTCAGCTACGAGATCCACGTGCCCGCCTCCTACGGGCTGGCCGTCTGGGAGGCCCTGCTCGACCATGGCAGCGACCTCGGGGTCGCCCCTTTTGGCGTGGAGGCACAACGGATCCTGCGCCTGGAGAAGGGTCACATCGTGGTCGGCCAGGACACCGACGGGCTCACCGACGCGTTCGAGGCGGGGCTGGGCGCCTTGGTGAAGCTCGACAAGGAGGACTTCGTCGGCCGCCCGGAGCTCGCGGGGCGCCGGTCGGGCCAGCGGCGCAGCCTGGTCGGCATCCAGACCGTCGATCCGCTCGTCGTGCCCCCGGAGGCCAGCCAGGTGGTCGGTGCGACCGGTCGGCTCGTCGGGCGGATCACGAGCAGCCGGATGTCGCCCACCCTGGGCCGCTCCATCGCCCTCGGCTTCGTGCCCACGGAGCTCGCCGAGCCGGGCTCGGAAGTCACCGTGGCCCTGCCCGACGGTCGCCGGGTGACGGCGACGGTGACGGCCACCACCGCACACGTCGACCCGGAGGGGAGTCGGCTCCGTGGCTGAGACCGTCCCTGTCGCCCGTGGACCGGTAGCCCGCGGACCGATCCCGCCGGGCCCGCGTGCCGTCGTCCGCTCGGGCTGGGAGGTGTCGGACCGTCGGTCGCGGGCCGCGCTGCGGCTGGCCGACCACAGTCCGCTCGCCAAGGTCGGGGTCCGTGCGGCCGACGGCGGACCCCTCGCGGCCCGGCTCGCGGTGCCCCACGGCCGGGCGGAGCGGGACGCCCTCGACACCCTGGTCGTCGGCTCCGGCCCCGGGGAGTGGCTGCTCCTGGCCGCGGTCGGCTCCGCTCCGGACGTCGCGGCGCGGATCCGCGGGGACGACGAGTTCGTCACCGTGCTGGACCTCACCCACGGGCGGGCCATGCTGCGGCTGTCGGGGGTGGCCGCCGACAGGACGCTGTCGAAGGTGTGCGCGATCGACCTGTCCGACCGGGTCAGCCCCGACGGCACCGCCTTCCGCAGCTCGGTCGCGCGCCTCGTCACCGACGTGATCAGGGACGACCGGGACGGGACCCGCTCCTACCTGCTGCACTGCGAGCGGTCGTCGGGTCAGTACCTCTTCGACGCGCTGCTCGACGCCGGCGGCGAGTGGGGCATCGAGCCGGACGGCTTCGACCGGTGGGAGGCGCCGTGACCCTGCCCGAGAGCGCGCGCTACGTCGTCATCGGGGCCGGCATCCACGGTCTCTCGACCGCCTGGCACCTCGGTCGCGGTCTGGAGGCGCAGGGCCGGGGGTCGGGGGCCGACATCGTGGTCGTCGACAAGACCGGCATCGGCGCCGGAGCCTCCGGCATCGCCTGCGGCGTGGTGCGCAACAACTACTTCCAGCCGGCGATGCGCGAGCTGATGGCCCACTCGGTCGGTGTGTGGGAGTCCGATCCGGAGGCCTTCTCCTACCACCCGGTGGGGTACCTCCAGATCTCCGCGGAGGTGATGCACGACGACGTGGCGGGGATCCACGCCGAGCAGCAGGCGATCGGCTATCCCTCGACCCTGGTCGAGGGCGCCGGTGCCAGCACGCGCTACCTGCGGTCGATCTTTCCCGACTGGCAGGCCGGGAACATCACCAGCGTGCTGCACGAGCACGCCGGTGGCTACGCGAACAACAAGGCCTCGTTGCGCGGCCTGGCGGCCAAGGCCACCGCGGCCGGTGTGCGGATCCTCCCTGGCGTAGCCGTGCGTGGCTTCGTCACCGCCGGCGGCGCCGTCACCGGGGTCGAGACCGACGTGGGCACGATCAGGTGCGACCACGTGGTCGTGGCCGTCGGGCCGTGGGTCCGCGACGTCTGGGCGATGCTGGACCTTCCCGAGACCGTCGCCGTCCGCGGACCGGCCGGCGAGGCGCACGAGCGGCCGATGTGGACGTACTGGTCGCTGCAGGAGGGGACCGTGCGCGTGGACCCGACCTTCCTGACCGACGCGTCCGGCGGTCTGCCGCCGGTGGTGCACGTCGACACCGACGCCCCGCTGCTCGACGACGAGGACGGCTCCCTGGTCACCGACCGGCTCTGGGGCATCTACTTCAAGCCGGACGTCGACTTCGGTGGGGTGCAGGGTGGCGCGATGCCGTTCGTCGTGGACCGCCCGGCCGGCGACGTCGCCGTCGACCCGTACGGGCCTGCCAGCCCGGACTTCGTGGTGGGGGCCGAGTTCGCGAGGATGTGGACGGCGGGCCTGGCTCACTGCCTGAAGCGGTTCGAGGGCAAGCGCGGACTGTTCTCGACGGAGCCGTCGGGCGGCATCGGGTGCTTCACCCCCGACAGCTTCCCGGTGTTCGACGTGTTCGCGCAGAACGCCTACGTGATCGCCGACTCCAACCACGGTTACAAGATGATCGGCGTGGGGGCCCTCGTGGCCCGCGAGCTGCTCGGGGAGAGCGTCGAGCTGCTCGAGCCGTTCCGGTTCGGGCGTTACGCCGAGGGCCGGCTGCACCCGGTGAGCCACTCCCCGTTCCCGTGGAGCTGATCATGAGCACCGTGCCGGGCTTCTCCCTGCCCCAGGAGTACTACGTCGGCGACGAGGCGTACGAGCTCGACATGGAGGTGGTCTTCGCCTCGAACTGGCTGTTCGTGGCGTCGGTGGCCGAGCTGGCACGACCGGGTGACGTGCTGACCTGGACCGTCGGACGCGACTCCGTCCTGCTGGTGCGCGCCGACGACGGCACGGTCGGTGCGTACCACAACGTCTGCCGCCACCGCGGGTCCCGGCTGCGACCCGACGGCGAGGCCTCGGTGAGGACGGTGGTCTGCCCGTACCACCAGTGGACGTACGGGCTCGACGGCAGCCTGCGCGGCGCGCCGCACATGGGCGCCGGCCACCGGCGCGACGGTCTCGGCCTGCGTCCGGTGCACGTGCGCGAGCTCGCCGGGCTGCTCTTCGTGTGCTTCGCCGACACCCCGCCGGCCTTCGACGAGGCGGTGGCCGCGGTGCAGCCCCAGCTCGGCCCCCACCAGCTGGACGGCACCCGGGTGGCCGCCCGGTTCTCCTACGACGTCGCCGCGAACTGGAAGATGCTGGTCGAGAACAACAGGGAGTGCTACCACTGCCGGGTCAACCACCCGGAGTTCTGCCAGTCCAACTACGACCTCGGCGGCGCCGGCGACACCCGGACGAGCAGCAGGTACGAGGCCACGCTCGCCGCCCATCGCCGGCGGTGGCAGGCCCAGGGGCTGGCGCCCCACGACGTCAGCTTCGACGACGGCGGCTGGTTCCGGGTGGCGCGCCTGCCGCTGCGCGACGGCTACGCCACCGAGAGCCTGACCGGACGCCTGGTGGCGCCGGCGCTCGGTGACCTCGACCCCTCGGACGTCGGGAGCCTGCGGGTGATCTCCCTCCCGAACTCGTGGTCGCACGCGAACGCCGACTACGCGATGACGACGCGGCTGACGCCCACGGCCCCGGGCAGGACGACGGTCGACGTCACGTTCTGCGTCCGCGCCGAAGCCGTCGAGGGCGCGGACTACGACGTCGACGAGCTCACGGCGGTCTGGGTCGCGACGTCCGAGCAGGACTGGCTGCTGTGCGAGCAGAACTACGCGGGGGTGCGGTCCCGGGGCTACGTACCCGGCCCGCTGTCGCCGGTGACCGAGGGCTCGGTGCGGTCGTTCCACGAGTGGTACGAGCGCGCGCTGGCTGATGCTCTGCGACACGCCGCGCGACACGCCGCGCCCGGAAACCCGGTCGAGAATCTTCGGCGAAACCCTTGCGGCGCCTAGCGGTCAGGCCGTAGAAATCTCCCTACGCCCTCCGGCAACGGGGAGCGGGATCGGACGGGGACCGAGGCTTCTGACCACCGGGTTCGCCTGGTGGGACCGCGGGTGACGACGCGGGGGGAGCCCACGGACCGACCGTGAGGCCGGAGCGTCATCGACCGACCACAGTGGGGCCCCGCGAACTCATACTTCGCGGGGCCTCACACCTTTGTAGGGGCCGGGACCGCGAAGGTGTGGGAGGCGCGCCGGGACCGCATCGGTAGAGTCCAGCCGCCGGGGCGGTAGCTCAGCCGGTCAGAGCAGGGGACTCATAATCCCTGGGTCGTGGGTTCGAGCCCCACCCGCCCCACGTGACGGACGTCGTCCTCGTGGTGGACATGGCCAACGTCGTCGGCGCGCGCCCCGACGGCTGGTGGCGAGACCGGGTCGGTGCCACCGAGCGGTTGCTGGTCGCCCTCGGTGACCTGACGGGGAGCCCCGTCGTCCACGCTGGCGGGACGTCCACGGTGACGCGGGTGATCGCCGTCCTGGAGGGCCAGGCGCGGCGGGCCGAGGCGCCCGCCGGCATCGACGTCGTCCGGGCCGAGGCCAGCGGTGACGACGCGCTGGTCGACGCCGTCCGGCCACTGCGAGGTCCCGTGCTGGTGGTGACGGCGGACCGTGCGCTGCGCGACCGCCTGCCGGCGTCGACCGGCACCGCCGGCCCCGGGTGGCTCCGTGACCTCGTGGGAGCGTGACGGCGGCGGCGGATCCGCGATAGCGCGCGGCCGCTGGGAGGCGCATGATGCGGAGCACGAGGTGGCCGAACGTCTATGACCGGCGCGTTCCGAGCCCTGCACCGACCCCTCGGGCCGTCGGGGTAGCCGCGCCGGACAGGGTGTTCGGCCATCTCGTCCAACGTCCGAAACCACGGCATCCGCAGAGTGTGTGCGTCGGGCCGGGAGCGCCTCTCGGCGCGGGGCCGCTCGAAGCGGCTTCAAGTGGAGCCCGGGGCTACCGCGGCCCGACGCACGGTCGAGGCTAACCCCTGTCGGCCGGTGGATGTTCCGTTGACACCCGGTGAACACCCGGTCAGAGCAGGGCGCCGTCGCGCCACCGACCTGCCGCCGCCTCCAGCTGTTCGGCGGTGCGCACCAGCCGGCCGGCCGAGTGCGTCAGCGTCGACGCCTGGTCGTCGGAGGGCCATCCGGTGGCGGCGGCCTCGGTGTCGGCGGCCAGGTCGGCCCGGCCGACGGCGACGACCCGGGCGAACGCCGCGGCTCGCTCCAGGGTGGTGGCCAGGTCCCCGCGCGAGACGCCCCTCAGCACGGTGTCGAGCAGGTCTCGGACCTGCTCCGGCCCCGGCGGGTCGGCGACGCCGGCGACGACCTCGAGCACGGGGGTGCGCCGCCGTCCCTCGGCGAACTGACGCGCCGCGGCAGCCGGGTCGGCCCGCACCCAGGCCTGCAGGGCGTAGAGGCGCCACAGCGCACCGGGCAGGGAGTCGGCGGGGCTGTCCGACCACAGGTCCGCCAGCAGCTCGAGGCCGTGCTCCTCCGCGAGCTCGACCAGCCGCTCGGCGATGTCGGCGTCCTCGGCCGACCTGGCGCCGTCGACGAGCAGCCGGGCGGTCGTGTGCGCCACCTGCTCCCGCTCGGCGGGGTCCTGCCCGCCGGGCACGGTGCCGAGCGCGGCCGGACCGAGCAGCGCGGGTCGCCGGGGTCGGTGCTGGTCCACGCGTCGATCGTCCCACCGGTGCTGCCGGTCAGCCCACCCCCACCCCCGCGGGCGGGCGGAGGGGGAGCCGCGGTCAGTACTTGAAGGGCTTGGGCGGAGCGGCCAGGGTCGCTCGCGGGCACGCGGCCAGCGTGAGGTCGCCGAAGCCGAGGGCCTCGTCGGTCAGGGACGCCACGGTCCAGCCGCTCTCGGTGCCCAGCCTCGTCACGGTGACCCGGTAGATGGTGATCTCGTACTTGGTGGGGGTGCCGTAGGCGACCTGGATGGTGCCGACGAGCTCCGCCCCGGTGGCGTTCGGGGTGCCGTGCCACGGCCGGTCGTAGCGGCTCCACAGGCTCGGCTCGGACTGCCACTGCCCGCCGTTCTTGACGTCGCGCAGGGCGAGCTCGACGAGGATCGCGCGCGCCGCCTCCTCGGGGACCACCGCGGCGGGTCGGATCACCTCCGAGACGACGCCCTCGTGGTACGCCTCGTTCATCAGCAGCTCGGAGCTGTCCACGTCACCCTCTTGTGCTCGTTCGCGGCGCTTGCGGGACACCGGCGGGCGCCCATCAGGGGTCTCATCGGCAGGTCGACGCGATTTCTTCAGTCACCCGATGGGCTGGTGCTCGCGTGACGGGTGGGGCACACTGTCACTCGTCGGACGCCTTCCGGCGCGCCGGGACGCACCTCGTCCTCGCCGAAGTGGTCGTTGGGGAAGACGCACCACGATTCGGTCGAGGAGGTCGGTATGTCCGGTGTCACCACGCGCGGCGTCCTGTTCGTGCATTCCGCACCGCGAGCGCTCTGCCCGCACGTCGAGTGGGCCGCCGGCGGTGCCCTCGGTGTGCGCGTCAGCCTGGACTGGACCCCGCAGCCCGTCGCGCCCGGCATGTTCCGGGCGGAGCTGAGCTGGCAGGCGGCCCAGGGGATGGGCGCCCACCTGACGTCCGCGCTGCGCGGCTGGGCGCACCTGCGCTACGAGGTCACCGAGGAGCCCAGCGCCGGTGTCGACGGCGGTCGCTGGAGCCACACGCCCGAGCTCGGCATCTTCCACGCCGTCACCGACACGCACGGCAACGTGCTGGTCCCCGAGGACCGGATCAGGGCGGCGATGGACGGCGGCGGCGACTCCTCGGTGGTGTGCGCCGAGCTCGACCTCGCGCTCGGCCGTGCTTGGGACGACGAGCTGGAGCCGTTCCGCTACGCCGGCGAGGGCGCGCCGGTGCGCTGGCTCCACCGCGTCGGCTGACACCCCGTCCTTCGCGCTCCGTCCTCTGTGCACGTTGCGCTGCCTCCGGACCGCTCGAGACAGCGCAACGTGCACAGAGGACGGAGGGTCACAGGGGGATGTTACCGTGCTGGCCGCGGCGGGCAGGCGCCTCGGCGATGGCGGCGGCCAGTGCGCTGCGGGTCCGGTCCGTGGCGATCACCTCGTCGACGACGCCGATCTCGACGGCGCGGTCCAGCCCGCCGGCCATCTCCTGGTGCTCGACGGCGAGCTCGGCCTCGACCCGGGGGCGTGCGTCCTCGGCGACATCGGCGAGCTTGCGGCGGTGCAGGATCCGCACCGCCGCCACGGCCCCCATCACCGCGACCTCCGCGCCCGGCCAGGCGAACACCCGGGTCGCGCCGAGCGAGCGTGAGTTCATCGCGATGTAGGCGCCGCCGTACGTCTTGCGGGTCACCAGGGTGACGCGTGGGACGGTCGCCTCGGCGAAGGCGTGCAGCAGCTTGGCGCCGCGCCGCACGACGCCGTCCCACTCCTGACCGACGCCCGGCAGGTACCCGGGCACGTCCACGATCACGACCAGGGGGACGCCGAACGCGTCGCACATGCGCACGAACCGGGCCGCCTTCTCCGCCGAGGCCGAGTCGAGGCAGCCGCCGAGGCGCAGCGGGTTGTTGGCCACCACACCGACCGTGCCGCCACCGAGCCGGCCCAGGGTCGTGACGACGTTGGGCGCCCACTTGGGGTGCAGCTCGATCCCGCCGGTGTCGCTGGTCGGGTCGACGGGCGCGTCCAGCAGGTCGTCGACCAGCGGGTGCACGTCGTAGGCGCGCTTCATCGACTCGGGCAGGGTCGACGCGAGATCCCGGTCGATCACCGCGGCCACGTCGACAGCCCCCTGGGAGCCGAGCAGGACGGCGAGCTTACGCGCCTGCGCGTAGGCGGCCCCGGTCGTGTCCGTGACGACGTGGACGACACCCGACCGGCGGCCGTGCGGCTCCGGGCCGCCGAGCCGCAGGGCATCGACGTGCTCACCGGTCACCGAGCGGACGACGTCCGGCCCGGTCACGAAGATGCGCCCGTCCGGGCCGAGGATCACGATGTCGGTCAGGGCCGGCCCGTACGCGGCGCCGCCTGCCGCGGGGCCGATCACCACCGAGATCTGCGGGACCTTGCCCGAGGCCCGGGTCATGATCGCGAAGACCTCGCCGACCGCGTGCAGCGACACGACGCCCTCGCGCAGCCGCGCGCCGCCGGAGTGCCACAGCCCCAGCACCGGCACGCCCTCGGCCAGCGCCGCCTCGTACGCCGCCAGCACGACGCGGCACCCGTCGACGCCCATCGCGCCGCCCTGGATGGTGGCGTCGCTGGCGAAGGCCACCGCACAGGTGCCGTGCACGGTGCCGGCAGCGGCGAGCATGCCGGAGTCGTCGCGCTCGGTGAGCAGCTCGACGCTGCCGGCGTCGAACAGCGTCTCCAGCCGCAGCAGCGGGTCCCGAAGGTCGCGCTCGGCTGTTGCGGTCGCTGACGTCGGCGAGGTCATGACATCGTCCGGAAGGCCACGGCGACGTTGTGCCCGCCGAAGCCGAAGGAATTGTTGAGCCCCACACCGGCGCCGATCTCGCGCGGCGAGGTGACGACGTCCAGCTCCACCGCCGGGTCCTGCTCGGTGAGGTTGATCGTCGGCGGGGCGATGCCGTGGTGCAGCGCGAGGATCGTGAAGATCCCCTCCACGGCACCGGCGGCACCGAGCAGGTGACCGGTCATCGACTTCGTGGCCGACACCCCGATCCGGTCGGCGGCCGAGCCCAGCGCCGCACGGATCGCGGCCGACTCGGCGATGTCCCCCGCCGGCGTGGAGGTGGCGTGCGCGTTGACGTGCACGACGTCGTCCGGGCTCAGCCCCCCGGCCTCGAGGGCCTGCTTCATCGCGCGGGTCGCGCCCAGCCCCGACGGGTCCGGGGCCGCGATGTGGAACGCGTCCGACGTCAGGCCGGCGGACACGAGCTCGGCGTAGATCCTCACCCCGCGAGCGCGGGCGTGCTCCTCGGCCTCCAGCACGACGCAGCCGGCCCCCTCGCCGAGCACGAACCCGTCGCGGGACAGGTCGTAGGGTCGTGACGCCGTCTCGGGGGAGTCGTTGCGTCTGGAGAGGGCCTGCATCGCGGCGAAGCCGGCCACCGGCAGCGGGTGGATCGCCGCCTCGGTGCCGCCGGCCACGACGACGTCCGCCCGGCCGTCGCGGATCATGTCCATCGCGTAGGACATCGCCTCGGCGCCGGACGCGCAGGCGGAGACGGGGGTGTGTGCGCCGGCCTTGGCCCCCAGCTCGATGCCGACCGCGCCGGCCGAACCGTTGGGCATCAGCATCGGCACGGTCATCGGCAGCACACGCCGCGCACCCCGTTCCTTCAGCGTGTCGTAGGCGGACAGCAGGGTCCAGACGCCGCCGATCCCGGTGGCGATCGCCACGCCGAGCCGCTCGCCCTCGACGTCGGGCGCTCCGGCGTCCTGCCATGCCTCGCGCGCGGCCACCATCGCGTACTGGCCGGACGGGTCGAGCTTCTTCGCCTCGTGCCGCGCCAGCACCTCGGTGGCCGGCGTCGCCAGCGTGCACGCGAACGTCACCGGCAGCTCGTACTTGACCACCCAGTCGCCGGTCAGGGGGCGCGCGCCGGAGCGGCCGGCAAGTGCCGCCTCCCACGAGCTGGTGGCGTCACCGCCGAGCGGGGTGGTGGCACCGATACCCGTCACCACGACGGTTCGCTGGCCGGACATGGTGTGCCTCCTGGGCGGTGGTGGTGCGGTGGTCGTGCGCCGCGGCGGCGCGGGGCCGACGCGGCGCACGACCGTGGTGCGGCCGGGCGCAGCGGGTGTCAGCCCTGCGCCCCCTGGACGTAGCCGACCACGTCGCGCACGGTGCGCAGGTTCTTGATGTCGTCGTCCGGGATCTTCACGCCGAACTTGTCCTCGGCCTGGACGACGATGGAGGTCATCGAGAGCGAGTCGATGTCGAGGTCGTCGGTGAACGACTTGTCGAGCTCGACCGACTCCTTCGGCAGGCCGGTCTCCTCGTTCACCAGCTCGGCGATCCCGTCGAGGATCTCCTGCTCGGTCTGCGCCATGTCTCGTGTGCTCCTTCTGCTCGGGGTGCTGTGCTGTCTTCTGCTGTTCTGCGTTGGCAGGCTAGGGGACGACGACAACCTGGGCCGCGTAGACGAGTCCCGCGCCGAACCCGATCTGGAGGGCGAGGCCGCCCGGGGCCACCGTGCCGTCGTCCAGCATGCGGTGCATCGCCAGCGGGATGGACGCCGCCGAGGTGTTGCCGGTGGTGACGATGTCCCGGGCGACCGGGACGTGCTCCGGCAAACCGAGCTGCTTGACCATCGCGTCGGTGATCCGGTTGTTGGCCTGGTGCGGGATGAACGCCGCGAGGTCGCCGGGCTCGATGCCGGCGGCCTCCATCGCCTTGCGCGCCACCGGTGCCATCTGCCAGACCGCCCAGCGGAAGACGCTCTGGCCGGCCATCCGCAGCGCCGGCCACTCCGTCGTGTGGTCGCGGACGTCGATCCACGAGTGCTTCTGGGAGATGACGTCCCAGGCCGAGCCGTCCGACCCCCAGAGGGTGGGGCCGATCCCGGGGACGTCGGAGGGCCCGATCACCACGGCGCCGGCGCCGTCGCCGAAGATGAACGCGGTCGAGCGGTCGGTGGGGTCGGTGAAGTCCGAGAGCTTCTCGACGCCGACGACGAGCACGTTGCGGGCCGACCCGCCGCGCACCATGTCCGAGGCGAGGCCGACGCCGTGGCAGTAGCCCGCGCAGGCCGCCGAGATGTCGAACGCCGCGGCCGGTGTCGCGTCGAGCCGGTGCGCCAGCAGCGCGGCCGACGACGGCGTCTGGTACGGGTGCGTGACGGTCGCGACGATCACCGCGTCGATGTCGGCACCGGTCAGCTCGGCGCGCTCGAGGGCCTCGCGGCTCGCCGCCTCGGCCATGTCGGTGACGCTCACGTCGGGGTCGGCAAAGCGCCGGGACTCGATGCCCGAGCGCTCCCGGATCCACTGGTCGGTGGAGTCGATGCGCTCGCAGATCTCGTCGTTGGTGACGACCCGTTCGGGCCGGTACGCGCCGATCCCGACCAGGCGCGCGTGCGCCGCGCCCTGCGGCGGCGTGATCTGTGGGGTGGTCACGAGGAGCTCCCGGTGGGGTGGAGGCGCAACAGGGGCTGGCCTGGGGACACGGGATCGCCCTCCTGGACGAGCCACTCCACCACGGTGCCGCCGTGGGGGGCGTGCACGTCGTGCCCGTCACGCAGGCCATCGACGCGGGCGATGGTCGAGCCGGGGGAGACCGGAGCGCCCGGCGTCGCCGCCGAGAGGATCCGGACCATTCCCTTCGCCGGTGCCACCACCAGCCGCCAGGTGGGGGCGGTGTCCACCGGGCTGCCGACGCCGTGGCTCTCGACGAGCGCGCGGGCCGCGTCGAGGCCGTCGGGGGACTTCAGGGCGAGCGTCTCGACGCCGGGCAGGGCGCGCTTGGCGAGGTTGGTGAGGGTGCCCGCCGGGGGGATCTCGATCATCGCGGTGACGCCGAGCTCGGCGAAGGTCTGCATGCACAGGTCCCAGCGGACGGGGTTGCTCACCTGCGTCACCAGCCGGGTGAGCACGTCGCGGCCGTCGTGCACCACGGTGCCGTCGGCGTTCGAGAGCAGCAGGGCGCGCGGGTCGTGGGTGGAGATCGCCCGCGCGTGCCGGGCGAGGACGTCGACCGCCGGGGCCATGTGGTGGGTGTGGAAGGCACCGGCCACCTGCAGCGGGATCACGCGCGCTTTGGCGGGTGCGTCGCCGGAGAGGGCCGCGAGCTGTTCGAGGGTGCCCGCCGCGACGACCTGGCCGACGCTGTTGACGTTCGCCGCGACCAGGCCGTGGCGGTCGAGCGCGGCGGCCACCTCGTCGGGGTCGCCGCCCACGACCGCGCTCATGCCGGTCGGGGTGACCGCGCTCGCTGCGGCCATTGCGGCACCCCGCTCGCGGACAAAGACCATCGCCTGCTCGGCGCTCATCACGCCGGCCGCCGCGGCCGCGGTGATCTCGCCGACGCTGTGCCCGGCGCCGCCCGCGACCACGCCGAACGCGTCGCCGGGGTGCGGGAACAGGGCGAGGAGGGAGATCAGCCCGCTGGCGACGATCAGCGGCTGCGCGACGGCGGTGTCTCGGATCGTCTCGGCGTCGCTGGCGGTGCCGTGCTCGAGCAGGTCGATGCCGGCCACGGTGGACAACCAGGCCATCCGGTCGGCGAAGTCGGGGACGTCGAGCCAGGGAGTCAGGAAGCCGGGGCTCTGGGACCCCTGGCCGGGGCAGACGATGACGAGCACCCGCCCAGCCTGTCGGTTGGGGGCTCGCCGCGAGCGTGGCGGCGTCGACCAAGTCGCCACGGTCTGATTAGAGGTTTCCTACAAACGCACGTCACGGTCCTCCCGCCAGCAGGCCGACGGCGAGGGCCGTCTGCAGGACCCACGCGTCGCGGGCGTCGGTCGCGTCCCAGCCGGTGACGCCGGCGGCTCGCCGCAGCCGGTACCGCACGGTGTTGGGGTGCACGAACAGCGTCCGGGCGCACGCCTCGATGGAGCGACCCGCCTCCAGGTAGGCGGCGACGGTCTCGGCCAGCGACCCGCCGGCGTCGACCAGCGGGCGGTGCACCTGGTCGATCAGCGCGCGCCGGGCACCGACGTCGCCGGAGAGAACGCGCTCGGGGAGCAGGTCGTCGGCGTCCACGGGGCGGGGGGCGCCGGGCCAGGCGCGGACGCCGACCAGACCCGCCATCGCGGCGCGAGCCGACCGGCCTGCCTCGGCCAGGCCGGCCACCACCGGCCCGACGACGACAGGGCCCGGTCCGAACCGCGTGGTCAGGGCGGTGGCCGCCGTCCGCGGGTCGCCCGCAGACCCGAGCACGACGACGAGCCGGTCGCCCTGCAGCCCCACCAGCGCGTCGTCGGCCTCGGCGCGGGACGCCCTGCGCATCTCGGCCACGACGTCCTCGGACGGCCCGGGAGCGCTGGGGCCCACGACCACCACGACCTGCTCATGACCCTGCCAGCCCAGTGCCGACGCCCGCGAGGGCAGCGAGCCGTCGGGGTCACCGCGCAGCAGGGCGTCGACGACGAGCGCCTCCAGCCGGGCGTCCCAGGCGCCGCGGGTCTCGGCGGCCTGGGCGTAGACCTCGGCCGCGGCGAAGGCCACCTCGCGGGAGTACAGCAGCACCGCCTCGCGCAGGGCCTGCTCCTGGCCGGGGGCGGCGAGGTCGTCGACGTGGTCCTCGACGACCTGCACCAGGGTGCGCACCAGCTCAAGGGTCTGGCGGAGGGACACCGAGCGGGTGAGCTCGGCGGGCGCGGTCCCGAAGACATCGGTGGTGATGGTCAGCGGAGCGTCGCGGTCTCCGTACCAGGCGGTGAAGGCCGAGACCCCGGCCTGGGCCACGAGCCCCACCCAGGAGCGGTCCTCCGCTGGCATCGAGCGATACCAGGGGAGGGTCTCGTCCAGCCGGCGCAGGGCCGCGGTGGCGAGCGCGCCGCTGCCACGGCGGAGCCGCCGGATGTTGGCCTGGCTCGGCCGGCGGGCGTGGCTCGCCACACTGGTCACGGTGATGAGGATACGAGGGTGGTTGTCGAGAAGCGACAACCACCCTCCCTTGCTCCCGCCACCCACCTTTGCGCCCGCCAAGCACAGTTCTGTGCCAGGGACGTGGTGGCGGCGGCAGCAAAGGTCGGCGGCGGGAGCACGGTGAGTCGGCGGCTGCGACGGTCAGCGGCTAGGGTCGTCAGCATCGTCCCCGGGTCTCGGGGACCACCTCGGGGAAGGACAGCATGGGCCTGCTGGACCGCCTGCGGCGCCGGGTCGGCGGGGTCACCCCCGAGCGGCTGAAGCCGGCGCTGCGCACGGTGCGCAGCAGGACCGGGCGGCGCCGCAAGCCCCCCGTCGACGCCGCCGCCGAGACCCGCCTTCGCAGCCGGCTGCACGACGACCCGAACGACGAGCCCGCCTTCTCCGACCTGGCGGACATCGTCCGGCGGCGTGCGGCCGAGGGGCACGCGGACGGCGACCCCCGCCGCGCGGCCGACGACGCGGTCTGGGCGCTCGCCGAGGAGCTGGCCGGCAACCACCGCGCCTGGTACCCGCTGATCGAGCTGGCCCGGCTGTCCGTGCACGAGGACCGTGACGGCGCCCTGCGACGGCTCGGCACCGCCGCCGAGCGCGACCACAGCGGGCGCGCCCTGGCCGAGGGTGTCGCGATGCTGCGGGACGCCGGCATGCCCGGTGACGCGCTGGGGCTGGGCGTGGGGCACTGGCGGCCCCGCGAGCACGACGTGGAGGCCGGCCGCCACCTCGTCAAGGCCGCGGTCGAGGCTGGTCGGATGAGCGAGGCCCGCCGGCACCTCGAGGCGCTGTCGCTGCACCCCGACCAGGGCCGGGTCGCCCCGCTGCGGGCCGAGCTCGAGCGCGAGCTGGCCGCCGCCTCGCGCCGACGTCCCAAGACGCCTCGCCGCTGACCCGCGCCGCCCCACCCCTGCCCGGGAGGGTCAGCCGGAGTCGCCGCCGGCGTTGCCGCTGGACCCGGCGTTGACGTCGTTCAGCCGGTACCGCTCGTACGCCTGCGCGGGGACGTCGGCCGCCACCTCACCGCGCAGCGCCAGCACCTGCAGCGCCCGGTAGGCGATCGACGGCCCGTCGACGTGGAAGTGCCGGCGGGCGGCGGGTCGCGTGTCGGAGAGCCCGAACCCATCGGTGCCGAGGGAGACGAACTCCTGGGGCACGTACTGCCGGATCTGGTCCGGGACGGCGCGCATCCAGTCGCTGACGGCGACCACCGGTCCTGCCGCGTCGGCCAGGCGCTGGGCGACGAACGGCACCGGCGCCTCCTCGGCGGGGTGGTCGAAGGCGTAGGCGTCGCAGTCGAGGCCGTCACGTCGCAGCTCGTTCCACGACGTGACGCTCCAGACGTCGGCGTCCACCGCGAAGTCGCGCTCGAGCAGCTCCTGGGCCTCCAGCGCCCACGGGACCCCGACACCGGACGCCAACAGCTGCACACGCGGCCGGGTCTCACCGGATGCCCCCTCCCGCAGCCGGTAGATCCCGCGCAGGACTCCCTCGACGTCGAGGCCCTCCGGGGCGGCGGGCTGCTGCATCGGCTCGTTGTAGACGGTCAGGTAGTACATGACGTCGGGGTCGCGGCCGGGCAGGTCGCCTCCGTCGCCGTACATCCGGCCCAGGGCGTCGCGCACGATGTGCGCGAGCTCGTAGCCGTACGCCGCGTCGTAGGCGACGACCGCCGGGTTCGTCGAGGCCAGCAGCGGCGAGTGACCGTCGGCGTGCTGCAGCCCCTCGCCCGTCAGCGTCGTCCGACCGGCCGTGGCGCCGAGCAGGAAACCGCGCGTCATCTGGTCGGCCGCCGCCCACAGGCTGTCGCCGGTGCGCTGGAACCCGAACATCGAGTAGAAGATGTAGACCGGCACCATCGGCACGCCGTGCGTGGCGTACGAGGTTCCCGCGGCCGTGAACGCGGCGACGGAGCCCGCCTCGTTGATGCCGACGTGCAGGATCTGGCCGCTCTCGGACTCCTTGTAGGCCAGCATCAGCTCGCGGTCGACGGACGCGTACTTCTGCCCGTGCGGGTTGTAGATCTTCGCCGTCGGGAAGAACGCGTCCATCCCGAAGGTCCGAGCCTCGTCGGGGATGATCGGCACGACGTGCCGGCCGAACTCCTTGTCGCGCATCAGGTCGCGCAGCAGCCGCACGAAGGCCATCGTGGTGGCGACCTGCTGCTTGCCCGAGCCGCGATGCAGCACCTCGTACAGGTCGGCGGTCGGCAGCTTGAGGGGCTCGGGGTCGTTGCGGCGCTGCGGCACCGCGCCACCGAGCACCCGACGCCGCTCGAGGAGGTACGTGATCTCCTCCGAGTCCGGCCCGGGGTGGTAGTACGGCGGCAGGTACGGGTCGGCCTCGAGGTCGGCGTCCGAGATCGGAATCCGCAGGCTGTCCCGGAAGTCCTTCAGGTCGTCCAGGGTGAGCTTCTTCATCTGGTGCGTCGCGTTGCGCCCCTCGAAGTGCGTGCCGAGGCCGTAACCCTTGATGGTCTTGGCGAGGATCACCGTCGGTTGCCCGGTGTGCTCCATCGCGGCGCGGTAGGCCGCGTACACCTTGCGGTAGTCGTGCCCACCACGCTTGAGGTTCCAGATGTCGTCGTCCGAGAGGTGCTCGACCATCCTGCGCGTGCGCGGGTCGCGCCCGAAGAAGTGCTCGCGGACGAACGCACCGTCCTCGGCCTTGTACGTCTGGTAGTCGCCGTCCCGGGTGGTGTTCATCAGGTGCACGAGGGCACCGTCGCGGTCGGCGGCCAGCAGCGGGTCCCACTCGCGGCCCCAGTTCACCTTGATCACGTTCCAGCCGGCGCCGCGGAAGAACGACTCCAGCTCCTGGATGATCTTGCCGTTGCCGCGCACCGGTCCGTCGAGCCGCTGCAGGTTGCAGTTGACGACGAACGTGAGGTTGTCGAGCTCCTCGTAGGCGGCGAGCTGCAGCAGGCCGCGGCTCTCGGGCTCGTCCATCTCCCCGTCGCCGAGGAACGCCCAGGTGTGCTGCTCGCTGGTGTCGGTGATCCCCCGGGCCTGCAGGTAGCGGTTGAACTGCGCCTGGTAGATGGCGTTCATCGGCCCGAGCCCCATGGAGACGGTCGGGAACTCCCAGAACTCCTTGGCCAGCCGGGGGTGCGGGTAGGAGGGCAGCCCGCCGCCGGGGTGCGACAGCTCCTGCCGGAAGCCGTCGAGCTGGCCCTCCGACAGCCGGCCCTCGAGGTACGCCCGGGCGTAGACCCCGGGGGAGGAGTGGCCCTGGAAGTAGATGTGGTCACCGCCGCCGGGGTGGTCCTTGCCGCGGAAGAAGTGGTTGAAGCCGACCTCGTACAGCGTCGCCGACGAGGCGTACGAGGAGATGTGACCGCCGACCGAGAGGTCAGGACGCTGGGCGCGGTGCACCATCACCGCCGCGTTCCAGCGGATCCACGCTCGGTAGCGCCGCTCGACCTCCTCGTCGCCGGGGAACCAGGGCTCGGCCTCCGGCGGGATCGTGTTCACGTAGTCGCTGGCGGTGAGGCTGGGGACGCCCACATGGGTCTCGCGGGCCCGCTGCAGCATGCTCAGCATCAGGTACCGGGCGCGCGCCCGACCGGAGGCGTCGACGACACCGTCGAGGGACTCGAGCCACTCGGCGGTCTCCTCCGGGTCGATGTCCGGTAGCTGGCTCGGCATCCCGTTGAGGATGGGGCCGCTGTCCTCGCGTCCTGCCACGGTGGTGACCTTCTCTCGCGCTGGTGCCGCTCGGGGTGACCCCCCATCCTGTCCCTCGCCGGGACCGGCGTCACATCCACCCCGTGACGGCCGGGTGCGCCCGCCGTCGTCCCGCGAGTGTCCCCCTGCGGAGCGACACGCCGGCGAGTCGCGCCGGAGCGGGACACTCGAGCCGAGGGGGGTGTCGCGGCGGTCGTTCCCGCCCGGTTGAGACGCTCCAGCGACGGTTTCACCCGGTCGGCTACGCGGGCGCGCCGGTGTGGTCTACCGTCGTGCCGCGGCCCCGCACACGGCGGGGCCACGAGGAGAGGGGACCAGCACGTGGGCGCGACCGCGGACGCCGCGGCGGACCCGGGCATGGCGAGCCGACTCGGCGTCAAGCCCGGACAGATCGCTCAGGAGTACGGGTACGACGACGACGTCGACCACGACCTGCGGGATGCCATCGAGGAGCTCACCGGCCACGAGATGGTCGACGAGGACTCCGACGAGATCGTCGACGTCGTCGTGCTCTGGTGGCGCGAGGACGACGGCGACCTGGTCGACGCTCTGGTCGACGTGCCCGCTGTGCTCGCCGAGGGCGGAGTGATCTGGTTGCTGACCCCCAAGAGCGGCCGCGACGGCCACGTCGAGCCCTCCGAGATCGAGGAGGCCGCGCCGACGGCGGGTCTTCACGCGACGTCCACCATCAGCGCCTGCCCTGACTGGTCCGGCACCCGGCTGGCCACCCCCAAGGGTCGCCGCTAACGCCGCGACAACGCGCCGGTCAGGCGGTCGCCGAGACGTCCCGCCACCCGACCGGTCTGGGCCAGCGCGCGCAGGCTGGCCTGGACGGCGGACCCGGCGGGAAAGCCCGGCGCCGAACCGATCGAGACCAACAGGTTCAGCACCCGCGGGTGGTCGTGGAGCCGCAGTCGCCGGGTCGCCAGCAGCCGGACGGCGACCGCCCGGCCCGCGGCCGCGTCCAGCACGTCCGGGGCCGAGCCGGTGATCGCCGGCCATCCCAACGCGGAGGCCTGCACCCCGGGATCCAGTCGCACCGTCGTCCAGGCCCGGTCGGCGGTCCCGGTCGCCCAGCAACCGGAGGGTGTGCAGAGCGCGAAGGTCTCGGTCATCCCCTGACGCGCCGCGAGCGCGCCGGCGACGTCCACGAGGGCTCCGGTGCCGGCGTCCAGCAGGGGCTCGGGGACCTCCGTCAGCCCGGCCGGGCGCAGGTCGAGCGCGTGCACCGCGAGCTCGTACGCCTGCGCGGCCAGCACCCCGGTCATCGGCAGCTCGCCCACCATCGAGCCGACCCAGCGGCGGCCGACGACCTCCGCGTCGTCCGAGGCCAGGAACGACAGCGCGCGGTCGCGGGCCGCACGCAGTGCGCCTTGGATCTCCGGCAGACCGGCGTCGTGGTGGGACGCCACCACCATCGCGTTGCGGGCGTCGGCGTCGTCCTCGCTGCGCACGCGGCCGGTCCTGGCGTCGTCCGCGCGCTCCTCCAGCGGCGTGGACGGGCCCCAGCTGCCGAGGTGCACGAGCACGTCACGGGCGTTCCAGCCCTCCAGGCGTGTCGGCGCGTCGAGGTCGACCCGGCCGGCGACGTCGATCAGGGCGTCCCAGGCACCACCGAGCAGCGCGGCGACCTCCGCCGCGTCGGTCGAGGCCAGGCCGCGCTCGCCGGGCTCGGGCCGGAGGCCGCGGTGAGGTGATGACACACTCCCATCATGACGCAGCCCGCGCTGGGGCCTTTCGACCCGACACCGGCGGTGGGCGAGCAGGCCCCCGACTTCACGCTGCGCGACCAGCACGGGCAGGACGTCACCCTCTCGGAGGTCGTCCGGGCCGGGCCCGCGCTGATCGTGTTCTACCCGTTCGCGTTCTCCCGCATCTGCACCGCTGAGCTGCGCACCCTGCGCGACGAGCTCGCGTCGTTCACCGACGCCGGTGTGCAGGTGCTCGCGGTCTCGTGCGACCCCACCTACGCGCTCAAGGCGTACGGCGCGGCCGAGGGCATCGGGTTCCCGCTGCTGTCGGACTTCTGGCCGCACGGCCAGGTGGCCGAGGCCTACGGCGTCTTCGACGAGCGCGCCGGCAGGGCCGGCCGGGGCACGTTCCTCGTGGACTCCCGCGGTGTGATGCGCTGGGCGGTCGTCAACGCCGTGGGGCAGGCGAGGGACGTCGCCGACTACCGCGCGGCGGTCCAGTCGCTCTAGTCTGGTCGGAGACCACGGCCGCCGCTGGCCCGAGACTACGGCGGCCGTGGTCCTTCACTGCAGGGCCTGTAGCTCAGTTGGTAGAGCACCGCGTTTACACCGCGGGCGTCGTCGGTTCGAGCCCGGCCGGGCCCACCGAAGCCCTACTCGTCGAGCACCCGCATCAGCACCCCGCTGACCAGCGCGAGGCACGCCAGCACGAGTCCCCAGGTGGGCTGTGACGCCAGCACCAGCGCTGCCCCAGTAGGCGAGGGCACCCAGGGCGGCGAGCTCGAGGGTGAAGCGGACCCCGAGGTTGGTGATCCTCAGCGCGTTCAGCATCCCCCCAGTCTCCCGGGCCGCCAGCGGCGGCGTGGCGGGTACTGTGCGGCCCGTGGCTGATGTGTCCTCGGGCGATGTGCCGACGTTGGGGCGTGTCGTCGAGGTGCTGGAGGCCATCTACCCACCCGAGACCGCACAGGACTGGGACGCCGTCGGTCTCGTCTGCGGTGATCCCGACGCCGGCGTGCGCCGGGTCCTGCTCGCGCTGGACCCGGTTGCCGAGGTCGTGGACGAGGCGATCGAGACCGGTGCCGACCTGCTCCTCGTGCACCATCCGCTGCTCCTGCGCGGAGTGCACTCGATGGCGGCGACGTCCTTCAAGGGCCGCGCCCTGCACCGTCTCGTGCGAGCCGGCTGCGCGCTGTACGTCGCGCACACCAACGCGGACGCCGCCGTCCCCGGCGTCTCGGACGCGCTCGCCCGCGTGCTGGGGCTGCAGGACCTGGTGCCGTTGTCGCCCGAGCCGGCCGAGGCCCTCGACAAGCTGGTCCTGTTCGCCCCGGACGGCGACGCGGAGCGGGTGCTCGACGCCGTCGCCGCCGCCGGGGCGGGTCGGATCGGGGAGTACTCGCGGTGCGCCTGGACGACGTCCGGCACGGGGACGTTCGTGCCCGGCGACCGCTCCCGCCCGACCCGGGGGTCGGCCGGGCGGCGGGAGGAGGTGGCCGAGACGCGGGTGGAGATGGTGATGCCGCGCGCCTCCCGCAACGCCGTGGTGGCCGCGATGCGCGGCGCCCACCCCTACGAGGAACCGGCCTTCGACGTGTTCGAGCTGGCCCGCTGGTCGGGCCCACGAGGCATCGGGCGCGTGGGGCGCCTGGCGCGGCCCACGACGCTGGAGCGCTTCGCGATGTCGGTCGCCGAGGTGCTGCCCCACACCCCGCAGGGCGTCCGGGTTGCCGGCGACCTGAACGCGCCGGTGAGCACGGTGGCGGTGTGCGGGGGCAGCGGGGACTCCCTGTTCGACGCGGTCCGGGCCAGCGGGGCCGACGCCTTCGTCACCGCCGACCTGCGCCACCACCCGGCGTCCGAGGCGCGGGAGCAGGCACGAGGCGGTCCGCCCTACCTCGTCGACGTGGCGCACTGGGCGAGCGAGTGGCCGTGGCTGCACGGGTGCGCCGAGCGGCTCGCCACCGGTCTGGCCGCCGCCGACGGATCGGCCGGGGATACGGTGGAGACCGTGGTCAGCGCGCGTCGGACCGACCCGTGGACCTTCCGCCTGCCCAGCTCTGGAGGACTCGTCCGGTGACCACGGCTCCCGCCGCTGACCAGATCGCCCTGCTCGACGTCCAGGCCCTCGACACCCGCCTCTCCCAGCTCGCACGCCGCAGGTCCACGCTGCCCGAGCTGGCTGAGCTCGAGGCCGTCCAGGCCCGGACGGCGGCGCTGGCCGACCAGCTGGTTGCGGCCCAGACCCTCGTCGGTGACATCGCCCGGGAGCTGCGGAAGGCCGAGGACGACGTCGAGCTCGTGCGTTCCCGGGCATCCCGCGACAGCTCGCGGCTGGAGTCGGGCCAGGGCACTGCCAAGGACCTGCAGGCCCTGCAGCACGAGATGGTCTCTCTCGGGCGCCGTCAGAGCGAGCTCGAGGACGTCGAGCTCGAGGTGATGGAGCGGGCCGAGCAGGCCGGCGCGGAGCAGGCGCGGATCTCTGCCGACATCGACGAGCTGGCGCAGACCAGGGCAGCGCTCTCCGAGCGACTGGACCGGTCCACGGCCGAGATCGACGCGGAGGTCGGGCGGGTCACGTCGGAGCGTGAACAGACCGTCGCCGCGCTGGACGACGGCCTGGTCGCCTTGTACGACAAGGTCCGCAGCGCCTCGGGCGGTCTCGGCGCCGCCCCGCTGAAGGCCAGGCGCTGCGAGGGCTGCCGGCTCGAGCTGCCGCCGTCCGACCTGGCCCGCATCCGGGATGCGGCGGACGACGAGGTGCTGCGCTGCGAGGAGTGCCGCCGCATCCTCGTGCGCGTCCCCGACTCGGGGGTGTGACCGTGGCCGGCTCGTCGCGTCGATTGATCGTGGAGGCGGACGGCGGCTCCCGCGGCAACCCCGGGCCCGCCGGTTTCGGTGCCGTCGTCAAGGACGCCGACACCGGCGAGGTGCTCGCCGAGGTGGCCGACGCGATCGGGATCGCGACCAACAACGTCGCCGAGTACGGCGGCCTGGTCGCCGGGCTCCGGGCGGTCGCGGCGCTCGACGCCTTGGCGTCGGTCGAGGTGCGGATGGACTCCAAGCTCGTCGTCGAGCAGATGAGCGGCCGGTGGAAGATCAAGCACGACGACATGCGCCGGCTCGCGCTCGAGGCGCGGGACGTGCTGCCGCCCGGGCAGGTCCGCTACACGTGGGTGCCCCGGGAGCGCAACGGCCACGCCGACCGCCTGGCCAACGCCGCCATGGACGCCGCGGCGCGCGGCGAGACCTGGACGGCGTCCGTGACCGATCCGCCCGTCGACCTCGAGGAGACCGTCGTGACCGAGCAGCTGTCCTACCGCCTGCTGACCGGGCCGGACGACCGCGCGTTCTGCGAGAAGGTCAGCAAGGCGCTCGCCGACGGCTACCGGCTGCACGGCGGCCCCGCGGTCGCCGTCGACGGCGACCGGGTCGTGGTCGCCCAAGCCGTCGTCGTCGAGCAGCCCGTCGACCTCGCGCAGCCGTGACGATGTCGTACGCCGGTGACCTGACGCCGTCCGAGGCGTGGAAGGTGCTGGCGGACGACGACGCGGCGGTGCTCGTCGACTGCCGCACCCGCGCCGAGTGGGGCTACGTCGGCGTCCCGGACCTGAGCGGGATCGGCAAGCAGGTCGTGCTGGTGGAGCTGCAGACCTACCCGGACGGCGCTCGCAACCCTCACTTCGTCGCCGAGCTGCAGGCGGCGGGGGTCGGGCCGGACACCACGGCGGTCTTCATCTGCCGATCGGGCGCGCGGTCGGCGGTGGCCGCCGCGATGGTCACCGGGGCCGGGCTCGGACCGGCGTACAACGTGGCCGACGGCTTCGAGGGCCAGCTGGACGGCGACGGCCACCGGGGAGTCGGGGGATGGCGCAGCGAGCAGCTGCCCTGGCGCCAGTCGTGAACGAGCCCGACCCGAGCTGGCGCCCCGACACGCTGGCCGTGCGCGGGGGACTGGCTCGCTCGGGCTTCGACGAGACGGCCGAGGCGCTGTTCCTCACGTCCGGGTTCGTCTACGGCAGCGCGGCCGAGGCCGAGGCGGCCTTCGCGGGCGACATCGACCGCTTCGTCTACTCGCGCTACGGCAACCCGACGGTCGACGCGTTCGCGGAGCGCCTCCGGCTGATCGAGGGGGCGCCGGCCTGCTTCGCGACGGCGAGCGGGATGGCGGCCGTCTTCACGGCGATGGCGGCGCTGGTGCGCGCCGGCGACCGGGTGGTCGCGGCGCGCTCCCTGTTCGGCTCGTGCTTCGTGATCCTCGACGAGCTGCTGCCGCGCTGGGGCGTGACGACCGAGTTCGTGGACGGCGCCGACCTCGACCAGTGGGAGAAGGCACTCTCGACGCCCGCGAAGGCGGTGTTCTTCGAGTCGCCGTCCAACCCGATGCAGGAGCTGGTCGACGTGCGCGCCGTCTGCGACCTGGCCCACGCGGCCGGTGCGACGGTCGTCGTCGACAACGTCTTCGCCACACCGGTGCTGCAGCGGCCGATGGAGCACGGCGCCGACGTCGTCGTGTACTCGGCCACCAAGCACATCGACGGCCAGGGGCGCACGCTCGGCGGGGCGATCCTGGGACCGAAGGCCTACGTCGACGAGGACGTGCGGCTGCTGATGCGCCACACCGGGCCCTCGTTGAGCCCGTTCAACGCGTGGGTCCTCACCAAGGGCTTGGAGACGATGGCGATGCGTGTGCGCCACGCCCAGGCGTCGGCGCTGCGCCTGGCCGCGTGGCTGGAGGAGCAGCCGCAGGTCACCTCGGTGCGCTACCCGTGGCTCCCCTCGCACCCGCAGCACGTGCTGGCGCGGGCGCAGATGGACGGCGGCGGCACCGTGGTGACGTTCGAGCTGGTCGGGGGCAAGGCGGAGGCGTTCGCCCTGCTGGACGCCCTGCGTGTGGTGGACATCTCGAACAACCTGGGTGACTCCAAGTCACTGATCACCCATCCCGCGACCACCACCCACCGTCGGCTCGGTGCCGAGGGACGGGCCCGGGTCGGCATCACCGACGGCCTCGTGCGCCTGTCCGTCGGCCTCGAGGACGTCGCCGACGTCCAGGCCGACCTCGCGCGGGCCCTCACCCCCTCCCCGTGATCAAGCACGTCGTTGCCGCTCAGGCCCGGACGATGACGTCGAGCGTGCGGCTGCCGTCGCGGGACGGCGGCCCCAGCTCGCTCTCGAACCGCTCCGAGACGGCGTCCGCCAGGGAGTCCGGCGTCCGGGGGTCCCGGCCGCCGCGTAGGAGAAGGTGCCGGGCCACGAGACCCCGGGTGTGCTTCGCCATGTGCGAGACGACGGTCCGCCGTCCGGACTGGTCCTGGAGGACGCGGACGGCGACTGCACCCCGAGGCCGCCAGGCCGCCACGTAGGTGGCCGAGCGGCAGTCGACGACCAGCCCGGTTGCCAGCGGCGCCAATGCTTCTGCGAGGTGCCGGCGCCAGAAGCCAGCGAGCGGACCGATGCCGGGTAGGTCGACGCCCATCGACAGGCGGTAGGGCGGGACGCGGTCGCCCGGGCGCAACGCCCCCCACGCCGCGGAGATCACCAGCAGACGGTTGGTGGCGCGGCGCCGGGTGGCGGGGGGCAGGCCCGCCAGGTCGAGCGCGTCGTAGAGCACGCCGGTGTAGAGGGCGGACGCCGGCAGCGCCGGCTCGGTGCGCCAGCGCGTGTTCCGGGCGACGTCGTCCGCCAGTGAGGTGCCCACCCCGAGGGCTGCGGCGGCGCCGGGGGAGTCGCTGACGCTGGCCAGTGCCTCGAGCACCTGCAGTCGGGCCGCGGTCAGCTCGGGGAATGACAAGACGCCGAGGTCGGCCGGGGTGCCGCGCCGCCGGGATGCCTTGCCCTCCGAGGGAGGCAGCAGCACGAGCACACGGGACAGCGTAGGCGGGCAACCATCGGAGCCGGGACGCGCGTCTTGGGCAGTGGACGTCCGCCGAAATCAGCAACCCACCTCTTCCGCCTGCAGGCGCAGGCACAAGGAGCCCACGATGTCGAAGACACAGCGTGTTGTGCGGGGGATGTCCGTGGTCGGGCTGGCAGCCTCTGCTGTCTGGCTTCCGGTCGCGGCCAACGCGGCCGACGAGCCGCAGCCGGTCCCCAAGGCCCAGGTCGAGTACCTCGAGCGGCAGGGCGCACCCCACCCGCCGAAGGCGCAGATCGAGCACGCCGAGCGGGGTGCGGAGCCGGCCAACAAGCCCGGGAGCGCCACCTCGATCAGCGACAGCTCGACCGGGAACGCGGTCGCCTGGCAGCTGGCTCTCAGCGCGGCCGCGGGCGCGGCCGTCACCGGCGTCGTCCTGGTCGGCACCCAGCGGGTGCGACGGCACCACTCGGTTGTCGCGTAGCGGCAACGCTCGGCCGTCCACCGGAGCATCCTGGGTGGACGGCCGAGCCGGGACGGAGGTCTCGTGAAGGCGCTGGAGGACTCGGAGTTCCGCGGGTTCGTGATCGCCCGCGGCTCCGCGCTGGTCCGGTCGGCCTACGTGCTGACCGGTGACCAGCAGCTCGCGGAGGACCTGATCCAGTCGGCCCTGGAGAAGACCGCACGGCACTGGGGCAGCATCCGGTTCGCCGGCGCCGCGGAGTCCTACGTCCGCCGGACCATGTACCGCGACCAGGTGTCGATCTGGCGCCGGCGCCGGGTCAACGAGGACCTGACCGACGTCATCCCCGAGCCGCGTCGACCCGAGAGCGCCGGGGACCAGGTGGAGGAGCGCCTTGACCTGGCACAGGCCTTGAACCGGCTCGGCCGGCGCCAGCGGGCGATCCTCGTGCTCCGGTTCTACGAGGACCTCACCGAGCGCGAGGTCGCCGAGCTGCTCGGCATCAGCGTCGGCACCGTGAAGAGCCAGACGTTCAAGGCGCTGCACCGGCTTCGGGTCGCGAGCGGTGACCTGGCGCCGGCCGGCACCCGGGGGAGGGAGGCCCGATGACGACCACCGAGGAACGACTGCGGACGCGCTTCCAGGAGATGGCCGACGAGGCCCAGCCCGCCGCGCTGCTCAGCCGGCTCGACGATCGCGCCCCGGCCATGCGCCGGCGCCGTCTGGTGGTGGCCGGTGTCGCTGCTGCCGCCGTGGTGGCCGTCGCGGTGTCTACGGCCTTCGTCCAGTCGCGCCTGACGTCCATGCCGCAGCCCGCATACGAACCCCGCCCGTCTTCGAGCTGGGGAGCTCTGAGTCGGCGCGACCAGGGATCGCGTGGATGGCGGTGACCGTTGGGGCGCAGGCCCAAGCGACGGTGTTCGTCACCCCGGTCGGCGGAGGAGGGGTGATCGCCGTCCCACCCAGTGACGGGACGGCGGAGGGCTACTTCACGCAGCGCCTGTCGCCCGACGGCTCGTACCTGGCCAGCGCCGTCGACTTCAGCGGGGACATCGCCGCGAGAGTCGATGTCCAGGACCTGCGGACCGGCCAGGTCGTGGAGCTGGACCACTGGGCCTTCTTCGCCGAGATGTCACCCGACAACCGCACCGTGGCCGCGTTCGTGGACGGCGAGGTCCGCGTCGTCGACGTGGCGACAGGTGCAGGCAGGACCGTGCGTCGGCTGCCCCTCCACACGGAGGCCGACCCGACCGTCCCGGGGCTGGGGTGGGCACCCGACGGTTCGAAGCTGGCGGTACACGACGGCGACGACCTGGCAGTCGTCGACCCGGGGGGCACCGAGCAGCACCTGTTCGCCGGGGCCCACCTCACGAACGGATCCCAGTCCTGGTCGCCGGACGGGAGGGCTGTTCTCGTCTTCGCCGATGCCGTGGGGTTTGGCGCGCAGCCCGTCGACGGCGGCCGGATGTCTCCGCTCACGGCGCCGGCGGACGCCGTCCGCCCCATGGGGTGGGCGGGAGACCGGATCGTGTGGCTGGCAGGTCAGCCCGACTCGCAGCGGCTGGTCACGGCAGACGCCGACGGCGGCGAGGTGGAGACCTGGCTGCGGTTCGACATCGGCAACGTCCCGGTCGAGAGCGTGACCTGGTCGCGGGACCTCAGCGGCTGAGGCCTGCCGAGTGGGCCGAGGGCTGCGTAGGGTGCTGGCCATGGTGCGTCCTGAAAGCTGGATCAGGCCAGCGGGTGTGAGTCCCGCCTGGGTAGGTACCGGAGCGCCCAGTAGCAGGCCCCGGTTCGTCGGAGAGATCTGGCGGGCTGAGCGGGGTGTCAAGAGCCTCTTCGGAGGG
>DASROP010000180.1:0-5272 GCA_035646835.1 Actinomycetales bacterium | reverse complement strand
CCGTCGCGTGGCGGGCCACATCGGCGGACGGCCACCCGGTCAGCGGCGACTTCGACTTCACGGCCGAGGCCGCGGCCCCGACGCCGACCGAGGTGCCGACGACCGCCGAGCCCACGACGTCCGCGCCCACCACCTCGCCCCCCGAGACGACCGACCAGGGCACCGGGACCGAGGACGACGGCCTGCAACCGGCGGCGTGGCTCGGGATCGGCGCCGGCGTCCTCGTCGCCGCTGGTGCCGCCGCTGCCGTCGGTCGTCGGCGACGTCAGCCGTAGCCTGCGGGCATGACGCGCACCGCCCTGGTCCGGCCGCCGGCAGACTCGCTCGCCGACGGCATCGTCACCCACGTCGACCGCGCACCGGTCGATGTCGACCTCGCCCGCCGCCAGCACGCTGCCTACGCCGAGGCAATGGCCGGCGCGGGATGGGAGGTGCGCGAGGTCGAGGTGGCGCCGGACCACCCCGACTCGGTGTTCGTCGAGGACACCGTGGTCGTGGTGGACGACGTCGCGGTGCTCACCCGCCCCGGCGCGTCATCGCGGAGGGGCGAGGTGGAGGGCGTCGGGGCCGTCGTCCGCGACTGCGGCCTGACCGTGCGGCGGATCGAGACCGGGACCCTGGACGGCGGCGACGTCCTTCAGGTCGGCCGCACCGTCTACGTCGGGCGGGGCGGGCGGACGGACGGCGAGGGCATCCGCGAGCTGCGCCGGCACGTGGAACCGTTGGGGCGCACCGTGGTCCCGGTCGAGCTACGCGAGGTGCTGCACCTGAAGTCCGCGGTCACCGCGCTGCCCGACGGCACATTCGTGGGGCTGGCCGACCTCGTGGACACCTCGCCGTTCGCGACCTGGCGCGAGGTGACCGAGGAGCCCGGATGTCACGTCGTGCCGCTGGGTGGTGGGCGCGTGCTGATGGCAGCGTCGGCCCCGCGCACCGCAGCCTGGCTCGGTGACCTGGGCTTCGACGTCGTGGCGGTCGACATCTCCGAGTTCGAGAAGCTCGAGGGCTGCGTGACCTGCCTGTCGGTGCTGCTTCCGGATGTGTGAGGTGATCGTCTGTCGTTCAGCCCGCCTGGGTGTCGAGCGGATGGTGCCAGCGCAGACCCGGCCAACGACCGAAGCCGCGGTCCGCGGTGGCCAGCTCGGCACCGGCCGTGATCGTCAGGGCGGCGATCCACGCGTCGCGGACAGTGTTTCCGCGGGCGCCTCCGCGACGGCACAGGTCGGTGAAGACGTCCCAGGTGCGCCGCGTGCTCACCACGACCTGACAGCCGGGGTGGCTCACGACGGCGTCCATCAGCGATACGGCACGGTCGAGCGACAGGGGTTCGGCGAGAACGCGAGGGTGGGTCACGACGCGGACGAACCCCGTCAGGCAGACGTCGGCGACGGCGAACGACGCCGGCCCGTTCACCAGGTGCTCCCACCACGCGCGCCAGGCCTCGTGGCGCTCCGCGGCCTCGTCGTGGGCGTACACGAGGACGTTGACATCCGGCAGGATCACCGGCTCTCCATCGCGTCGAGCAGCGCTGGCGAGTCGTCCAGGTCGACGCCGGGACGCACGCCGGAACGGAAGGTGTCCACGCGGTAGGCAGGCGGTTGCTCGGCGGCCGAGACGCGCTGGAGCTCTCGTCGCAAAGCTTCCTCGATCACGGACGTCACCGTTCGACCCGCGCCCGTCGCATGCTTCTTGACCGCGCGGAGCAGGTCGTCCTCCAGCCTGACCGTGGTCCGCATGTGTCGCAGCATACCGCAGGGGGCGTCAGTATGTCACCGCGGATGAGGGTCCCGGCCGACGATGCCGAGCAGCTGGACCTGCGGGTCGTTCGAGCCGACCTCGACCGGCTCACCGAACACGCCGCCGTGCCGCCACTGGTCGGCCCTCGGCCGGACGTAGTCGAGGACGTGCCCGACGCACTCCGGGTCGAGGCGCTCGTCGAGCCGGGCCCCGCGGGCCAGGTCCCAGGCGTGGACGACGAGGTCGAGCAGCATCTGCTCGGCGTACTCCCCGGCCGGTGTGGGGCCGGACGACAGGTGCACGAGGGCGTCATCCTCGGTGTCGGCCCAGCGTGCGAGCGAGGCGGCGATCGCGCCGTCCCAGGCTGTCGCGGGGTCGTCGCCGAGCACGTCGCCCTCGAAACGGTCGCCGACGTCCTCGACGGTGGCGCCGTCCAGCAGGGGCACCGCCCAGAGGTGCTCGGAGACCAGGTGGGCGACGAGGTCGCGGACCGTCCAGTCCTCGTCGGGCGTGCCGTCGTCCCAGGCCGTGTCGGGGACGCCGTGCACCCGCCGGCCGAAGCCCTCGGCGGCGCGGGGGAGCAGGTCTCGGGCGCTGCGGTCCACGGGCTCTAGGCTTGGGGCCTGGCCAGCATGGCGCAACTGGTAGCGCACCCGCCTTGTAAGCGGACGGTTGCGGGTTCGAGTCCCGCTGCTGGCTCCCAGGGCACGGTGGTGGGCGTGCGGGTGGGCCGGGTCGCCATAGTGATGATGCGTCAGACATGCGGCCGTCAACGCGGCACGATCAGCTCCACGGTGGGGAAGTAGGTGCGGTAGCGAGCGGCATCCCGTGTGAGCAGGCGGAGGTTCAGCACGGCGGCGTGCGCGCCGACGAAGAAGTCGAGCAGGATCGCGCCGCGGCGCCCCCCGCGTCGCCGGTACTGGCGGAAGCTGCGGGCGGCCAGGAACGCCGCCGCCCACGGCAGGTTGCCACGGACGAACCGCTGGGGTGACAGTGCCTCGTCGAGGTCCTCGATCGACGAGAACCGGTGCGCCACCTCGCCGTAGACCACCTGGTTGATGACCACGGGGCCCTCCTCGACCGCGGCGCCGAGCTGTTCGGCCGACCAGGTCAGCCACGACGGGTCCTCGGTGAGCACGTCCAGGAGGACGTTCGAGTCGACGAGCGTCCCTCGCGAGGCCTCAGCCACCGCGCGTCATCGCCATGATCTCGTCGGTGCTCAGGTCGACGTCTCCCTTGCCGAGCAAGGCATCGACGACGCGGCGTCCTCGCCCGGTCACGCCGTCCGCCGGCACGATCCGCGCGAAACCGTCCTCGACCATGACGTCGACCTCGTCCCCCGGCTCGAGACCGAGAGCGTGCCGCACGTGCTGGGGGATCGTGATCTGCCCCTTGCTGGTGATCCTCACCCAGTAAGAGTACAACCAGTCTTACCCACCATCCACTATTTGGACGTCCTGTACCAGCATGTGTCGGACGTCGTACGCTTCCCGCCATGCTCGCCGCCCGCAGCACCTTCCTCGTGGTCCGCCGCCACGTGGACCTGGTGCGCGTGCAGAGCAGCATCTGTCGCCCGGTCTGATCCTTCCCGATCCGACCGGATGCCGGCCACCATGCCGCTGCGCAGGGTGAACGTGCGTCCCTGACCACGAGGACCCCTGATGGCGGCAACGCACGCCACGCGCAACCGCAGCAACGGCCAGTGGGCCGTCGACGGCCGCACACCCCTGAACGGCAACGAGTCGCTCAAGGCGGACGACGACGGGCTGAACGTCCGTGAACGCATCGAGAAGGTCTACTCCCGCAAGGGTTTTGACAGCATCTCGGACGACGACCTGCACGGTCGCTTCCGGTGGTGGGGCCTGTACACGCAGCGCCGGCCAGGCATCGACGGCGGCCGTACGGCACTGCTCGAGCCGCACGAGCTCGAGGACTCGTTCTTCATGCTGCGGGTCCGGATCGACGGCGGGGCCCTGACCACCGAGCAGCTGCGGGTCGTCGGCGACATCTCGACCGAGTTCGCGCGCGACACGGCGGACGTCACCGACCGCCAGAACGTTCAGCTGCACTGGATCCGGGTCGAGGACGTCCCGGAGATCTGGCGCCGGCTGGAGGCGGTCGGGCTCTCCACCACCGAGGCGTGCGGCGACGTCCCCCGCGTCGTCCTCGGCAGCCCGGTGGCCGGGATCGCGGCCGACGAGATCCTCGACCCCACCGCCGCGATCGACGCCATCACCAGCCGCTACGTGGGCGACCCGGCGTTCTCCAACCTGCCCCGCAAGTACAAGACCGCGGTCACCGGGCACCCCAGCCTCGACGTCGTGCACGAGATCAACGACATCTCGTTCGTCGGCGTCGAGCACCCCGCCCTCGGCCCCGGCTACGACCTGTGGGTCGGCGGTGGCCTGTCGACCAACCCGCGCCTGGCCGAGCGCCTCGGCGCCTGGGTGGCCCCGGACGACGTCGCCGAGGTCTGGGCGGGCGTCACGTCGGTCTTCCGCGACTACGGATACCGCCGACTGAGGCACCGTGCCCGGCTGAAGTTCCTGATCGCCGACTGGGGCGCCGAGAAGTTCCGGGACGTCCTGGAGACCGAGTACCTGCACCGCCGACTGGACGACGGGCCGCCCCCGGCGACGCCGAAGACCCCGGGGGACCACGTCGGCGTGCACGCGCAGAAGGACGGTCGTTACTACGTCGGAGCCGCACCGGTCGTGGGCAGGGTCTCCGGCCGGCTCCTCACCGAGCTCGCGGACCTCGCCGATGCCCACGGCTCCCGGCGGGTCCGCACGACGCCGCACCAGAAGCTGCTGGTGCTCGACGTCCCGCCGGAGCGGGTCGACTCCGTCGTCGCCGGCCTGGAGGCGCTCGGCCTGTCGGTGCGGCCGAGCCCGTTCCGCCGCTCGACGATCGCCTGCACCGGCATCGAGTTCTGCAAGCTCGCCATCGTCGAGACGAAGGCCAGCGCCGCGCTGGCCGTGGCCGAGCTGGAGCGTCGGCTCGCCGACCTCGTCGACGGCCCCCTCGCCACGCCGATCTCGTTGCACGTCAACGGGTGCCCGAACTCCTGCGCGCGGATCCAGACGGCCGACATCGGACTGAAGGGACAGCTCGTGCCCACCCCGGACGGCGGCCAGGAGCCGGGCTTCCAGGTGCACCTCGGCGGGGGCCTTGCGTCTGCCGACCGCGACGAGGCCGGGCTCGGCCGCACGGTACGTGGTCTCAAGGTGACCAACGCCGACCTGCCCGACTACGTCGAGCGCGTCGTCCGCCGCTACGTCGCGGGGCGGACCGGCGACGAGACGTTCGCGACCTGGGCCCACCGCGCCGACCCGGAGGAGCTGACATGACCCGCACCGCCGACCAGCTGCGCGCCGTGGTGACCGAGGCGGCATGGGCCGACGACGCACCGGCCGAGGAGGTCATCGCCTGGGCGGCCGGGGAGTTCGGCGACCACCTCGCCGTCGCGTGCAGCATGGCGGACGCAGTGCTGCCGCACCGGGTCGGTGCACCGAGACCAGGTGCGGCAGCACTG
>DASROP010000179.1:0-5359 GCA_035646835.1 Actinomycetales bacterium | reverse complement strand
TGGGCCGGAGTACCGCGACTTCCACACGGTCGACCCGCGGGCCGGCGTCCGGCTGCACGCGGTGACCGGGGACGCCGAGAAACGCTGGTACGACGGCGATGCCGCCGCTGCCGCCGTCCGTCGCGACGTCGACGACTTCGTCTCCGCCGTCCGCCAGCGACTGGTCTCGGCCGCGGCGTCGGGCGGCCGGCCCCTCGTGCCACCAGTGCCCGAACAGCTCCGTGTCGTAGGCCGCCACGACGAGTGGCCAGCCGTTCGACGTCGCGGCCGAGGACAGCCGCTGGCGGACCGCGGAGACGAAGTCGTCGACGTCGCGACGGACGGCGGTGGCGGCGACATCGCTGTCATACCAATGCTTCTCGGCGTCCCCGGTCACCGCGTGCAGCCGGACGCCGGCCCGCGGGTCGACCGTGTGGAAGTCGCGGTACTCCGGCCCAGCCGGGTAGCCGCTGCGGGACGACCAGATCCGGTTCGTCACGGTCAGGTCGCGGCCCACCGCGACGACGTCCGTGTCTCCGAGCCGCCACCCGGCGCGGGTGTGCCTACCGGCCGCCGCCACGGTGGCCTCGTCGAGTACCAGGTGCCGGACGCCGGCCCCCGCGTACACGTCCTCGAGGCCAGGGGCGTGGCCGCACTCGGGGGCCCAGATCCCCTGCGGTACAGCGCCGAACCGCCTCAGGTGGTCCTCCAGGCCGACGTCGAGCGCGGTGCGGGCGACGGCCCGGTCCAGGAGGGGCAGGAACGGGTGCGTGGCCGGGCCGCCGAGCAGCTCGACCACGCCGTCGTCCGCCAGGGACCGCAGCACGGGCGATCCGCCGTGCCGCCACGCCGTCGCCAGGTCGTCGAGCGCCGCGGACGCCGAGACGAACTCCTGCGCGGCCAGGGCACGCACCGCGGGCTCGGGTCGAGCCGCCAGCTGCTGCGCGCGCAGCGACCAGTCGGCCGCCCACGACGCCACCCCGCGCAGGCAGTACGGGTCGTCGAGCTGGGCGGCCAGCACGGGCGTGACACCCAGGGTGAGCACGTCGCGGTGCCCGGCTTCGCCGAGCGACCGCAGCATCCGCACGAGCGGCAGGTACGACTGCACCCACGCCTGGTAGAGCCACTCCTCGCCGACCGGCCAGCGACCGTGGTGCGCCAGCCAGGGCAGGTGCGAGTGCAGGACCAGGCAGAACGTGCCCACGGTGCTCACCGGTGGGCGACCACGAGCAGGTCCAGGCTGACGTCGACGTCGTCGGGCGACACCACGAAGTCCGGGGCGCGGACGCCGGACACCAGGTCCCGCAGCCCGTCCTCCCACTCCGGGTACGGCGCGGCGAGCTGCCGCGCCACCACGGACGTGCCGGTCAGTCGCGGCCCGTGGTGCACACCGAGCACGTGCTCGACCGTCAGGTGCGCGCCTATCTCGGCGGCGAGCTCGTCGGCGTCCAGCTCCCGCGCGTGGAACACGTTGGCAGGCTTGGTGTTGCGCGCCAGCGCTGGCGAGAACGTGAGCCGGTTCGGTGTCGTCACGACGAGCCTCCCGCCCGGCCGCAGCACCCGAACGCACTCGGCCAGGAACGCCACCGGCGTCCACAGGTGCTCGAGCACCTGCAGCGTGACGACCGTGTCCACCGACCCCGACGCCAGCGGCAGCGCGACGAGGTTGCACCGCACTCCGGGGGCCGCCGACCGCGAGAGGCAGCCGGCGTCGTAGTCCAGACCCACCACCGTGCAGCCGGCCGAGGTCAGCAGCCTGCTGCCGTCGCCCTCGCCGCAGCCGGCATCGGCGACCACGCCGGAGACGAACGGCAGTGCCGCGAGATAGCCGGCCTCGTGCCGGGCGAACCAGTAGTTCTCATGCCACAGCCCGGCGACGGTGCGCTCGCCGGTCGGCGCCGGCGGGTGGGACTCGGGCACGGCCACGGCCCGGCAGCCTGCCACACGCTACCCGCCGGTAACATTCATGGCGTGGGCTGCGTCACCTCGCCTGTCCATCACCTCAGCGTCCTGGCAGGCTGAGGCGCAGCCCAGACACCGAGCACCCGTCCAAGGAGGGTCGTTCCACGACCATGAAGATCGTCGTCTGCGTGAAGTACGTGCCCGACGCCCAGGGGGAGCGAACCTTCTCCTCGGACCACACCACCGACCGGGCGGGTGACGGGCTGCTCTCCGAGCTCGACGAGTACCCCGTCGAGGAGGCCCTCAAGCTCGCCGAGGCGGACGACGGCGAGGTCGTCGTCCTCACCATGGGTCCCCAGGACGCCGGCGACGCGGTGCGGAAGAGCCTGCAGATGGGCGCCCACGCTGGCGTCCACGTGCTCGACGACGCGCTGCACGGCAGCGACGCACCCGCCACGTCCCTGGTGCTGGCCACGGCGATCGAGAAGATCGGCGAGTCCGGCGCGGTCGACCTCGTGCTGACCGGGATGGCGTCGACCGACGGCTCGATGAGCGTGGTCCCGGCCATGCTCGCCGAGCGACTGGGCCTGCCCCAGGTCACCTTCGCGTCGGAGCTCAGCGTGGGCGAGGGCACCGTGACGATCCGGCGGGACGGCGACGCGTCGACCGAGACGATCGAGGCCAGTCTGCCGGCCCTGGTCAGCGTCACCGACCAGATCAACGAGCCGAGGTACCCGTCGTTCAAGGGGATCATGGCCGCCAAGAAGAAGCCGGTCGAGACGTGGTCGGTGGCCGACCTCGGGGTCGACGCGAGCCAGGTCGGCCTGGAGGCGGCCTGGACCAAGGTCACCGAGTTCACCGAGCGCCCGCCCCGCGAGGCCGGTCAGGTGGTCACCGACGAGGGGGACGGCGGCGCGCAGCTCGCCGGGTTCCTCACCGGCCGCAAGTTCGTCTGATCGACACGCTACGAAGGAGATCACGCACATGGCTGAGGTCCTCGTGCTCGTCGACCACGTCGACGGCGCCGTCCGCAAGACCACCCACGAGCTGCTGACCATCGCCCGCCGGCTCGGCGAGCCGTCGGCGGTGTTCATCGGCGACGGCTACGACGCCGCCAAGGCGGCGCTCGCGACCTACGGCGCCGCGAAGGTCTACCGGGTGTCCGACCCCGAGGTGTCCGCGTTCCTGGTGGCGCCCACGGCCGAGGTGCTCGCCCAGCTCGTCGAGCAGACCTCCCCGGCCGCGGTGCTGCTGGCCAGCAGCGCGGACGGCAAGGAGATCGCCGCACGGTTGGCGATCAAGACGTCGTCCGGTCTGATCACCGACGCCGTCGACGTGCAGCCCGGCGACGCCGGCCCGACCACGACGCAGAGCGTCTTCGCCGGCTCCTACACCGTGCAGGCCAGCGTGACGACGGGGACGCCGATCATCACCGTCAAGCCGAACAGCGCGACCCCCGAGGCCGCGGAGTCGACGCCCGCCGAGTCCGACCTCGAGGTGACGGTCAGCGACGCGGCCAAGGGCGCGAGGGTGACCGACCGCAAGCCGCGGGAGAAGTCCGGCCGCCCCGAGCTGACCGAGGCCGCGATCGTGGTCTCGGGCGGGCGCGGCACCAACGGCAACTTCGAGGCGGTGGAGGCGTTCGCCGACTCCCTCGGTGCGGCCGTGGGCGCCTCGCGCGCCGCGGTGGACGCCGGCTGGTACCCGCACGCCAACCAGGTCGGCCAGACCGGCAAGACGGTCTCGCCCCAGCTGTACGTGGCGGCGGGGATCTCGGGCGCGATCCAGCACCGGGCCGGGATGCAGACGTCGAAGGCCATCGTCGCGGTGAACAAGGACTCCGAGGCGCCGATCTTCGAGCTCGTCGACTTCGGTGTCGTCGGCGACCTGTTCGCCGTGCTGCCCGCCGCGACCGAGGCGATCGAGAAGCACAAGGCCTGACAGGTGCGCCTCGTCGGGACCGACCTAGACTCGACCGGGTGACCGCCTACCTCGACCACGCGGCGACGACGCCGATGCTGCCCGAGGCCCTCGCCGCGATGGCGTCCGAGCTGTCGCAACCGGGCAACGCCTCGTCGCTGCACTCCTCGGGACGCCGGGCCCGCCGTGTCGTCGAGGAGTCGCGCGAGGAGCTGGCCGCGGCGCTCGGTGCCCGCCCGCACGAGGTCGTGTTCACCGCCGGCGGCACCGAGGCCGACAACCTCGCCGTCAAGGGGCTGTTCTGGCAGCGGCGCGACGAGGACGGCAACCGCCGCCGAATACTGGCGAGCGCGGTCGAGCACCATGCCGTGCTCGACCCCCTGGTGTGGCTGGCCGAGCGTGACGGCGCCGAGGTCGTCTGGCTGCCGGTCGACACGCTCGGCCGGCTGGACGTCGGTGCCCTGCGGGCCGAGATCGACCGCCACGCTGACTCCATTGCGTTCGTCACCGTCATGTGGGCCAACAACGAGGTGGGCACCATCCAGCCGATCGGCGAGGTGGTCGACGCCGCCCGTGAGCACGGCATCCCGGTGCACTCCGACGCGGTCCAGGCGGCCGGCAGCCTGGCGGTCGACTTCGAGGCGAGCGGGCTCGACGCGATGACGATGAGCGGCCACAAGCTCGGTGGGCCGGTCGGCGCCGGGGCGCTGCTGCTGCGCCGGGGCATCGAGCTGACGCCGGTGATCCACGGCGGCGGTCAGGAACGCGGCGTGCGCTCGGGAACCCTGGACGCCCCCGCCGTCCGCGCGCTCGCCGTGGCCACCGCTGCGGCGGCCGCGAGGCGCCCGGACGAGTCCTTGCGCCTCGCGGGTCTGCGCGACGACCTGGTCGACGGCGTCCTCGCGTCGGTGCCCGACGCCGTCCTGCAGGGAGACCCCGACCCGGCGGGCCGGCTGCCCGGTAACGCCCACCTGACGTTCGCCGGTTGCGAGGGCGACTCGCTGCTCTACCTGCTCGACGCCAGGGGAGTGGAGTGCTCCACCGGGTCGGCCTGCCAGGCCGGCGTCCCCCAGCCCAGCCACGTGCTCAAGGCGATGGGGCTGGACGACGAGACGGCGCGCGGTGCCCTGCGGTTCAGCCTCGGTCACACCTCCACGGCCTCGGACGTCGACGCGCTGGTCGACGCCATCGGTCCGGTCGTGGAGCGGGCCAGGACGGCGGGGCTGGCGCGGGTGGCGCGGTGAGGGTCCTGGCGGCGATGTCCGGCGGGGTCGACTCGGCCGTGGCGGCCGCGCGGACGGCGGCGGCCGGTCACGAGGTCGTCGGCGTCCACCTTGCCCTGTCGCGCAACCCGGGCACCTCGCGCAGCGGTGCGCGGGGCTGCTGCACGATCGAGGACGCCCACGACGCGCGACGTGCCGCCGACATCCTGGGCATCCCGTTCTACGTCTGGGACCTGGCCGACCAGTTCTCCGAGGCGGTGATCGACGACTTCGTGGCCGAGTACGCGGCCGGCCGGACGCCGAACCCCTGCGTGCGCTGCAACGAGAAGATCAAG
>DASROP010000178.1:0-3082 GCA_035646835.1 Actinomycetales bacterium | reverse complement strand
ATCAACGCGACCGCGATGTGGCTGCTCGCGCTGTACGAGGTAGTGGCCGAGGAACAGGCCGGCGATGCGGACGCGGACACGGTCGTCGCGGCACTGACCGGCACGACCCAGAACGACATCATCAAGGAGTACCTCTCGCGGGGCACCTACGCGTTCCCGCCGGCGCCGAGCCTGCGCCTGATCACGGACATGATCTCGCACACGGTGCACGCGATGCCGAAGTGGAACCCGGTCAACATCTGCAGCTACCACCTCCAGGAGGCCGGCGCCACGCCGGTCCAGGAGGTCGCGTACGCGATGTGCACCGCGATCGCGGTGCTGGATGCGGTGCGCGACAGCGGTCAGGTCGAGCCCGAGCACTTCGGCCAGGTCGTGGCCCGGATGTCGTTCTTCGTCAACGCCGGCGTGCGCTTCGTCGAGGAGATGTGCAAGATGCGCGCCTTCGTCGAGCTCTGGGACGACGTCACGCGCGAGCGCTACGGCGTCACCGACGACAAGCAGCGCCGGTTCCGGTACGGCGTGCAGGTCAACTCGCTCGGGCTCACCGAGGCCCAGCCCGAGAACAACGTGCAGCGGATCGTGCTGGAGATGCTTGCCGTGACGCTGTCGAAGAACGCGCGTGCTCGGGCCGTGCAGCTACCGGCGTGGAACGAGGCCCTCGGCCTGCCGCGGCCGTGGGACCAGCAGTGGAGCCTGCGCATCCAGCAGGTGCTCGCCTACGAGAGCGACCTGCTGGAGTACGAGGACCTGTTCGACGGCAGCCCCGTGGTCGAGGCAAAGGTCGCCGAGATCGTTTCCGGGGCAAGGGCCGAGATCGACCGCGTGCTCGAGATGGGCGGGGCCGTGGCGGCCGTCGAGTCCGGCTACATGAAGCAGGCTCTGGTGGCGTCGCACGCGTTGCGGCGTCAGCGGATCGAGGCCGGTGTCGACACCGTCGTCGGGGTGAACCGCTTCACCAGCACCGAACCGAGCCCGCTGACGGCCGACCTGGACACGGCGATCCAGACCGTGGACGCCGGCGTGGAGGAGGCCGCCGTCTCCGCGGTGCGGGCTTGGCGGGAGGAGCGGGACGGCGACCCGGCGCGCGCCGCCGCCGCGCGCGAGGCCCTCGAGACCCTCGCCGAGGACGCCGCCGCCGACACCAACCTGGTGCCGGCCACGGTGGCGTGCGCCCGCGCCGGCGTCACGACGGGGGAGTGGGCCGGTGCGCTCCGCGAGGTCTTCGGTGAGTACCGGGCGCCCACCGGGGTGTCGGGTGACGTCGGGGCCGCCGGCGAGGCCGGCGCCGAGCTGGTCGCCGTCCGCGAGCGCGTCCGCGCTACCGGCGAGGAGCTGGGCACCCGGCTGCGCCTGCTCGTCGGCAAGCCCGGTCTCGACGGCCACTCCAACGGCGCCGAGCAGGTCGCCGTCCGGGCACGCGACGCGGGGTTCGAGGTCGTCTACCAAGGCATCCGGCTGACACCGGAGCAGATCGTCGCCGCCGCCGTGGCCGAGGACGTGCACTGCGTCGGCCTGTCGGTGCTGTCGGGCTCCCACATGAACCTCGTGCCGGAGGTGCTGGAAGGCCTGCGGGCCAACGGAGCCGGCGACGTCCCCGTCGTCGTCGGCGGGATCATCCCGGACTCCGACGGACGCGCCCTGCGTCAGGCCGGCGTCGCGGCGGTGTTCACACCCAAGGACTTCGGGCTGACCGAGATCATGGGCGAGATCGTCACGGCGATCCGCTCGGCGCACTCCCTCCCCTGACCAGGTGCTCGGCGGCGGCCTGCGTGTTGACCCTGCCGGCGCCGTAGGCGAGGACGGCCGTCCGCGCACCGAGCTCGGCATCCTCGGGCATGCCCAACGCGACCAGGACGACGTCCGGACGGAGCTTCAGCATCGCGGTCACCCACTCCCGCTGCCAACGGCTGCGACGGGCGTCGCGGACGGCGAGGACGAGGGGCCGGCCCGAGGCCGTTGTCGCGACGTCGTGCGCCGCCGGCCCGTCCGGACCCACCGGCACGGCCGCCGCCAGCGCGCCGAGCCGCTCCAGCGGGCCTGCCAGCGTCCAGCGGGCGTCCCCGACCGCCAGGTTCGTCGTCCCGCGCAGCTCGGCGACCACGGCGGGCCCGGCGAGGGGGAGGGCACCGAACGATCGCACCGCGCGCCGTGCCGCCTCCAGACCGACGTCGGACGCCGGACGCCCTGTCGTCGTGTTCCCGGCGACGTGGGCGGCCAGGGTGCGCACCCTGGCGGCGGCGTCCTCCAGGCGATCGGTGGTCAGCCTGCCGTCGGCCACCGCCGCGGCGACGGCGCGGTGGACGTCGGCGCGATGGGTCTCGCCGTCCTCCGCTCCGAGCACCAGCAGGTCGGCCCCGGCGACGAGAGCCAGGACGGCGGCGCCGTCGATGCCGTGCGCCGCCCGCACGCCGGCCATGTCGAGCGCGTCGGTGACGACCACCCCGTCGAAGCCGAGCTCGTCGCGCAGGAGGCCGGTCAGCACCCGCCGACTCAGCGTGGCGGGCTGGTCGTCCAGCGCTCCGAACACGACATGGGCGCTCATCACGCCGAGCGCGCCGGCGCTCACGGCCGCGACGAACGGCGGCAGGTCGCGTTCGGCCAGCACCACCTCGGGGTCGTCGACGCGGGGGAGTGCGAGGTGGGAGTCGAGCGAGGTGGCACCGTGGCCGGGGAAGTGCTTGACCACGGCCGCGACACCGCCGTCCTGCAGGCCGCGGACGAACGCCGCCCCGTGCCGGGCGACGCGACCCGGGGACGCTCCGAACGAACGGACCCCGATCACCGGGTTGTCCGGGTCGCTGTTGACGTCGAGGCACGGCGCCAGGTCGACGTCCACGCCGGCGTCGCGCAGGTCGGCGGCCATGGCCGTGGCGACGGCGTACGTCGTGGTCTCGTCGTCCAGCTGTCCGAGGGCGAGGTTGCCGGGGTAGGCACTGCCGGTGCGGTAGGCCAGCCGCGTCACGTCCCCGCCCTCCTCGTCGAGCGCGACCAGGGCGTCGGCACGGCACGCGTGCACCTGGGCGGAGAGCCGGTGCACCGCCTCCGGGTCGGTGAGGTTGTGGCCGTAGAGGGTCACGCCGGC
>DASROP010000177.1:0-8620 GCA_035646835.1 Actinomycetales bacterium | reverse complement strand
CTGATCTTCCAGCCCGCCGAGGAGGCCACACCCGGCGGTGCGCTCGACGTGGTGGCGGCCGGTGGTCTCGAGGACGTGAGCGCCATCCTCGCCCTGCACTGCGACCCGCACCTCGACGTCGGCCTCGTCGGGCTGCGGGTCGGGCCGATCACCTCTGCCTCCGACCACGTGATGGTCCGGCTGCGCGGGGACGGCGGGCACACGTCGCGCCCGCACCTGACCGGTGACCTCGTCTTCGCGCTGGCCCAGGTGGTGACCGGGGTTCCCGCGGTGATCTCGCGGCGGCTCGACCCGCGGGCGGGCGTCAGCCTGGTCTGGGGCCGGGCGATCGCCGGCGGCGCACCCAACGCCATCCCCCGCAGCGGCCTGGTCGAGGGCACCCTGCGGTGCCTGGACGCCACGGCGTGGGAACAGGCCGGCGAGCTGCTCGCCGAGGCCGTCGCCGACGTGGTCCGGCCCTACGGCGTGCGGGCCGAGCTCGAGCACACCCGCGGGGTGCCGCCCGTCGTCAACGACGCCGGGTGCGTGGCGTTGCTCGAGGAGGCAGCCCGTGCGGACGTGGGTGAGGGCAGCGTGGTGCCGACCGAGCAGAGCCTCGGCGGGGAGGACTTCTCGTGGTACCTCGGCGAGGCGCCGGGGGCACTGGCACGGCTGGGTACGCGCACTCCCGGAGGCCACACCTTCGACCTGCACCGCGGGGACTTCGACGTCGACGAGCGCGCGATCGAGGTCGGCGTCCGGCTGCTGGTCGGGGCGGCACTGCGGGACGCCGCCGGACCGCCTCGCGCGGCGGCAGGGTCGCGGATCGGTAACAAGTCGGTAGGGACCGGCTGAACCGAGCGTGAACGGCGTCCACCCGTGTCTATAGTGCGGGGGATTTCACGCCGGGAGGTCCGGCGGTACTTCGCTGGAGGCGACTGTGAAGAAGATGGTGCGGGCTGCTGCCCTCGCGGGGGTTGTCGCCCTCGCTCTCGCGGCGTGCGGCGAGGCTCCGGAGGAAGAGCCGCCGGGTGACACGGCGACGACCGAGGAGTCCGACGCCGTCGACTTCACGGGCTGCATGGTCACCGACGCCGGGGGCGTCGACGACCGTTCGTTCAACGCCGCCGCCTACGCCGGCCTGACCGCCGTCGAGGAGGAGCAGGGCATCACCGTCCAGCTCGTCGAGTCGACCTCGGACGCCGACTACGCGCCGAACATCCAGCAGCTCGTCCAGGAGGACTGCGGCCTGATCGTCACGGTCGGCTTCCTGCTCGGGCCGGCCACTGCCGAGGCGGCCGGGGCCAACCCCGAGGAGAAGTTCGCGCTGATCGACTCCACGCTCGAGGAGCCCCTCGACAACGTGAAGCCGTTGCTGTTCAACACCGCTGAGGCGTCCTACCTCGCCGGCTACGTCGCGGCGGGAATGACCAAGACCGGCACTGTCGCCACCTTCGGCGGCATCCCGATCCCGTCGGTGACCATCTTCATGGACGGCTTCTCCGACGGCATCGACGCGTTCAACGAGGCGCGTGGCACCGACGTCCAGCTGCTGGGTTGGGACAAGGCGGCGCAGGACGGTTCCTTCGTCGGCAACTTCGAGGACCAGGCGGCCGGCCAGCAGCTGACGCAGAACTTCATCCAGCAGGGCGCGGACATCATCCTCCCGGTCGCGGGTCCGGTCGGTCTCGGCGCCGCCGCCGCCGCCCAGGAGACCGCTGGCGAGGTGAACCTGATCTGGGTCGACTCCGACGGGTACGAGTCGGCGGAGCAGTTCCAGTCGCTCTTCATCACCTCGGTGCTCAAGAAGATCGACGTCGCCGTCCAGGACGCCACCAACGCCGCCATCGACGATTCGTTCAGCAGCGACCCGTACGTGGGGACGCTGGAGAACGAGGGTGTCGGCATCGCGCCCTACCACGACTTCGAGGATGCCGTACCGGACGACCTCAAGGCCGAGGTGGACGCGCTGAGGGAGGGCATCATCGCGGGCGACATCGTCGTGGAGTCTGCGGCAACCCCGCAGTCCTGAGTCGCAGCAGGGCATGATGGGGGAGGGACGCCGGCCTCGGCCGGCGCCCCTCCCTCGCCCTGTCGGGGACCTAGCCGGACGAAAGGGACTGACGCGGTGAAGCTGGAGCTGCGGGGGGTGACCAAGCGGTTCGGATCGCTCGTCGCCAACGACCACATCGACCTGGTGGTCGAGCCGGGCGAGATCCACTGCCTGCTGGGGGAGAACGGCGCCGGCAAGAGCACGCTGATGAACGTGCTCTACGGGCTGCTGAGCCTGGATGAGGGCGAGGTCCTGCTGGACGGCGAGCCCGTCGTCTTCGCCGGGCCGGGCGACGCGATGGCGGCCGGCATCGGCATGGTCCACCAGCACTTCATGCTGGTCCCGGTGTTCACGGTGGCCGAGAACGTGATGCTCGGCCACGAGCAGACGCGCGCCGGTGGCCTGCTCGACCTGGCGGCCGCCAGCGCGCAGGTGCGCGAGATCTCCGAGCGGTACGGGTTCGCGGTCGACCCAAGCGCGCTGGTCGAGGAGATCCCGGTCGGCGTCCAGCAGCGCGTCGAGATCATCAAGGCGCTGGTGCGCGACGCGAAGGTCCTGATCCTCGACGAGCCGACCGCCGTGCTCACGCCGCAGGAGACCGACGAGCTGCTCGAGATCATGAAGCAGCTCAAGGAGTCGGGCACCGCGATCGTCTTCATCACCCACAAGCTGCGCGAGGTGCGGGCCGTCGCCGACCGGATCACGGTGATCCGGCGCGGCAAGGTGGTCGGCGAGGCGACCCGCGACACCAGCGAGACCGAGCTCGCCTCGATGATGGTCGGCCGGGCCGTCTCGCTGAAGGTCGACAAGGCGGCGGCCACCCCCAAGGAGGTCACGTTCGCCGTCTCCGACCTCACGGTCATCGACGAGCGCGGTCACCGGGTGGTCGACTCTGTGTCGTTCGAGGTGCGCGAGGGCGAGATCCTGGCCGTTGCCGGGGTCCAGGGCAACGGCCAGACCGAGCTGGCCGAGGCCATCATCGGACTTCAGGCGCGCGTCACCGGCCGGATCACGCTCAACGGCAAGGAGCTGGTGGGCCGGAGCGTGCGCCAGGTGCTCCACGCCGGGGTCGGGTTCGTCCCCGAGGACCGCACCGTCGACGGGCTGATCTCGTCGTTCACGGTGGCGGAGAACCTCGTTCTCGACCTGCACGACCGGCCACCGTTCGCGTCCGGTGTCTCGATGAAGCCGTCCGTCGTCCGGGAGCAGGCGAGCGCGCGCGTCGAGGAGTTCGACGTGCGTACCGAGAGCGTCGACGCGCCGGTGAGCAGCCTCTCCGGCGGCAACCAGCAGAAGGTGGTCCTCGCCCGCGAGCTGTCGCGTCCGCTGGAGCTGCTCGTCGCCTCCCAGCCCACCCGCGGCCTGGACGTCGGCTCGATCGAGTTCGTCCACCGCCGGCTCGTCGAGGAGCGGGACGCCGACGTCCCCGTGATCATCGTGTCGACCGAGCTCGACGAGGTCGCCGCGCTCGCCGACCGCGTCGTCGTGATGTACCGCGGGCGGATCGTCGGGATCGTGCCCGGTGACACGCCGCGCGACGTGCTCGGCCTGATGATGGCCGGGGTCGGCCAGGACGAGGCCGAGCGGGATGCGGCCGAGCACCCGACCACGACGCTGGGCCGGGCCGCCGAGGGAGTGATCACGTGACCGTCGTGACCGAGAAGGAGCCGAGCCCCGAACCCTCCGAGCCGGCCGACGACAGGCCGCAGCGGGCCCGGCGCGGTCTCGTCGCCGGCCCGGCGGTGCTGACCGCGCTGTCCATCCTGCTGGCCCTCGCCGTGGGCGCGGTGCTGATCATCGTGTCCAACCCGGAGGTGCAGGAGAAGGCGTCGTACTTCTTCACGCGCCCCCAGGACACGCTCGGTGCGGCCTGGACGGCGGTCAGCGAGGCGTACGTGGCGCTGTTCCAGGCGTCGGTGATCAACGTCGAGGGCTCGAGCCTCGGGCAGGTCTTCCGCCCGCTCACCGAGACGCTGGTGACGGCGACCCCGCTGATCGCCGCCGGTCTGTCGGTCGCACTCGCGTTCCGGGCAGGCTTGTTCAACATCGGTGCCGAGGGCCAGATCATCGCGGCCTCCATCGCGGCGGCCTACGTCGGGTTCACCTGGGACCTGCCGATCGTGATCCACCTGGTCGTGGCGATCGCGGCGGGCATGGCGGCCGGCGCGGTGTGGGGCGGGATTGCGGGCCTGCTCAAGGCCCGGACCGGCGCCCACGAGGTGATCACGACGATCATGCTCAACTACGTCGCCCGGTTCCTCGTGGTGTACCTGCTCGGTCTAAAGGCGTTCCAGCGTGAGGGCCGCACCGACCCGATCAGCCCGGTCGTCGCGCCCGCTGCCGAGCTGCCGCTCCTGCTCGGCGCCGGCTTCCGCCTGCACCTGGGCTTCGTCCTCGCGCTCCTTGCCGCGGCCTTCGTGTGGTGGCTGCTGGCCCGCAGCACGATCGGCTTCCGGTTCCGGGCCGTCGGCGCCAACCCCAACGCCGCCCGGACGGCGGGGATCAGCGTCGAGCGCAGCTACACCGGGGTGATGCTGGTCGCCGGCGCGCTCGCCGGGCTGGCCGGTGTCAGCCAGGTGCTCGGCACGTCGGGCTACCTCACCGCCGGCGTCTCGGGCGGGATCGGCTTCGACGCCATCACCGTCGCCCTGCTGGGTCGCGGCTCCCCGGTAGGCACGGTGCTGGCGGGCCTGCTGTTCGGTGGGCTGCGCGCCGGCGGGATCGGCATGCAGGCGTCGACGGGCACGTCGGTGGACCTGGTCCTCATCCTGCAGGCCCTGATCGTGCTGTTCATCGCGGCACCGCCGCTGGTTCGGGCGGTCTTCCGGATCCGGACCAAGGGGAACGTCGGCGTCGGCCAGGTGTCGAAGGGGTGGAACGCATGACCGCCACGCTGACCAAGCCGGCGTCCGGCCCGGAGGCGCCGGCGTCCGCCGACGTCGTCCAGCCGGTGAGCTGGAGGGGGCCGATCACCTACGCGGTCCTCGGCGTGATCGCCCTGATGGCGTTCGGAGTCCTCGCCGAGGGTGGGCGCAGCAGCATCCTGGGGCTCTCGTACAGCGCCGACAAGGTGCAGCTCGCGCCGCTGGAGGTCCCCTCCCGGACCGTCGCCATCCTGCTGTCTCTGCTCTGCCTCGCCATCGCCGCTTACTCCGCGGTGAAGACCAGCCGCGGGCGTCGGACGCCGGTCTGGCTGGGCATCACGTTCGGTGTCTCCTTCATCTTCGCGTTCTTGTGCTGGGCCATCGCGGGGACGGGCGGCATCTCGCTGGTCGGCCTGCTGCAGGGCAGCCTCCTGCTGGCGGTCCCCCTCGTGTTCGGTGCCCTTTCCGGGGTGCTCTGCGAGCGCGCCGGCGTGATCAACATCGCCATCGAGGGCCAGCTGCTGGCCGGGGCGTTCCTGTCGGCCGTCGTGGCCAGCGTGGTGGGCAACCCCTACGTCGGTCTGGTGGCGGCCCCGATCGCCGGTGCCGCGGTGGGCGCTCTCCTCGCCGTCTTCGCGATCCGGTACTTGGTCGACCAGATCATCGTCGGTGTCGTCCTCAACGTGCTGGTGATCGGTGTCACGAGCTTCCTGTACAGCCAGCTCCTGGCCCCGCAGCAGAACGTGCTCAACACACCGGACACGTTCGACCGTCTCAAGCTGCCGCTCCTCGGCGACATCCCGGTGCTCGGCCGAGTGCTCTTCGACCAGTCCGTCATCGTCTACCTGATGTACGCGACCGTGATCGTCGTCCACATCGCCCTGTTCAAGACCCGATGGGGGCTGCGGGTCCGTGCGGTGGGGGAGCACCCGCAGGCCGCCGACGCCGTCGGCATCAACGTCAACCAGCTGCGGTTCCGCAACGTGGTGATGGGCGGCGCGGTCGCCGGCATCGGCGGCGCGTTCTTCACACTGGGTTCGGTGGGCGCCTTCGGCCAGGAGATGACCGCGGGGAAGGGCTTCATCGCGCTGGCCGCGATGATCTTCGGCCGGTGGAGCCCTCTGGGTGCCCTCGGCGCCGCCCTGCTCTTCGGCTTCGCCGACCAGCTGCAGAGCCTGCTGGGGATCGTGGGCACCCCGATCCCCGGGGAGTTCATGCTGATGGCTCCGTACCTGGCGACGATCTTCGCGGTGGCCGGCCTGGTCGGGCGCGTGCGGGCGCCGGCCGCCGACGGCCAGCCCTACGTCAAGTCGTGACCGGCGGCCGGGCCGTCGACTGGGACGCGCTGCGCGCGGCCGCCACCGCGGTGATGGAGCGCGCCTACGCGCCGTACTCGCACTTCAGGGTGGGGGCGGCGGCGCTGACCGACGACGGGCGCGTGGTCGTCGGCTGCAACGTCGAGAACGCCGCCTACGGTGTCACCCTCTGCGCCGAGTGCGGGCTCGTGTCCTCGCTGCACGCCGGTGGTGGCGGAAGGCTGGTGGCCTTCGTCTGCGTGGATGCGCGCGGCGAGGTGCTGATGCCGTGCGGCCGCTGCCGCCAGCTGCTGGCCGAGCACGGCGGAGCGGACCTCCAGCTGCAGACGGTGCGCGGGGTGCAGACCCTGGCCGAGGTGCTGCCCGACGCCTTCGGCCCCGACGACCTTGGCAGGGGGGCCGATGGGTAACGCTTTCGACGCCGTCGACGTCATCCGGGCGAAGCGCGACCACGCCGAGCTGTCGGACGCCGAGATCGACTGGGTGCTCGACGCCTACACGCGCGGCGACGTCGCGGAGGAGCAGATGTCGGCGCTCGCGATGGCGGTGCTGCTCAACGGGATGAGCCGTCGGGAGGTCTCCCGGTGGACGGCGGCGATGATCGCCTCCGGGGAGAGGATGGACTTCTCGTCGCTGTCCCGCCCCACCGCCGACAAGCACTCGACCGGAGGTGTGGGCGACAAGATCACGCTTCCGCTCGCGCCGCTGGTGGCTGCCTGCGGGGTCGCGGTGCCGCAGCTCTCGGGGCGGGGGCTCGGCCACACGGGCGGCACGCTCGACAAGCTGGAGTCGGTCGCCGGCTGGCGGGCCGACCTGACCGGCGAGGCGCTGCTCGCCCAGCTCGAGGACGTCGGCGCGGTGATCTGCGCGGCCGGTGCGTCGCTGGCCCCGGCCGACAAGAAGCTGTACGCCCTGCGTGACGTCACCGGCACCGTCGAGTCGCTGCCCCTGATCGCCTCGTCGATCATGAGCAAGAAGATCGCGGAGGGGACCGGTGCCCTCGTGCTGGATGTGAAGGTGGGCAGCGGCGCCTTCATGAAGGACGTCTCCGCGGCCGGTGAGCTCGCGCGCACGATGGTCGACCTGGGCACGGACGCCGGGGTCACCACGGTGGCGCTGATCACGGACATGTCCACCCCGCTGGGGCTCACGGTCGGCAACGCCCTGGAGGTCGCCGAGTCCGTCGAGGTACTGGCCGGTGGCGGACCGGCGGACGTCGTCGAGCTCACCCTGGCCCTGGCGCGCGAGATGCTCGCGGCCGTCGGCCAGGACGACATCGATCCCGCCGACGCACTGCACGACGGGCGCGCGATGGACTCCTGGCGGGCGATGATCAGTGCTCAGGGCGGTGACCCGGACGCCCCCCTGCCGACCGCCCGCGAGACCCACCAGGTGCTCGCGCCGGCGGACGGCGTCCTGATCAGGCTCGACGCCCTCGCGGTGGGCACGTCGTCCTGGCGCCTCGGTGCCGGCCGGGCCCGCAAGGAGGACCCGGTGCAGGCCGGTGCCGGCATCGAGCTGCACGCCAAGCCCGGTGCCGTGGTGCGGGGCGGGGAGCCCCTGATGACCCTGCACACCGACACCCCCGAGCGTTTCGAGCGGGCCGTCGCGGCGCTGGAGGGCGCCTTCGACGTCGCGCCCGAGGGCTCGCGCCCGGACGTCGGCCCGCTCGTGATCGACCGCGTCGCGGCCACCTGACACGCTCCGTTGACGTTGGCGCAGGACGACATGCATAATGCTGCTGTGCCGGTCTCGATGACGATCCGCAACGTCCCGGACGGCGTCCGCGACGAGCTCGCCGCGCGAGCCAGGCGCGCGGGCCAGTCTCTTCAGGAGTACATGCGGGCCGAGGTGATCGAGCTCGCCGGGAAGATGACGATGGAGGAGTGGCTCGACCGGGTCCGCAAGAGAAGGGAGAGGTCCGGTACGGGCATCTCCGCCGAGGAGATCCTGGAGCACCTGCACGCCGACCGGACATGAGCGCTGTCCTCGACGCCGGCGTCGTCGTCGCCGCTCTCGTCGGGACTGGCGCTGAAGGCGCGTGGGCGGACCGGCAGATGGAGGCCGAGTCGCTGGCCGCACCGCACCTGATGCCGGTCGAGGTCGCCAACGTGCTGCGCAAGGCCGTATCCGCTGCTTCGGTGCCGGCGGATGTCGCGAGGAGTGCGCACCGAGAGCTCGTGGCCCTGCCGGTCGAGTTGTTCGCCTACGAGGCGTTGGCTGAGCGGGTGTGGGCGCTACGCGAGAACCTGACCACGTACGACGGCTGGTACGTGGCGCTCGCCGAGTCGCTCGACGCGCCGCTGGTCACCCTCGACCGGCGGCTGGCGCGAGCGCCCGGACCCCGATGCGAGTTCCGTACCCCCGACGAGCCGTAAGGTCTCAGCCATGCCGCAGCTGATCGAGAC
>DASROP010000176.1:0-4066 GCA_035646835.1 Actinomycetales bacterium | reverse complement strand
GCCCCGGCGTGGGGCACCAGGTCACGGGTACAGAAAGCGAGCAGCCGGGTGCGGGACTCCTCGAACGCGGCGCTGTCGCCGGTGCTGGTCGTCAGTACGTGCTCGGTGAGCACGTGCAGCTGCCCGGCGAGCTCGGCGTGGTGCGCCTTGACGGCCTCGACGGCGGCTGAGTCGTCGGCGCTGGTGGCGACGACGACGTCCGTGGTGGGCTTGGGGGTGGTTGTGGTGGTCACGATTTCTCCTTGGGGCCAGCCTGCCTGGCCTGCTGGCCAGTAATTTACTACAGTAGCCACCGTGGAAAAGAACGTCGACCCCGAGCCCTTGGGTCCGGCCCCGGTCCGGTCGGGTCAGGAGGGCCTCACGCTCTCCGGCCAGCGGGCCGCGGTGCTCGAGCGGCTGCAGCAGCTCAGCGCTCCCGCGACGATCGCCGACCTTGCCGCCGACCTGGGGTTGCACCCCAACACCGTGCGCGAGCACCTCGACGCGCTGGTCGACCGGGGCCTCGCCGACCGCGGGCGCGCAGCCGCGCAGGGTCGCGGCCGGCCGGCCGGGCTCTACACGGCTGCCACCGACAACGTCGAGCCCGACCCGCGGGTCCGCGACTACGCGGGCCTCGCGACGGCGCTGGCCGGCCACCTGGAGCGGACCAGCGCCGATCCCGTCGCCGACGCGCTCGAGACGGGGCGCCGGTGGGGTCGAGAGCTGGCTGCCGAGGCGGGCTCCGGCCGCAGGAGCGCCACCACCGGACGGCGCCGCACCGTCGAGCTGCTGCGCGGCCTCGGTTTCGACCCCCGGCCCGACGCCAGGGCCACGACCGCCGCACTGCGACGCTGCCCCCTCCTCGACGCAGCGAAGCGCCACACCGACGTGGTCTGCAACGTCCACCTCGGCATCGTCCGCGGCGCCTACGACGTGTACGGCGGTGACCCGGAGCGCACGGCGATGCTGCCGTTCTCCGAGCCCGGTGCCTGCAGGCTCCACCTGCTGACGGCCCAGCACGCTGGTGGTCAGGCCCCCGACACCGACAGGGCCGACCCGGCGGCCGCCGACCCACGGGCCGTGGAGACCGACCGTGGGTGAACGCCGCCGTCCACCGCTCGGCCGCGTCGCCCTCCTCGTCCCGGGCGGCGTCGCCCTGCTCGCCGGCCTGGACGCCGCCCTGATGCTGCTCGGTCTGCCCGCACCTCTGCGGTGGGACCGCCTGCCCGACGTCCACGGCGTCCTGCTCGTCTTCGGCTTCGTCGGCACGCTCGTGTCCCTGGAGCGTGCCGTGGCCCTCGGCCGGGTCTGGGGCTTCGGCGCTCCGGCAGGGCTGGGTCTCGGTGGCCTCCTCCTGCTCTCGCCGTTGCCCCGCAACGCAGGTGCCGCGTGTCTCGTCGTCGGTTCCGCCGTCCTGGTCGCGGTCTACGTGCCGCTGTGGCGGCGGCTGCCGGCAGCCGCCGTCCTGGCCCAGGCGGGCGGTGCCGTGCTGGCCACGGGTGGTGCGCTGCTGTGGTTCGGCGGTGTGCCGGTGCCGTGGCTGCTGCCGTGGCTGGCGGGCTTCCTCGTGCTGACCATCGTCGGGGAGCGCCTGGAGCTGGCCCGCGTGGCGGTGCTCCCCCCGAGTGCGGAGCCGCTCGCCGACGTCCTGTCGGCGGGGGTCGTCGTCGGGGCCCTGGCCGCGCTGCTGTGGCCGGCGGTGGGTTACGCGGTGCTGGGTCTCGCCGTCGTCGGGCTGTGTGCCTGGCTGTTCGTGTTCGACGTCGCGCGCAGGACCATCCGGTCGACGGGCCTGCCGCGCTACATGGCCGCCTGCCTGCTGGCGGGCTACGCGTGGCTGGCGGCGGCCGGAGGTACCTGGCTGGTCAGGGGCCCGGTACTGGACGGCGGTGGCTACGACGCCGTGGTGCACGGCGTCTTCCTCGGTTTCGTGATGTCGATGGTGATGGCGCACGCGCCGGTGATCCTTCCCGCGGTGCTCCGCCGCCCCCTGCCGTACCACCCGTTCATGTACGTGCCGGTCGCGCTGCTGCACGGCTCCCTTGCCCTGCGGGTGGTGGTCGGTGACGTGCGCGGCATCGAGGTCGCCTGGCAGGTCGGCGGGGTGCTCAACATCGTGTCGGTACTGCTGTTCGTGGCGACCGCCGTCTGTTCGGCAGCGACTGCCGGGACCAGCGCTCCGGCCCGGCGGGCTCCCGCCGTCCCGGTCGTGGCGAGCGCGGCATGAGCGTGGGCACCGGTAGGGGCCGGGGCAGGACGGCGTGGCACCAGCGTGCGGGTTCGGTGGTCGTGGTGTGGCTGGTCGTCCTGCTGGTGGCGACCCTCGTGCACCCCTTCGTCCCCGCATCCCGCTGGCTGCTGGTGCACCTGCTGCTCCTCGGTGCGGTCAGCAACGCGATCCTCATCTGGAGCTGGCACTTCGCCGCCGCGCTGCTCAAGCTGCCGGACGAGGACATGGCCGCCGGCCGCGCGGCCAGGCTGGCGCTGCTGAACGCCGGTGTCGTCGCCGTGGTCGTCGGAACGGTCGCCGGCGCCTGGCCCCTCGTGCTCCTGGGCGGCACCGCTGTGGTCGTCACGTCGTGCTGGCACGCCGTGGGCCTGCTGCGCCGGATGCGCCGGGCACTGCCCTCACGCTTCGGGGCGACCGTGCGCTACTACGTGGCAGCCGGCTCGCTACTGCCCGTCGGCGTCGCGCTCGGGGTGCTCATGTCGCGCGGCCAGCTCAGTGACGCAGCGCACGCGCGCACCGTCGTCGCCCACTCGGTCGTGAACCTGCTCGGGTGGGTCGGCCTGACGGTGCTCGGCACGCTCGTGACCCTCTGGCCGACGATGCTCCGGACGCGAATGACCGACGGGTCGGAGCAGGTCGCCCGGCGGGCCCTTCCCGCACTCCTGGCTGCAATCGCCGTGACGGTCGGCGGCGCCCTCGCCGGCGTCCTCAGCGCCGCGGCCGCGGGTGCCGTCGCCTACCTGGCCGCTCTCCTGGTCGTCTGCGCGCCGCACGTCGAGGAGGTGCGGCGCAAGCCGCCCACCGCCTTCTCCACCATGTCGGTGCTCGCCGGCCTGGTCTGGCTGGCCGGCACCCTGGCAGCGCTCGCGGTCGGCCTCGCCACCGCAGCCGACTGGGAGCAGGCCCACGAGCGCGCCGCGTGGCTGACCGCCCCACTGCTGGTGGGCTTTGCCGCGCAGGTGCTGCTGGGCGCCCTGGCATACCTCGTACCGGTCGTGCTCGGTGGCGGGCCGAACGCCCTCCGCGCGACCACCGCCGAGCTCGGACGTGGTGGTGCAGCACGCATCTCGGCGACCAACGCGGGCCTGCTGGTGTCCGTGCTGCCGGTCCCGAGCGCCGTCCGCGTCCTGGCCTCGATGGTGGTGCTGATCGCGCTCGCCAGCTTCCTGCCGCTGATCGTGCGAGCCGTCCTCGTCTCGCGCCGCCCGCCGACCCAGCAGCAGCCGGACGGCGTGCCCGCGCAGCGCCGGCTGGGTCTCGCGGCCGCCGGGCTGGCCGCCGTCGTGCTCGCCGCTGCAGCCGGTGTGGCCGCGGACCCTGCCGCCGCCGGTCTGCCCGGAGCGGCTGCTACTGCCGCCGACGTCCAGGCCAGCGGGCGCACGACCACGGTCGAGCTGACGGTCGAGGGCATGCGGTTCGTGCCGGGCGCCATCGAGATACCGGCCGGCGACCGGCTGGTGATCGTGTTCCGGAACACCGGTGACGACCGCCACGACCTCGTGCTCGACACCGGGGCCCGTACCGACCGGCTCGCTCCCGGGGCGGAGGCGACGGTCGACGCCGGAGTGGTCGGTCGCGACCTCGCGGGCTGGTGCTCCGTCGCCGGGCACCGTCAGATGGGCATGACCCTGCAGGTGGACGTCACCGGCGCGCCGGCCGGTCCAGCCGAGCAGGACGCCACGTCAGCGGACGCGCACGCGGCGCACGGCCACGCCGGGAGCGGCGCCGACGACGACGCCGATGCGGACGTCGGCCCGGACCCCCACGCCGACCCCGGTCCCGGGTTCGCCGCGCACGACGCGACCCTGCCGCCCGTCGCGGAGGGGACGACCCACCGTCGCACGCTGACCGTCCGGG
>DASROP010000175.1:0-19136 GCA_035646835.1 Actinomycetales bacterium | reverse complement strand
AGACCGACGAACGCCGACTGCGACTGGCGTACCAGATCGCGACCCTGGTCGCGGAGAACGACAGTGCCGAGGTCGTGCAAGCCTGGTTCCAGGGGTTGAACCCGCAACTGGAGGACCGCTCGCCGGCCAGGCTGCTACGAGAAGGCGACCTTGACGAAGTCGGTCCTGTCGTTCTGAGCGCGGCGCGTGCGTTCGCCGCCACCGGCTGACGGCCGAGGTGGTCCAACGGATCCTGCTCACCCCAGCGGGAGGACTGGCCGTCGTGTCCGACCCGGGACGGGTGTGGCGGGTCGGGTACCGCCCTGACCCGTGGGCGTGGACGCCGTGGCACCACGTCGGCAGCACCGGCCGGTTCGTCGGCCGTTGGGATGATCCCCGCGGGTCGTTCCGGACGGTCTATGCCGGCCGCAGCATGGTCGTCTGCCTGCTCGAGGTCCTCGCCCCGTTCCGGCCAGATCCCTTGCTCGACGAGGACCTCGCGACAATCGCTGTTGATCCCGAGGACGCCGAGCGATACCCGACCCAACAGCCGGGTGTGGTGCCGATCAGCTGGCTGACGCCGCGGGAAGCGAGCACTGCGTCTCTATCCGGTGACTTCTGCGCGGTTACGGACAAGGAGTCCCTGCCCACGCTGCGGGCAGTCTTTCTCCGCGACGCCCTCCAGTACGGCCTGGTCGACGTCGACGCGGGGGTCCTTCGGCTGTCCGCGCCGCGAGCACTGACCCAGGCGATCGCCGCCTGGCTGTACGACCTGCATGACGGGTCCCGAGACCTCATCGACGGTGTGCAGTTCGAGTCACGTCACGGCGACGAGCTCACGCTGTGGGCTGTCTTCGAGCGAGGCGACGACGGTGACGCCTCCGCCCTGCTCACACAGACCCGATCCGTCCCGTTGCACCCCGACGACCCTGCCCTCATCGAAGCGTTCCGCGTCCACCGCCTGTTCTGGATGGACCCACAACCGCCATGAGCAGCAGGGCGGCGGGTCCCTGATCGTCGAGCGGCAAGGCGCGGCCGCGTGGGTTACACGTGGGTTAGCCGTGGGCTAAACAGGGGTCTGAAGGGGGTTCTGGAGGTCATCGGCGGTCAGTCCTCCGGACGTCAAAAACCGCCTCTGACCTGCGGAAATACCTGGAGCGGGTGACGGGGATCGAACCCGCATGACCAGCTTGGAAGGCTGGGGCTCTGCCATTGAGCTACACCCGCGGGGCCGGGCGGGCCGGCGCCGCGCACAGCCTACTGGCCGGGAAGAGCAGGGTCCGGCAGGTCGTTGCCGCGGGCATGAGCCCGACCGAGTCCCCGCCGACGGACAGCCCGACCGGCTGGGTCGCCGCCCACATCCACGAGTACGTCGAGACCGACGGAGAACGCGGGCACCGGTGGAAGGGTGCGCCGACGCTGCTGCTGACCACCACGGGACGCAGGACCGGCGTCCGCCGCCGCACCGCTCTCATCTACGGCCGGGACGGCGACGGCTACGTGGTGGCGGGTTCGTGGGGAGGCAGGGCCAGGCACCCGTCCTGGTACCTCAACCTGGTCGCCGACCCGGAGGTCGAGGTGCAGGTGGGACCGGACGTCTTCCACGCCACCGCCACCACTGCGACCGGCGGGGAGCGGGCCCGGCTGTGGACGCTGATGGCCGGGATCTGGCCCGCCTACGACAGCTACCAGCAGAAGACCGAACGTCAGATCCCGGTCGTGCTGCTGCGTCCCCGCCGCTGACGCCCGAGGCCCTACCCTTGGGCTCGGCGCCCGCGAGGCGCTCGCGGGGTATGGCGCAGCTTGGTAGCGCGTCCGCTTTGGGAGCGGAAGGCCCCCGGTTCGAATCCGGGTACCCCGACACGTCCCGCTCGAACAGGGTGCCTGCCGATTCGGCCGTGCTGCGGCGGGCCGTTAGGATGGCGGCCGACGTCCGTGCGGCTGATGCGTGCTCCCGCGCCCCGCTGCGGACCGCCAGCACCGCTCGAACCCCGAATTCCCAGGAGAAGCCCCGCTGTGAAGAGTGCCGTCGAGACCCTCAACCCGACCAGGGTGAAGCTGACCGTCGAGGTGGGATTCGACGAGCTCGAGCCGAGCATGTCGTCGGCCTACAAGACCATCGCCGAGCAGGTCAACGTCCCGGGCTTCCGCAAGGGCAAGGTCCCGCCGCGCGTGATCGACCAGCGGTTCGGGCGCGGCGCTGTCCTGCAGGAAGCGGTCAACGACGCCCTGCCGAAGTTCTACGGCCAGGCGGCGGAGGAGAACGAGCTTCGGCCGCTGGGTCAGCCGCAGGTCGAGGTCACCGATGTGCCCGACGCGAAGGACGGCGGCGACCTCAAGTTCACCGTCGAGGTCGACGTCCGGCCCACCATCGAGCTGCCGGACTACTCCACGCTGAGCGTGACGGTGGACGACGTCGAGGTCACCGACTCCGACGTGGACGAGCGCCTCGACCAGCTGCGTGAGCGGTTCGGCACGCTGCTCGGCGTGGACCGGACCGCGGCCGACGGCGACTTCGTCTCGATCGACATCTACGGCGAGATCGACGGCGAGGAGATCGAGACCGCCAAGGGCCTGTCGTACCAGGTCGGCGCGGGCACGATGCTCGACGGTCTGGACGAGGCGCTGACCGGTCTGAGCGCCGGCGAGAGCAAGTCCTTCGTCGCCGAGCTCGCGGGCGGCGACCGCGCGGGTCAGGACGCCGACATCACCGTCACGCTGCAGTCGGTCAAGGAGCGCCAGCTGCCCGACGCCGACGACGACTTCGCCCAGCTGGCGAGCGAGTTCGACACCCTCGACGAGCTCCGCGACGACCTGCGCGAGCAGGCCGCGAAGGCCAAGGCGTTCGAGCAGGGCGTGCAGGCCCGCGACCGCGTGCTGGAGGCCCTGCTGGACGCCGTCGAGGTGCCGGTTCCCGAGTCGTTGGTCACGGAGGAGGTGCACCGTCACCTGGAGAACGAGGACCGTCTCGAGGACGACGAGCACCGCGCCGAGGTCACCGAGGAGGCCGGCAAGTCCATCCGCACCCAGTTCCTGCTCGACGCGGTGGTGGAGAAGGAGGAGGTGTCGGTCAGCCAGAACGAGCTGATCGAGTACCTCGTCGCCACCGCCCCCCGCTACGGCATGGACCCCAACGCCTTCGCCCAGGCCGTCGATGAGGCCGGGCAGGTGCCCGCGATGGTCGCGGAGGTCGCCCGGCGCAAGGCCCTGGCGGCCGTCCTCGAGGGCGCCGAGGTCAAGGACGCCTCCGGCAACGACGTCGACCTCGAGGCGCTGGCGCCCCGACAGGAGCAGCCGGACGCCGGGGACGACGACGCGGCCGCCGAGCCCGACCCGGACGCCGACGCGCCCCGCGCGGACGACCCCGCCGCCGTCCGCCTCTGATCCTTCCCACCGGGAATGCCCCCGTGCGCCGTCAGCGAACACCCGCCGTGGCGGGAGTGCGGCGTCGGGACCCCGCGTTAGGGTCGATCACGAGGCACGGCACCGCCGCAGGAGGTGGGTCGGGCCAGTCACCAGACGAGGATGGAGCGATGAGCGTGGGCGAGCGCATGCCGGACGTCGACCTTCCGGCGAGCCGAGGAAATGGCCAGGCCTTCGGCCTGGACGACCACATCTACCAGCGGCTGCTGCGGGAGCGGATCATCTGGCTCGGCTCGGAGGTCCGCGACGATAACGCGAACGCGATCTGCGCGCAGATGCTGCTGCTGGCGGCCGAGGACCCGGACAAGGACATCTGGCTCTACATCAACTCACCGGGCGGCTCGGTCACGGCGGGAATGGCGATCTACGACACGATGACGTTCGTCAAGCCCAACGTGGCGACCGTCGCGATGGGCCTGGCGGCGTCGATGGGGCAGTTCCTGCTGTCGTCCGGCGCGAAGGGCAAGCGCTACGCGACCCCGCACGCGCGGATCATGATGCACCAGCCGTCCGGTGGCTTCGGCGGGACGGTGACCGACATCCGCATCCAGGCCGAGCTGATCCTGCACATGAAGAAGACGATCAGCGAGCTCACCGCCGAACAGACCGGCAAGTCCATCGAGCAGGTCACGGCCGACGCCGACCGCGACCGCTGGTTCACCGCGGCCGAGGCGCTGGCGTACGGCTTCGTCGACCACGTCGAGGCCAACGCCGGTGACGTCAGCGGCGGCGGCGGCACCAACGCCTGACCGAGCGCCCGTCGTCCTCCCCGACACCTAGGAGCCACCCGATGATCGACCCCCGACCCACCGCCCGAGGTGCCGGCGTCCCGGACGTGCCCTCGAGCCGCTACATCCTGCCGCAGTTCGAGGAGCGCACGGCCTACGGCTTCAAGCGCCAGGACCCCTACACCAAGCTGTTCGAGGACAGGATCATCTTCCTCGGCGTGCAGGTGGACGACGCCTCGGCCGATGACATCATGGCCCAGCTCCTCGTGCTGGAGTCGCAGGACCCCGACCGCGAGATCACCATGTACATCAACTCACCGGGCGGCTCCTTCACGGCGCTGACGGCGATTTACGACACGATGCAGTTCGTCAAGCCCGACGTGCAGACCGTGTGCCTGGGGCAGGCCGCCTCCGCCGCAGCGGTGTTGCTCGCCGCGGGGGCGCCGGGTCGGCGGCTCGCCCTGCCGAACGCCCGGGTGCTGATCCACCAGCCGGCGATGTCGAACGGCGGCTACTCCCAGGCCTCCGACATCGAGATCCACGCCGCCGAGGCCCTGCGGATGCGGACCTGGCTGGAGGAGACCATCGCCTCGCACTCCAACCGCTCGGCCGACCAGGTCCGTGAGGACATCGAGCGCGACAAGATCCTCACCGCCGGGATGGCGCTGGAGTACGGCCTGATCGACCAGGTGCTCCCGAGCCGAAAGGGCCGCCTGGCCACCCCGGCCTGATCGTTCTTCGGGTCGTTCTGACACGCCCGAGCCCGCACGAGGTGCCGCCAGGCGCTGACAGGCGAGCACGGGTGGTGTCCAATGGAGTCGAGGTCCGCGGCTGCGGACCCGGGAGGAAGGAACTTCGTGGCACGCATCGGAGACGGCGCCGACCTGCTCAAGTGCTCGTTCTGTGGCAAGAGCCAGAAGCAGGTCAAGAAGCTGATCGCCGGACCCGGCGTGTACATCTGCGACGAGTGCATCGACCTCTGCAACGAGATCATCGAGGAGGAGCTGGCCGAGGCCAGCGAGCTCGGCCTCGTCGAGCTGCCCAAGCCGCGTGAGATCTTCGACTTCCTCGAGCAGTACATCGTCGGGCAGGAGCCGGCCAAGAAGGCCCTCGCGGTGGCGGTGTACAACCACTACAAGCGGATCCAGGCCGGCGAGCCGACGAACAAGAAGAGCGACGACCCGGTCGAGCTGGCCAAGTCGAACATCCTGCTGATCGGGCCGACCGGCTGCGGCAAGACGTACCTGGCCCAGACGCTGGCCAAGATGCTCAACGTCCCGTTCGCGATCGCCGACGCCACGGCGCTGACCGAGGCGGGCTACGTGGGCGAGGACGTCGAGAACATCCTCCTCAAGCTGATCCAGGCCGCCGACTACGACGTCAAGAAGGCCGAGACCGGGATCATCTACATCGACGAGGTCGACAAGATCGCCCGCAAGAGCGAGAACCCGTCGATCACCAGGGACGTGTCCGGCGAGGGCGTCCAGCAGGCCCTGCTGAAGATCCTGGAGGGGACGACGGCCTCCGTGCCGCCCCAGGGCGGTCGCAAGCACCCGCACCAGGAGTTCATCCAGATCGACACCACGAACGTGCTGTTCATCGTCGGCGGGGCGTTCGCCGGGCTCGACGAGATGATCTCCGGGCGGGTGGGCCGGCACGGGATCGGCTTCCAGGCCACCTTGCACAACCGCGACGACGAGCTGGACCTGTTCGGCGAGGTGATGCCGGAGGACCTGCTGAAGTTCGGGCTGATCCCCGAGTTCATCGGCCGGCTGCCGGTGATCACGACCGTGTCGAACCTCGACCGCGAGGCCCTCGTGAAGATCCTCACGGAGCCCAAGAACGCGCTCGTCAAGCAGTACCAGCGCATGTTCGAGATCGACGGCGTCGAGCTGGAGTTCACGGACGACGCGATCGACGCGGTGGCCGACCAGGCGGTGCTGCGCGGCACCGGCGCCCGCGGCCTGCGGGCGATCATGGAAGAGGTCCTCCTGCCGGTGATGTTCGACGTCCCCTCGCGGGACGACGTCGCCCGCGTCGTGATCAACCGCGAGGTCGTGCTGGAGAACGTCAACCCGACCCTGGTGCCGCGCGAGAAGGCCGAGCCGCGCAAGCGCGAGCGCCGCGAGAAGTCCGCCTGACCGCTGGGTCGGCGAACTGGCTACTCCCACCAGGACGGCAGTGGCGTGCGACGCGATCCGCACCGTGCCGTGAGCCGTCCGGGGACGAGGCAGCCGTGAGGGTTCGGGTCGCCCTCGTCGCGCTGCTCGCGGTGGCCGGTGGGCTGGGCGCAGCAGGAGCCCTGCTCGTGCTCTACCTCGAGGCGTCGGGCTTCGGCGTCCCGGGCGGGGAACCTCGCACGGGTTCCATGCTCGGAGCAGCGGCCGGGGTGGTCGCAGGGGTGACGGTGCCGGTGCTGGCCGCCGTCCTCCTGCTCGGCGCCCGCTGGTGGTGGGCGCTCGTCGCTCTCATCGCCGCAGGGCTCGTGGCCCTGGCTGTCCTCGGCCTCGGCTGATCGCGCCTTCACGTCAGGGGGCCCGTTGCGGCCTCAGGACGTGGACGGCACGAGCTCGACGCCCGTCACGGTGAGCGAGTCGCCGCCGTCCACCAGGTCGAGCGTGGCCACCCGCCCGGCACCCTTGAGGTCGGCCGCGGCCGCACGCACGAGCTCGAGCTGGGCAGTGGGGGCGCTGACGGTGGCCCGCGAGACGTCGGTGCGCATCGACACCTTGGCCTGCGACTTGGCCTTGCGGACGCCGGCCAGTGCGGCGCCGACCACCTCCAGCATCCGCGGGTCGACATCGCCGGACAGCTCGCGGAGCGGGCCGGCGGAAGGCCAGACGGCGCGGTGCACCGACCCGGTCTGCCACCACGACCAGACCTCCTCGGTGACGAACGGCATGATCGGCGCGAACAGCCGCAGCTGCACGTCGAGGGCCGTCGTCAGGGCCGCACGTGCCGATGCCGACGCGGGGCCGTCGCTGTACGCCCGGTCCTTGACCAGCTCGAGGTAGTCGTCGCAGAAGGTCCAGAAGAACGTCTCGGCCGCCTCGAGGGCGCGCGTGTAGTCGAACGCCTCGAACGCCTCGGTCGCGGTGTCGACGACGTCGGCCAGCCCCGCCAGCAGCGCCCGGTCGAGAGCCTCGGACACCTGCGCGCCGTCCGGCGCGGGGAAGGACAGCACGAACTTGCTGGCGTTGAGCACCTTGGTGGCCAGCCGGCGTCCGACCTTCATCTGTGCCTCGTCGAACGGCGAGTCGGTGCCCGGCCGGGCCATCGCGGCCCGCCAGCGGACGGCGTCCGACCCGTACGTGTCGAGGATGTCGCTCGGCACGACGACGTTGCCCTTGGACTTGCTCATCTTCTTGCGGTCGGGGTCCACCACGAACCCGGAGATCGCGGCGTGCGACCACGGCACCGTGCCGTGCTCGAAGTGCGAGCGGACGACGGTCGCGAACAGCCAGGTGCGGATGATGTCGTGCGCCTGGGGCCGGATGTCGGCGGGAAACACGCGCGAGAAGAGGTCGGGGTCGGTCTCCCATCGCCCGGCGATCTGCGGTGACAACGACGACGTCGCCCACGTGTCCATCACGTCGGGGTCGCCGACGAAGCCGCCTGGCCTGCCGCGCTGGTCCTCGCGGTAGCCGGCGGGGACGCCGGTGGACGGGTCGACCGGCAGCGACCCCTCGGGCGCCACCAGGGGCGTGTCGTAGCGTGGCTCGCCCTCGTCGTCGAGGGAGTACCAGACCGGGAACGGGACGCCGAAGAACCGCTGCCGGCTGATCAGCCAGTCGCCGTTGAGGCCCTCGACCCAGTTCGTGTACCGGTGCCGCATGTAGTCCGGGACCCAGGTGATCTCGCGCCCACGGGCCACGAGCTCCTTGCGCAGCGTCTCCTCCCGGCCGCCGTTGCGGATGTACCACTGCCGGGTGGAGACGATCTCCAGGGGCTTCGAGCCTCGCTCGTAGAACTTCACCTGGTGGCTGATCGACCGGGGCTCGCCCTCGAGGTCGCCCGAGTCACGCAGCGCGGCGACGATCGCCTCCCTGGCCGAGAACACCGTCTTGCCGGCCATCTGGGCCCACACCGACTGCCCGACGTCCGACGTGATCCAGGTCGGTGTGTCCCGGTGCAGCCGCCCGTCGCGGCCGATCACCGTGCGCGTCGGCAGCCGCAGCTCTCGCCACCACACGACGTCGGTCACGTCGCCGAACGTGCAGATCATCGCGACGCCGGAGCCCTTCTCCGGCTCGGCCAGCCGATGTGCCACCACCGGCACCTCGACGCCGAACAGGGGCGAGTGCACCGTGGAGCCGAACAGCGGCTGGTACCGCTCGTCGTCAGGGTGGGCCACCAGCGCCACCACGGCAGGGATCAGCTCGGGCCGGGTGGTCTCGACGTGGACCGGGCCGGCGCCGTCGCGGTGGAACGCGATGCGGTGGAACGCACCGGCGTGCTCCCGGTCCTCGAGCTCGGCCTGGGCGATCGCGGTCTGGTCGGTGACGTCCCAGAGGGTCGGCGCCTCGTCGAGGTAGGCCTCCCCGCGGGCCAGGTTGCGCAGGAAGCCGCGCTGGGCGACTGCCCGGCTGGAGTCGCTGATCGTGGTGTAGAGCGTCGACCAGTCCACCGAGAGGCCGACGCGGCGCCACATGTCCTCGAAGACGGCCTCGTCCTGCTCGGTCAGCTCCTCGCAGAGCTCGATGAAGTTGCCGCGGCTGATCGGCTGCTGCCGCTTGGGGTCCGGCTTCTCCGGCGGCGTGAACTCGGCGTCGTAGGGCAGTGACGGGTCGCACCGGACGCCGTAGTAGTTCTGCACTCGCCGCTCGGTCGGCAGGCCGTTGTCGTCCCAGCCCATCGGGTAGAAGACCTCGCGGCCGCTCATCCGCTGGTACCGGGCGATCACATCGGTGTGCGTGTAGGAGAACACGTGTCCGACGTGCAGGGACCCGCTGACGGTGGGCGGCGGAGTGTCGATCGAGAAGACCTGGTCACGGGTCTTGGTGCGGTCGAACGCGTAGGTCTGCTGCTCCTCCCATACGCGCGTCCAGCGTTCCTCGAGGCCGTCGAGCGACGGCTTGTCGGGGATGGCCGGCGGCGATGGGTTCGACATGCCCGACATCTTCCCAGAGCCCGGACGTCGGATGCGCGCAAGGATGTGCCCCATGACGACGCGACGTGTGGTGGTGACGGGCTCCAGCTCGGGGATCGGTGCGGCGACGGTGCGGCGGCTGGCGGCGGACGGCTGGTCGGTGGTCGCCGTGGCCCGGCGCGAGGACCGGTTGGCGGCCCTCGCGGACGAGACCGGTTGCCACGTGGTCGCCGCCGACATCACGAGGGGGGTGGACGTCGAGCGGCTGGCCGACGAGGTCGGCTCCTGCGACGCGCTGGTCAACAACGCCGGCGGCGCGTTCGGCATGGAGCCGGTCGCGGACGGCTCGGTCGAGGACTGGGCCGCCATGTACGACGTCAACGTGCTCGGCACCCTCCGGGTGACTCAGGCGCTGCTCCCGGCGCTGCGGGCCGGTGGTGGCGGTGACGTCGTGGTGATGGGATCGACGGCGGGCTTCGTGGCGTACGAGGGCGGAGGCGGGTACGTCGCGGCCAAGCACGCGGAGCACGCGTTGGCCGCGACCCTGCGCCTCGAGCTGTGCGGGGAGCCGGTGCGCGTGATCGAGGTGGCTCCGGGGATGGTCGCCACGGAGGAGTTCTCGCTCAACCGCTTCCGCGGTGACTCCGCGGCTGCCGCGGCGGTGTACCAGGGCGTCGATGAGCCGCTGACCGCTGACGACATCGCCGACTGCGTCGCGTGGACCCTGTCGCGCCCCCGGCACGTCAACATCGACCTGATGGTGGTGCGCCCCATCGCGCAGGCCGCCCAGCACAAGGTCGCCCGCCGCTGATCCCCCACGTTCAAGGAGTTCCCTGACGATCAAGGAACTCCCGACCGGTCGGGAGTTCCTTGATCGTCGCGGAGTTCCTTGATCGTCAGGGGGGGTTAGTCGAACAGGCTGGTGCCGCCGGCGGCACCGCCGGCCTTGGCAGCGCCCGTCAGTGCCGACCGACCGACGTAGGCCGCCAGGGGCGCGGTGTGCAGCTCGCCGCCGTCCCGCAGGTGCGCGGCCTGGGCCTTCATCACCCGGCCAGCCTCGGCGGCCCCGGTGGCCGGTGCGCCGGCGACGGCCTTCCCGAGCGCGTCCAGCTGGTCGGGCGCGCGCGACGCGTCGAGGTAGTCGGTGTGGGCCTGCAGCTCGAGCGTGATGCCTCGCCCCCGCTTCTCCTGCCGGACGACGAGCTGCGCCACCCCGCCCCCGTGCCGCCGCAGCTCGACGTGCCGGGCGGTCGGCAGGTCCACCTCGCGGGTGAACATCCACACGCGGCGCTGGACCAGGACCCGACCGTCCCGCAGCCAGCGGCGGCGCACCCGCAGCCACAGCATGAAGGCGGTGAACAGGGGAGCGAAGACGACCACGAAGGGCCGGTTCTCGGGTTGGGTGAGGAACACGGGGACGCCGACGACCCAGGGGACCGCCAAGACGAAGACGTTCACCGCCTTCTGCCACCGGGATGTCAGCCAGGGCAGGTCCAGCCGCTGTCCGGTCATGTCGGCCCGCCGTCGCGCACACGGGCGGCAAGCTGCTCCTCGACCTCGGCGGGGGTCGTGGGCCGGATGACGACCGGAGCGCGGGAGCCGAACGCGGTGACCGAGACGTACGTACCCGCCGGCCCGCTGAAGAGGCCGACGAGCTCGGGCTCGCCGTCGTCGTCCGCCTGCCGAACCACCACGTCGGCTCGCACCAGGGTCGAGCCGAGCCGCTCGAGCAGCTCGTCAGGTGGCGTGGGGTCGTCGTCGCCCCCGGTCGGCAGCTGGACGACCTCGTCGCCGTGGCCCGGCGTGGCCTCGGGGTGGAGCACCCAGGTCCCGATCCGGTTCGCGAGGCGGTCGGCGTCGAGCAGGGAGAACCGGTGCAGGCCGGTGCCGGTGACCTCCTCGAGCAGGGCCACGTCCGCGACGACGTGGGCGTACGAGAAGTGCTGGCCGAGCGCTGTGGAGACGGCGGCGCACACGACCCGGTCGGCGCCGGCTCGCAGGCTGAGCAGGTGCGCGAGGTTCTCGGGCATCGTCACCGGGTACGCCACGCTCGCGGTGTCGTCGCTCACCGCGTCGCGTTCGGCCTGGCGAGCCTGCTCGGGCGTCGGTGCCTCCAGCATCCCCCTGGCCACGAGACCGCGGTAGGCGGTAGCGGTGGCCACGTCACGCTGCCCTGCGGGCAGCCCGTTCAGGTATGGCAGGACGACGATGCCGTCCCGGCCCGCGAGGACGGCGACCTCTTCGTCGGTGAGGTCGACGAGGTGACGGGACCGTCCGGGTCGTCGGCCTCGACCGTGTCGTCGAGAGGGTCGGCGGTGCTCACGGGCTCCTCCGGTCAGAAGATCGAGACGTCGGGCAGGGCGTCGAGTCCGCCAGAGATGACGCCGCCGACGGCGTCCGCGGCGTCGCCGAGGCTCTCGCCCGCGCTGGACAGCTGGTCGCCGGCCCAGTCGGTCGCGGTCGAGAGGCCCTCGCCGACGTCGGCGATCCGGTCACCGGTCCACTCGGCGGCGTTGCCTGCGAACTCGGTGATGCTGTCCCAGTTGTCGTAGACGTAGTTGCCGAGCGACCAGGCGCCGTAGGCCAGCACCGCCCCGCCGGCGATCGCCCAGCCGACCGGGTTGCTCGCCAGCGCCCCCGTCAGCAGCGCTCCGGCACCGATCGCCCCGGCCGCACCGAATCCGCGGGTCGCCCACCCCCGTGCCCCGTCGTATCCGCCGCCGGTCACGACATCGGCAACGCCGGTGACGACGGTCAGCGGCAGGAACGCCTTGCCGGCCACCGTCCGCACCCCTCCCAGGAACCCGCTGGCGGGCTTGCCGAACTGGAAGATGCTCTGCGCCGCCCCGAACCTCCCGACGAATCCCTGGAACCGCAGGGCAGCCGCCGCGTCTGCCGCCGTCCCCGCGCCGGTGAGGAACCGCATTGTCGCCGGAAGGGTCATCGTGGCCCGGACGGCGTTGGACAGGAAGCCGCTGAACGCCTTGCCCTTGGTGAAGAGCCTCCACGCGTCCTTGAGGGCCTTGCCGCCGGCCAGCAGACCGCCCGCCGTCCCCAGCGCCGCGTACAGGTCCCGCGAGCTCGCCAGCTCACGCAGGAACGCCTCGACCCGCTGCCGCAGGCCGGCGGGAACCTCGACCCCGTTCAGGATCTCGGCCGTGCGGCGGTCCGCCTCGCCGGCCGCGGTCAGTGCCTGCGAGACCGAGTTCGCGATCAGCTGCGCCTACAGTTCGACCGCGCGGACCTGCCGGTCGAACTGTGCGGCGGCCTCGTCGGCGGCCTCGGGCGAGCTCATCACCGGCGGGACGGGCGGTGGCGTGACCGAGCCGTCGGGCCCGACCCGGAAGCCGCGCCCCGACGCGTCGTTGACGATGCCGACCAGGGTGGTGCGGGCGCTGCCGAGGCCGGTCGAGCCGGTGCGCAGGGCGTCCCGGGCCGATCGCACCGCCTCCGCCAGCTGGGTCGCCGAGCGGACATCGCGGGAGATGCGCCCGGAGGCGGCGTCGGCCGCCGGGCCGTTCCAGACGCCGCCGAGGGAGTCCGCTGCTCCGGACACGCGGCGGCGGGCCGCGTCGATGTCGGTCGCGACGCCGTCCAGGCCGTCGGCTGCCGTGCCGAGCGCCTCCGGGCGCCACGCGATCACGCTCTCCACGGTCAGGATGGTCACGGCGCGCCGCCCACGGTCGTGAGGTGCTGCGACACCCGTCCGTCGGAGGAGCCGTACGTCGAGGCGTTGCCCCGTGCCGCGCCCGCCACCTCCGCGAGCGTCTCCGCCAGCGCCTGGCAGGCGACCGTCAGCCGGATCGCCAGATCACCGGCCGCCGCCGCGGTCGCCGTGCCGGGCACCGCGCCGGGGACCTCCGCCATCGGTGTGGCCGGGTCGAGCGACCCCAGCTCGGCGGTGGCGCCGTCGACGGCACCCGCGAAGTCCACGAGCGCGTCCGTGACGACGTCGAACCCTGACACGTGCTGCCCCCTGCAGTTCGCGACCGATGTGCGTCGTCAGGGTAGCCGCGGCTGGGTCGGCGCCGCCGAGGTTGTCCACAGGGGTGTCACGGCAGGAGGTTGCCCAGCTCCATCCAGCTCGCCCGCTCCTGGCCGACGTAGGGCGCCATCGGGGACACCATCGGGCCGCCGGAGTGCTCGGTCGCCAGGTGTCGTGCCTGCGCCCGCAGTGCGGCGACCGCCACCTCGCCGTCCGCCACGGGCGCGGGGGCGAGCCCGTCGGCCAGGGCCTCGAGCTCGGTCGGGGTCCGGGTGAGCTCCCTGAACTGCGTCAGCCGCAACAGCTCCACGACGACCTCACCGCGACCGGCGTCCACGGCCAACGACAGGGTCTGGCTGCCGGGCACGAAGCGCAGCGAGGCGACCTCACCGAGGGGCACCCGGCGTGCCGGCAGCAGGACGCGCCCCTGGCGCAGGACGTGGCCGGGAACCTCCAGCCAGCGTCGTCGCGGGGCGCGCCACCGGCCGCGCCATCCGAGGTCGGGCAAGCGGATGCGGGTCTGGGGCGGGCTGGCCATGCACGGCATCGTGGCACGGAGGCTAGGATCCTCGAGACAGGCGTCGACCCGGCCATCACCGGCGAGCCTCCGGAAGAAGGCGACAGCAGAGCGCGCGCTCCGTCGTCGCCGTTAGAACCGGACGGGTACGGCCCGTGACAGCCGCGCAGAGCGGTCGGCCCGCCAAGGCCGGCAAGCGAGGTGGTACCGCGGTGCCGCCCGGGAGACAGCCGGGTGTCGTCGTCCTCGTACTGGCACAGCCGTGACGAGGAGAGGCATGACCTACCCGAAGGTGACCACCGGCGCGCAGACCCCAGGTGTGGAGAGTTCCGCCGTGCCCAGTTCCCCTGTGCCCGCCTCCGTCTCGTTTCCCGAGATCGAGGCCCGGGTCCGGAGCTACTGGGACGACGACGGGACGTTCGTCGCGTCCGTCGAGAACCGCGAGGCCGGCGAGAACGGCAAGAACGAGTTCGTCTTCTACGACGGGCCGCCGTTCGCCAACGGCCTGCCGCACTACGGCCACCTGCTGACCGGGTACGTCAAGGACATCGTGCCGCGCTACCAGACGATGCGCGGTCGCCGGGTCGAGCGCCGCTTCGGCTGGGACTGCCACGGGCTCCCCGCGGAGGTCGAGGCCGAGAAGCAGCTCGGCATCACGCACAAGTCCGAGATCGAGGCGATGGGCGTCGCCGAGTTCAACGACGCCTGCCGCACGTCGGTGCTGCGCTACACCTCCGAGTGGGAGGACTACGTCGGTCGCCAGGCCCGCTGGGTCGACTTCGCCAACGACTACAAGACCCTCGACACCGACTACATGGAGTCGGTGATGTGGGCCTTCAAGACGTTGTGGGACAAGGGTCTGGTCTACGAGGGCTTCCGGGTGCTGGCCTACTGCTGGCGCTGCGAGACCCCGCTGAGCAACACCGAGACGCGGATGGACGACGTCTACCGCCAGCGCCAGGACCCGGCCAGCACGGTCTGGCTCGAGCTGGAGACGGGCGAACGCGCGCTGGCCTGGACGACGATGCCCTGGACCCTCGTGCCCAACAGCAACCTCGTCGTCGGCGCGGACATCGACTATGCCGTGATGGAGCACCCGGACGGTCACCGCTACCTGCTCGCCGAGGCGCGACTGGCCGAGTACGAGCGCGAGCTGGACGGCGCCCGGCAGGTGGAGACCCTCAAGGGCCGCGAGCTGGTCGGACGCCGGTACACACCCGTCTTCGAGTTCCTCGTCGAGTCGTTGGCCGATGCACCCAACGCCTTCACGATCCTGGAGGGCGACTTCGTCTCCACCGACGAGGGCACCGGCATCGTGCAGGTCGCGCCCTCGCACGGAGAGGACGACTTCAACGTCTGCACCGCGGCCGGCGTCCCGGTCGTGATGACCGTGGACTCGCGCGGGGAGTTCATGCCGATCGCCCCGCGTTTCGAGGGCCTCCAGGTCTTCGAGGCCAACAAGCCGTTGCTGCGCGAGCTGCGCGACCGCGGGATGCTCTTCCGCCAGGACAGCTACGACCACCCTTACCCGCACTGCTGGCGCTGCGACAACCCGCTGATCTACCGCGCGGTCTCCTCCTGGTTCGTCAAGGTCACGGAGATCAAGGACCGGATGGTCGAGCTGAACCAGCAGATCGAGTGGGTTCCGGCACACATCCGCGACGGGTCGTTCGGCAAGTGGCTGAGCAACGCCCGTGACTGGTCGATCAGCCGGAACCGCTTCTGGGGCAGTCCGATCCCGGTCTGGACGAGCGACGACCCCGACCACCCGCGGCTCGACGTCTACGGCTCCCTGGACGAGATCGAGCGCGACTTCGGCGTCCGGCCGGCCGACCTCCACCGGCCCTACGTCGACGAGCTGACCAGACCGAACCCCGACGACCCGACCGGGCGCTCGACGATGCGCCGCGTGCCCGAGGTGCTCGACTGCTGGTTCGAGTCCGGCTCGATGCCGTTCGCCCAGGTGCACTACCCGTTCGAGAACCAGATGTGGTTCGAGCACCACTACCCGGGCGACTTCATCGTCGAGTACATCCCGCAGACGCGAGGCTGGTTCTACACCCTGCACGTGCTGGCGACGGCGCTGTTCGACCGGCCGGCGTTCCGCACCTGCATCGCTCACGGCCTCGTGCTGGGCCATGACGGGCGCAAGATGAGCAAGAGCCTGCGCAACTACCCGGACGTCTCTGAGGTCTTCGACCGCGACGGCTCCGATGCGATGCGCTGGTTCCTGATGTCGTCACCCATCCTGCGCGGCGGCAACCTGGTCGTCACCGAGGAGGGCATCCGTGACGGTGTCCGCCAGGTGGTGCTCCCGCTGTGGAACGCGTGGTCGTTCTTCGCCCTCTACGCCAACGCATCCAACTCGGGCGAGGGTTACGAGGCCAAGCGCTACGAGCCGGCCGACCACCCCGACGGCGAGGTGATGGACCGCTACCTGATGGCGCGCCTGGGTGGGCTCGTGACGTCCGTCCAGGAGCAGATGGATGCCCTGGACGTGGCCGCCGCCTGCCAGAGCGTCCGCGACTTCGTCGACGTCCTGACCAACTGGTACATCCGCCGGACGCGCTCGAGGTTCTGGCGCGAGGACGCCGACGCCCTCGACGCGCTCTGGACGACGCTCGTCACCCTCTGCCAGGTGGCCGCCCCGCTGCTGCCGCTGGTGACCGAGGAGGTCTGGCGCGGCCTGACCGGCGGGCGCAGCGTGCACCTGACCGACTGGCCGGACGCCGGCACGCTCGTCGATGCCCCCGACCTGGTCCGACGGATGGAGACGACCCGTTCGGTGGCGTCGGTCGCGCTCAGCCTGCGCAAGGCGGCCGGCCTGCGGGTGCGCCTGCCGCTCGCCTCGCTCACCGTGGTGGCGCCCGGCGCTGCCGAGCTCGAGCGCGACTACGCCCCGATCATCGCCGAGGAGCTCAACGTCCAGCAGGTACGCCTCGTCGAGCTCACCGACGCCGGCGCCCAGGACTTCGGCGTCACCCAGCGGCTGACCGTGAACGCGCGGACCGCCGGACCGCGCCTGGGCGCGGAGGTGCAGAAGGCGATCCAGGGCGGCCGCAGCGGCGACTGGACGGCGGACGGCGGACGGGTCGTCTGCGCGGGGATCCCCTTGGAGGACGGCGAGTTCACGCTCGAGACGGTGGTCGACCCCGACAAGGTCGGTGGAGGCAACGAGGTGGAGGTGCTGCCGGGCGGCGGCTTCGTCGTCCTCGACACGGTCGTCACGCCGGAGCTCGCGGCGATCGGGCTGGCGCGTGACGTCGTCCGCGTGGTCCAGCAGGCTCGGCGGGACGCGGGGCTGGCCGTCGGGGACCGCATCCGGCTCACGGTCGCGGGCGAGCAGGAGGTGTGGGAGGCGGTCGTGGAGCACCAGCACCTGGTCGTCTCCGAGACCCTGGCCGACTCGTTCGGGTCCACGGGCGACCTCGGGGCACTGCCCCTGGGCGAGGGGGTGGTCGACGCGACCGTCGGTGACGGCTTCGCCGCGCGCGTGAAGGTGGAACGGCTGTGAGCGAGCACGCCCGGCTGCGCGAGGTCTACGGCGAGCTGCTGGCCCGGGCCCCCGAGGACGCGATGGAGCCGCGCCTCGAGCCGGTGCGTCGGGTCTGCGAGCTGCTCGGCGACCCGCAGCGCGCCTTTCCGGTCGTGCACCTGACCGGCACCAACGGCAAGACCTCGACGGCGCGGATCGTCGAGCGGCTGCTGCGGGAGCACAACCTGCGCACCGGCCGCTTCACCAGCCCGCACCTGACCAGCGTGAACGAGCGCATCAGCGTCGACGGCGTCCCCCTGACACCCGACGCCTTCGCCGACGTCCACGAGGAGGTCGCACCGTTCGTCGCCATCGTCGACGGCGAGCTGTTCCGGGCGGGCGAGCCGGCGCTGACGTACTTCGAGGTGCTGGCGGTGATGGCGTTCGCCGCGTTCGCGGACGCCCCCGTCGACGTCGCGGTCGTCGAGGTCGGTCTCGGCGGCGCGTGGGACGCGACGAACGTCGTCGAGGCCGCCGTTGCCGTCGTCACGACGATCTCGTTGGACCACACGGGGGTGCTGGGGGACTCGCTCGAGGCGATCGCCGCGGAGAAGGCCGGCATCCTCGTCGACGACGGATTCCTCGTGATGGCGGAGCAGCCCCCTGGTGCGGGCGAGGTGCTGATGGAGCGCGCGAGGGCGACGAACACCAAGGTCGCCGTGGAGGGGCGCGACTTCGGCGTCGTCCGCCGCGAGGTGGCGATGGGTGGCCAGCAGGTGACCCTGAGGGGGCTCGCGGCCGAGTACGGCGACGTGTTCCTCCCCCTGCACGGGGAGCACCAGGCCCGTAACGCCGCCATCGCCGTCGCGGCGGTCGAGGCGTTCCTCGGCGACGGGGAGCAGGCCATCACGGGCGAGGTGCTGGCGGAGGCGCTGGACGACGTCACGTCTCCCGGCCGGATGGAGATGCTGCGGCCGGCCCCCGCCGTCATCGTGGACGCGGCCCACAACGCGGCCGGCATGGCCGCTCTCGTCGACACGGTCGAGGAGTCGTTCGCTTTCCGCCACCTGGTCGGCGTGGTCGGCGTCCTCGTGGACAAGGACGCCCGCACCATGCTGGACCTGCTCGAGCCGGTCCTCGACGAGGTTGTCGTCACCCGGTCGACGTCACGCCGTGCCGTCGCCGTGGACGAGCTCGCCGCGCTCGCGACGTCGATCTTCGGCGAGGACCGGGTGCATGCCGCCGAGCGCCTGGACGACGCCCTGGCCCTGTCCGTGAACCTCGCCGAGGCCGCGGCCGAGACCGGCGGCGGCGTGCTCGTGACCGGGTCCGTCACCGTGGTGGGGGAGGCCCGCGTGCTGCTCGGCGCCCGGCCGGTCGACGTGGCGGTCCAGCTCGGACGGCGGCAGGACGAGGAGCCGTTGCCGCTCCCGGAGGACGGGTGACGGCTCGACTGGCGGCGGCGACCCTGGCGCTGGAGGCCTTCGTCGTCTTCTTCGCCACGCTCGTCGCCGCCACCCTGAGCGACGCGCCGGACGCCGCCGTGTGGGCGGCCGGCGGTGGGCTCTCGCTGGCGTGCCTGCTCGCGGCGGGCCTCGCGCGGCGCCCGGGTGGCATCGTGGTCGGCTGGGTGCTCCAGGCCGCGCTCGTCGTCACCGGGATCTGGGTGCCGGCGATGTTCGCGCTGGGCGCGGTGTTCGTCGCGGTGTGGGCGTGGCTGCTGTCGGTCGGACGCCGGATCGACCGTGACCGCGCCGCCTGGGCCGCCGACGACAAGGGGCTGGGTGGGTAGGGTCGGCGCCATGGTGCGTCCTGAAAGCTGGATCAGGCCAGCGGGTGTGAGTCCCGCCTGGGTAGGTACCGGAGCGCCCAGTAGCAGGCCCCGGTTCGTCGGAGAGATCTGGCGGGCTGAGCGGGGTGTCAAGAGCCTCTTCGGAGGG
>DASROP010000174.1:0-2425 GCA_035646835.1 Actinomycetales bacterium | reverse complement strand
ACCGGCGTGGAAGCCGGCGGACTCGCCCTGGCCGGTGGGCTCCTGCTCGCGGCCGGCGCGTCCGGACTCGTGATCGGCCGGAAGCGCCGTCGAGCCTGACGGCCCGAGTGGTCGGGGCCCGGGGCACTCCCCCGGGCCCCGACCTCTCACGTCAGGACGGCGGTGACGACGTCGTCGTCGAGCGAGGCCCTCACGCACGCGGCCACGAGACGTGGCAGGTCGTCGGGCGGGACGAGCCTGGCGAGGGCCGACGGGGTTCGCGGCAGGCCGAGTGCCTGGGCGCCGGAGGCCGCGCGATCGTCCACGAACGGGGCCACCTCGGGCCAGACCCCCTGCACCTCGCGGCAGAACACTGCCGAGCCGAGCGGCCCGATGCCGGGCAGGTCCTGCAGGCCACGACGGAGGGCCTCGACGTCACCGTCCGACTCGGCACGGAGCCGGCGCAGGTCCCCCTTCCACCGCTCCAGCACCAGGTGGGCGCCGTCCCCAAGCATCGTCGCGGTGCGCTCGTCGAACCTCCGGTAGCCGGCCCGCCCGAGTGCGTCGACCCGCTGCTGCCAGGTCGCGTCGGCCATCGACGCCGCGGTGCGCAGACCCGCCTGCGAGAGCTCGCGAGCCGCCGCGACGCCGAGGGAGGAGGAGATCCGAGCCGACAGCAGGACGGTCAGCACCAGCAGCCGGTACAACGGCGAGGGTGCATCCCGCAGGCGGATGCCGGCATCGGCGGCGTACGTGGCGCCGTAGTCGGACAGCAGCGTGCGCAGGACTCGTTCTCGACTCTGTGATGCCACGCGGCCAGCATGCTCGCTCCCCCGGCCCGCTCGCCCGTCGTCCACAGACCCCGACGACCGACGGCGCAGCACGTGCCTGTGGACGGCTCGCCTACGCTGGAACCGCCATGGGGACGACGGGACGCGCAGCCGCCGAACGGCGCGTCGCCCGCCGCCGTGCCGCCGTCCCGGCCATCACGTACCCGCCGGACCTGCCGATCGCCGACCGGCGCGACGAGATCGCCGCCGCGATCCGTGGCCACCAGGTGGTCGTGGTCTCGGGCGAGACCGGCTCCGGAAAGACCACCCAGCTCCCCAAGATCTGCCTCGAGCTCGGCCGAGGGGTCACCGGGATGATCGGTCACACGCAACCGCGCCGGATCGCGGCCCGGGCGGTGGCCGAGCGCGTTGCGGAGGAGCTGGGCTCGGACGTCGGCGGGGCGGTCGGGTACGCCGTCCGGTTCACCGACCAAGTGGGCGAGGACACCCTGGTCAAGGTGATGACCGACGGCATCCTGCTCGCGGAGATCCAGCGCGACCGCCTGCTCTCGCAGTACGACACGCTGATCATCGACGAGGCGCACGAACGCAGCCTGAACATCGACTTCCTGCTCGGCTACCTCAAGCAGCTGCTCGGTCGACGACCGGACCTCAAGGTGGTCATCACCTCGGCGACCATCGACACGGAGCGCTTCTCGCAGCACTTCGACAATGCCCCGGTGGTCGAGGTCTCCGGGCGGACGTACCCGGTCGAGGTGCGCTACTCCCCGCTGGTGGACCCTGACTCGGACGCCGAGGACCGCGACCAGGTCGACGGCATCCGCGACGCCGTCGAGGAGCTGTGCGCCGAGGGACCAGGAGACATCCTCGTCTTCCTCTCCGGCGAGCGGGAGATCCGCGACACGGCGGAGGCGCTGCGGCCCTTGACGAACGACCCGCGTCGCCCGGTCGAGGTGCTGCCCCTGTTCGCCCGGCTGTCCGCGGCCGAGCAGCACCGGGTCTTCGCGAGGCACGCCGGGCGGCGCATCGTGCTGGCCACCAACGTCGCCGAGACGTCCCTGACCGTGCCGGGTATCCGGTACGTGGTCGACCCCGGCACCGCCCGCATCTCCCGCTACAGCCAGCGGACCAAGGTGCAGCGTCTGCCGATCGAGCCGGTCAGCCAGGCGTCGGCGAACCAGCGGACCGGCCGCTGCGGCCGCGTCGAGGCCGGCATCTGCATCCGGCTGTACACCGACGAGGACTTCGAGTCCCGACCCGAGTTCACCGACCCCGAGATCCTGCGCACGAACCTCGCGTCGGTGATCCTCCAGATGGCCGCCCTCGGGCTGGGCGAGGTCGCCGACTTCGGTTTCGTCGACCCTCCGGACCACCGCGCCGTCCGCGACGGTGTCGCGCTGCTGCACGAGCTTGGCGCGCTCGACCCGTCGGCGACAGACCCCCGTCGCCGGCTGACGAAGCTGGGACGGCGAATCGCCCGGCTGCCCCTGGACCCACGGCTGGCGCGGATGGTGCTGGAGGCCGACCGCAACGGTTGCCTCGCCGAGGTCCTCGTGATCGCGGCGGCCCTGTCGATCCAGGACCCGCGGGAGCGTCCGGCCGACCACCAGCAGGCCGCGGACGAGCGCCACGCGAGGTTCGCCGACGACCGCTCG
>DASROP010000173.1:0-10928 GCA_035646835.1 Actinomycetales bacterium | reverse complement strand
GGGTGCGGTCGTGCAGATGGTCAGCCACGGCCTGCTCACCGGTGCGCTGTTCCTCCTGTCGGGCGTGCTGTGGGACCGGGCCCCCACCTACGACTTCGACCGCTGGGGCGGGCTGGCCGCTCCGGCTCCACGCTTCGCGGCGCTCTTCGCGGTCGCCGCGTTCGGGTCACTCGGCCTGCCCGGCCTCTCCGGCTTCGTCGCCGAGTTCCAGGTCTTCACCGGGGCACTGCAGGCCGCACCGGTGCTGACTGTGCTCGCCGTCACCGGGATCCTCGTCACCGCCGGACTGTTCCTGCTGGCCCTGCAGCGGCTGTTCACGGGCGCGCCGAAGCCGACGAACGGCGTCTTCGCGGACGTCGGCACGAGGGAGCTGGTGTCGATCGCCCCGCTGCTCGCGCTCTCCGTCGTGATCGGCCTGCTACCGCGGCCCCTGCTCGCGCTCGTCGAGCCCGGATCGCGCCTGGTGGCCGAGCTGGTGGCACGGTGACGGGTCGCCGCACGTGATGGGGTCCGCGAGCGAGGACCCGCTCGCGCTGCTGCCCGAGCTGCTGCTCCTCGCCGGCGCGGTGACCGGCCTGCTGGTCGGTCTGTGGTCGCCCCAGGGGCGGCAGGGGAGGGTCCGGGTCATCGCGCTCGCGGCCTGTGCCGCCAGCGCGGTGGCAGCGGTGACGGCGCTGGGCGAGCCGTCGCGTGCGGTCTTCGACGGCACGTGGACGGTCGACCTGACGACCGGCGTCGTCCGGGTGTCGGTCGCCGTCGCCACCGGGCTGGCCGTGATGATCGCCGGCCCCACCGTCGACTCCCACCCGCGCCAGACCGAGTTCTACGTGCTGATGCTGCTCGGCGGCCTGGGAGCCGTCGCGCTGGGGGCCGCGTCCGACCTGCTCCTGCTCGTTGCCGGCTACCTCCTGGCGAGCGTGCCGCTGTACGCCCTCGCCGGGTTCGCCAAGGACTCCCGCGGGGTCGAGGCGACGATGAAGTACTACCTGGTCGGCGCCCTGGTCGGCGTACTGATGCTGGTCGGGGTCTCGACGCTGGTCCTGGCGACCGGGTCGACCGGGTACGTGCACCTGGCCGAGGCGCTCGGCGACGCCCCGACCGCACTGGTGGCAGTCGGCGTGCTCGGTGTCGTTGCGGGTGTGCTGTTCAAAGCGGGCGCCGTGCCGGTGCACTTCTGGGTGCCGGACGTCACGGACGGCGCGACGACGCCGGCCGCCGCGTTCATCACCACGGTCCCGAAGCTGGGCGCGATCGCCGCCGCCTTCCGGCTGGTCGACGAGGCGTTCGTCGGCCTCGATCTCGACATCGGCCTGCTGATCGGCATCGTGGCGACGGCCAGCATGACCCTCGGCAACCTCGGCGCCTTCGCCCAGGAGTCGGTGCGCCGCCTGCTCGGGTACTCCACCATCAGCCAGGTCGGTTACCTGCTGATGGTGGTGGCCGTCGCCGGGAGCGGCAGCACCGCGGCCGCGGCGCTTGCCGTGTACCTCGCCGCCTACGCGGTGACGAACATGGGCGCCTTCGCGGCCGCGGCGGCGCTCCCGACGGCCGAGAACCTGAGCGACTGGCGGGGCGCCGGACGGCGTCACCCCTGGCTGCTCGTCAGCCTCGTGGTCTGCCTCCTGGGCCTGGTCGGCACGCCGCCCACCGCCGTCTTCGTCGGCAAGCTCACGGTGTTCACCGCCACCGCCGAGGGCGGGCTGTTCTGGCTCGTCGTCGTGGGAGCCGTCAACACCGTCGCCAGCCTCTTCTACTACCTGCGGTGGATCGCCCCGGCCTTCGGGGAGTCGGTGGACGCCACGGGGCCGGCTGTCGCGGCCGCGCCGGCCAGGACCCTGCACGCCTGCGCCGCGGCGTCGCTCGCCCTCGGTATCGGCGCCGCACTGCTCGTCTCGATGTCGTCCTGAGCCCCCCTCGCGTCGGGATCGGCTCCAGTTCACCGGCCCGGGTGACTCAACCCACCGCGCCGCGCAGCCGATCACCTCCAGGGGCGTCCGAAGGTCCCCCCGTCAGGACGTCCCCCAGCGGCCGGAGCCCCGCGATGCCATCCCGTTCAGCTCAGTCACCCGCGGGGAGAGCCGCGAGACTGCTGGGGACCGCCCTGCTGGCCGGGATGACGGCGTCCCTGCTGGTGGCCGTGGGGCCACCCGCGGCCGGGGCGCCGCCCACCCCCGCCGAGGTGGCCGAGCAACGCGCCGAGGCCGAGGCCCTGGCTGACGAGCTGGAGGCCCAGGAGCGGACGGGGGATGCGGCCCGGTCACGCCTGGACGAGCTCACGGCCGCGGCCAACGCCGCGCTGGAGGCCCACCAGCAGGCGGAGAAGGCACGCTGGGAGGCGGAGGCCACGCACTGGGCGGAGTCCGAGCGGCTCGACCTCACGCAGCAGACCCTGCGCGCCGAGCGTGGGGAGCTCGGCCGGTGGGCCGCCGAGACGTACCGGGACGGCGTCGCGGGAGGCATCTGGGAGCTGAACGCCGTCCTGGGCGCCCGCTCGACCGACGACCTGACGCAGCGCCTGGCCCTGCTCGAGGTGGTGGCGAGGACCCAGGGGCAGGCGATCGCGGGGCTCCAGAAGGCGACCGTCGCCCAGGCCACCGTCTCCGCGGACACCGAGGAGACCGCGCGCCTCGTCTTCGACGCCACGCTCGCGGCGGCCGCCGCGCAGGAGGACAGCGAGCGCCTGGTGGCCGAGCAGGCCGAGGAGGTCACCCGGCTCGAGGCCGAGCTGGCACAGACGCAGCATGCGGCCGACGCCGCGCAGGACCAGGCCGACCGCTTGGCCGCCGCCCGTGCCCTCGCCGATGCCCAGCTCGCCGAGGAGGCGCAGCGCGAGGCCGCGCGCCGAGCGGAGGAGGCGCGCCGCGGGTCCGGCGGCACCAACCGGGTCACCGGCGCGATCGGCAGCTGCCGGGGCCAGGACGTCTCCTGGTTCCCCAACGGGCGGATCCCCGCCGACGCCCTCTGCCCGATGTGGGGCGCCCCCGGGCACCTGCTACGGGCAGACGCCGCCGCCGCCTTCGACTCGCTCGCCGAGGCCTTCGCGAGCGACGTCGGCCGACCGCTGTGCGTCACCGACTCCTACCGGCCGCTCGACGACCAGGTGCGGCTGTACGCGACCAAGCCGCACCTCGCGGCCGTCCCCGGCACGAGCAACCACGGGTGGGGAGTGGCCCTCGACCTGTGCGGGGGGATCCAGCGCTTCGGGACGGCGACGCACCGCTGGATGCAGCGGCACGCCGCGCTCTACGGCTGGTTCCACCCGGGCTGGGCCCAGCAGGGCGGCAGCCGCCCCGAGGCATGGCACTGGGAGTACGGCGGCTGACGCCTCATCACTCCCCGCGAAGCGGGGGTGTCAGCCCGCGACGCGGGTGAAGAACACCGAGGTGGTCCAGATCGCGCGCTTCGACACGGTCTTGCCGCTGCGGGGGGAGTCCCACAGCCTGCCGTCGCCGGCGTAGATGGCGTTGTGGTAGACGCCGCCGCCGTCCGTGAAGAAGACGAGATCGCCGGGACGAGCCTCCGAGCGCGAGACGCGCTGGCCCGACTGCGACTGCGCGGACGCCGTCCGCGCCAGCGAGATGCCGACCTGCTGGAACACGTACTGCACGTAGCCGGAGCAGTCGAAGCCGGACGGCGAGCTGCCCCCGTAGACGTACGGGGTGCCCGCGTACCGGGCGGCGATCTCCATGATGGAGCCGCCGGCCTCGCTCGGCGCGATCTCGACGGTCTCGCGGTCGGAGGAGCGGGAGGCCGACTGGTCGGACTCACGCTCGACCACCACGGGCTCGGGCGGAGGCGGCGGCGGCGTGACCGAGGTGAAGGCGCTGCCGGCCAGGGTCACGGTGGCGTCGGCGGGGACGGCCACCTGCGCGACCTGCACCGGCTCCGGCGTGGCCTCGGCGGGCGCCTCGGGGGTCTCGGGGGCGTCGTTGACCGGGGCCGCGTCGGCGGCGGGCAGTCCCATGGTCAGAACGAGGCCGGACGAGGCGGCGATGACGGCGGAGCGCCTGCCGACCGTGCCGGCGTTGGCGGAGACAGCGTCCGTCAAGGAGGACAAAGGGGTCTTGGGCCGCACGGATGCGCGGTGCCGGCCCAGGTTGCGGGTCGTCAAGTGCGTGTACCTCTCCCAGCGCCTACGAGGTGAGCTGTCGGGTTCGGGTGGGAGGTAGCTACCCGGACTGGTTCCCGTCAGGGTTCCAGTCTTAACCCCAAGGAACTCCGGCCTGCGTGCTGCCGGCGTCCCAGATGTGGTTCCCCCGCTCCTGCCATGCGGACTATCGACGTGGACCTCGAGGCGGCGGCAGGACTAGGCGAGCCGTCCGAGCGCTAACGGGCGAGCAACCCGATAGCGGAGGAACCGTAACGCACCCCCCACGGGAATGTCACATCCGGGTCACGACGGCGTGTCCGGACGCCGGTCGAGCCGGTCGCCGAGCGCCGTCGCCACCTCGTCGCGCAGCCTCTCCAGCACCCGCGTCGGCCCCACGCGGCGACCGGCGACCGTGCTCAGCAGGGCGTGCAGGCCGGGCAGGGCCTCCCCCTCGTCCGGGGCCAGCCCGCCGCCGACCGGGTTGCGGCCCGGCGCCTCCGGCGATCCCCAATCCCGGCAGAGCCACGTCACGGACTCGTCCCAGACCTCGAGGACCTCCTCGCGCCCGGGGACGCCGAAGAAGTGGCCGACCGGGGCGCTGTGCCGCAGCGCCACCACCGGCGAGTCCACGAAGTCGGCCGCCAGGGCCATCCGGGCGGCCAGGTCGTCCACCCCGTCGCCCGCGAGCGCGATCACGCCGCAGTCGCGGTCGCAGCCCGCGCCCTCGGGGTTGGGTCGCCCGTCGCCCGGCCGCAGCGCGCACTGGCGGAGGTGGTCCGAGACGCGCGCGTGCCACCGGTCGAGGTAGGCGCGCCACTGTTCGGGCGGTACGCCGCCGCCGGAGCTCGCGTCCAGGTCGAGCACCCGGGTCGCCGCCGAGCGGCGGTGCCCGGGTGCCGGGCAGTCCTCGGTGCCCCACAGCGTCCCGGTGACCTGCGGGCGCAGCCGCAGCGGGTCGGCGGCGTGCCCGAGGCGGGTCTCCCACGCCAGCAGCGGCAGGTACTCCGCGACCAGGTGGATCACGAGCAGGACGTGCACCGTCTCCCGGCGCTCCCAGTGCACGGCCAGCGTCTCGAGCATCAGCCCGTACAGCGGGACCAGCGAGTCCAGCGAGCCGCGCCCCTCGTCGTCCGCGCCGCGGGGGAACTGCATCGCCCGCACCTCCGCGCGCAGGTCCGCCGGCACCTCGTCGAGGTCCGCGAAGTCGGCCGCGTCGAGCTCGAGCAGCCGGGCACCGGCCCGGCACAGCGACAGCACGCGTCGCCGCTCGGCGCCGTGCAGCGAGTCGACGCTGCGCAGGGCACTCTCCAGCTCGGAGAAGCGGACGTCGTCCAGCAGGGACCCGAGGACGGCGGCGAGGTCCTCGGCCGAGTCGTTGCCGGCCGAGGGCACGCGCGGCTCAGGCGGCCGCGACGAACACGTGGCTGGCCAGGGTGTCGGCGAGCTCCAGCGGGACGGCACCGTCGGAGTGCTCGGCGTCCGCGTTGGAGACGGAGACCCCGCCGACCACGCGCAGCACCGTCAGCCGTCCTCCCGGCCGGACGCCGGCGGCGTGCAGGGCGGCCAGCAGGTCGTGGTCGCCCTGCACCGGCTCGCCGAGGCGCCGCACCACCACGGTCACGCCCGCGGTGTCCGACTCGGCGGCCTGGACCAGGGTGACCAGCCCGGTGAGGTAGCCGTCCGGGCTGCCGACCTCCCCGAGCTCGTCGAGGCCCGGGATCGGGTTGCCGTACGGCGACTCGGTCGGGTGGTCGAGGAGCGAGAGCAGGCGGCGTTCGACGCGTTCGCTCATCACGTGCTCCCACCGGCAGGCCTCGTCGTGGACGTACTCCCACTCCAGGCCGATCACGTCCACGAGCAGGCGCTCGGCCAGACGGTGCTTGCGCATCACCCGCGTGGCCCGGGTGCGGCCCTCGGTGGTGAGCTCGAGGTGCCGGTCGCCGCTCACGACGACGAGCCCGTCGCGCTCCATCCGGGCGACCGTCTGCGACACCGTGGGGCCGCTCTGCTGCAGGCGCTCGGCGATGCGTGCGCGCAGCGGGACGATGCCCTCCTCCTCGAGCTCGAAGATGGTGCGGAGGTACATCTCCGTGGTGTCGATCAGATCGGTCACGTCGTGATCCTAGTCTGGGTCGGGTGGCCGACACCGTGTGTGCTGTCAGGAGGTTCGCTCGTGAGATCGCTCGTCGTCCCGGCCCGGTTCAACGGGCCCGCTCGCTCGGGGAACGGCGGCTGGACGGCGGGCTCCCTGGCCGCCTCGCTGGAGGGCGCGTCCGCGGTCACCGTCCGGCTCCGCCGTCCGCCCCCGCTCGACACCGCCCTGACGGTGGACGTGACGACCGCGGACGGCGTCCGCACCGCGACCGCGTCCCGCGACGGTGACGTCGTCCTCATGGCGACGGAGACCACGGCGGGCGACCTCCTCGTCGTCCCGCCGGTGTCGGTGGAGGACGCCGCCCGCGCGACCGGGCGGTACCGGGGCGCGACCGACCACCCGTTCCCGACGTGCTTCACGTGCGGTCCCGGGCGACCGGCCGGTGACGGCCTGCACCTCGCACCCGGACCCCTGCCCGACCGCCCCGACGACGTCGCCTGCCCGTGGACGGCCGCCGCCGACGTCGACGCGGCCACGGTCTGGGCGGCGCTGGACTGCCCCGGCGCCTGGGCCCTCGACGCACCGGGTCGCCCGATGGTGCTGGGCACGATGACGGCCGAGGTCGACCGGGTGCCCGGAGCGGGCGAGGTGTGCGTGGTCGTCGGCAGGGCGCTGCGCGTCGAGGGGCGCAAGGCCTTCACCGCCACCACCGTCTGGGGCGCGGCCGGCGAGCCGCTCGCCCGCGCCTCGGCCGTCTGGCTGCAGATCGACCCGGCGGCGTTCGCCTGAGCCGCTGAGGAAATGTGCTGGCACACCGGGCCGGGCGGACGTACGGTGAGCGGACACGGGAGAGGAGGTGGTCCGTTCAGTGAATGACCTACGGACGCGTGAGGTGGCTGCCAGCTAGCCGCCCGAGCTTCATCGGACGACACTGCCTCGCAGTTTCGACCGGCCCTCGGCCCTTCGGGTCAGCGGCGGCCGGCGAGTTCCAGGCAGTCACCCCAGCCCGCGGGTGCCGAGCCCCAGTCCAGCCCGGCGCGAACCCGCGGGCTGCGTCCTGCCCGCTCCCGCTCGCCCCCCCCTGATCGTCGGACCGTAGGGGTTGTGATCACGACCATTTCGGTCCGACGATCAAGCACCTCACGGCTGCAGGCGGCTCACCTGCCACGCGGCGGCGTCGTCCAGGGGCGCGGGGGCGCCGGACGACGACGTGAACGCGACCCGGTCGTGCAGTCGGTCGCGGTGGCCCACCCACAGCTCGACCTCGACCGGCCGTACGCGGTAGCCGCCCCAGAAGTCGGGCAGCGGGACGTCGGCGTCCCCCAGCTCGGTCTCCCGACGGCGGACGGCGGCCTCGAGCTCGGCGCGCGAGGCGATCGGCTGCGACTGGCGCGACGCCCACGCGGCGACCTGCGACTCGCGCGGCCGGGAGCCGAAGTAGGTCGCGGACTCCTCGCGGGACACCGGCTCGACCGGGCCCCGGGCCCGCACCTGACGGAACATCGGGTGCCACAGCAGCACCAACGACGCGTACGGCGCCGCGTCGAGCTCGGCGGCCTTCGTCGAGGCCAGGTTCGTGAAGAACACCAGGCCGCCCGGGTCGAGCCCCTTGAGCAGCACGGTGCGGGCGTTCGGGTGGCCGGCCGGGTCCGTGGTCGCGACCACCATCGCGCCAGGCTCGGCGATCCGCTCGTCGGCCGCCGCGTGGGCGTACCACCGTTCCAGCAGGGTCAGGGGCGGCACGCCTCGCAGCGCGGCGACCGCGCCGTCGTCCAGGCCGGCGCCGTCGTAGCGGAGTCGGGCCGTCGGGTCCACGCGCTGCCCAGCCACCGACCCACCGTAGGGCGCAGGGCATGATGTTCCGACCGCCGCTTCAAGGAGTGACATGCCGCATTCGACCGCGGAGTCGACGTTCGTCCCCGGCCTCGAGGGGATCGTTGCCTTCGAGAGCGAGATCGCCGAGCCCGACAAGGAGGGCGGCGCGCTGCGTTACCGCGGCGTGAACATCGACGACCTCGTCGGCAACGTCTCGTTCGGCAACGTGTGGGGACTGCTCGTGGACAACCGGTTCAATCCCGGGCTGCCTCCCGCCGAGCCGTTCCCGCTGCCGGTGCACACCGGCGACGTGCGCGTCGACGTGCAGAGCGCCCTGGCCCAGCTCGCACCGATCTGGGGTTTCCGTCCGCTGCTCGACATCGACATGGCGCGGGCACGCGACGACCTGGCCCGGGCATCGGTGATGGCGCTCAGCTTCATCGCCCAGTCCGCGCGCGGCCAGGACCGTCCGATGGTCAGCCAGCAGGACGTCGACCAGGCGCGCACGGTGGTCGAGCGCTTCATGATCCGCTGGCGTGGTGAACCGGACCCGCGGCACGTCGAGGCGGTCGACGCGTACTGGGTCTCGGCCGCCGAGCACGGCATGAACGCGTCGACGTTCACCGCGCGGGTGATCGCCTCGACCGGTGCGGACGTCGCCGCGTGCCTGTCCGGCGCCGTCGGCGCGATCAGCGGCCCCCTGCACGGAGGCGCGCCCTCGCGAGTGCTGCACATGATCGAGGGGGTCGAGCGCACCGGGGACGCGCTCGCGTACGTGCGCGGCGTGCTCGATCGCGGGGAGCGGCTGATGGGTTTCGGTCACCGCGTCTACCGGGCCGAGGACCCCCGGGCACGCGTGCTCCGCGAGACGTGCCGCCGCCTCGACGCCCCCCGGTTCGCCGTCGCCGAGGCGCTGGAGCGGGCCGCGCTCGCCGAGCTGCACGAGCGGCGGCCCGATCGGGTGCTCGCCACCAACGTCGAGTTCTGGGCGGCCGTCGTCCTCGACTTCGCCGAGGTGCCGGCGTCCATGTTCACGCCGATGTTCACGTGCGCCCGCACCGCCGGCTGGGCCGCCCACGTGCTGGAGCAGAAGACGACCGGCCGGCTCGTGCGCCCGAGCGCCCGCTACGTCGGCCCGGCCCAGCGACGACCCCATGACGTCGACGGCTGGGACGACGCGCTGGCGCCCGGGCACGCCGGATGACCACCGGCACAATGGGAATCACCATCCCATCCCACCTGCTACCGGCCGACGGGCGTTTCGGCTCGGGGCCCTCGAAGGTGCGACCCGCACAGGTCGAGGCGCTGTCGTCCATCGCGACGACGGTGCTCGGCACGTCGCACCGCCAGGAGCCGGTGCGACGGCTCGTGCGTCGCGTGCGATCCGGTCTGGCCGAGCTGTTCGCCCTGCCGGAGGGCTACGAGGTGGTGCTCGGCAACGGCGGCTCCACGGCGTTCTGGGACATCGCCGCGTTCAACCTGGTGCGTGACCGGGTCCAGCACCTGGCGTTCGGGGAGTTCTCCTCGAAGTTCGCCACCGTCACCCGCCGGGCCCCGTTCCTGGGGGAGCCGACCGTCGTCGAGGCAACGCCGGGCGCGCTGGCCGTGCCGGCCGCCGAGGCGGGCGTCGACGTCTACGCCTGGCCGCACAACGAGACGTCGACCGGCGTGATGGCCCCCGTCCACCGTGTCGAGGGGGCGGACGGCGGTGCGCTGGTTCTCGTGGACGCGACGTCGGGAGCCGGCGGGCTGGGAGTCGACATCACCGAGGCCGACGTCTACTACTTCGCGCCCCAGAAGTGCTTCGCCAGCGATGGCGGGCTGTGGCTCGCGGTGATGTCGCCGGCCGCACTCGCGCGGGTGGACGAGATCGCCGGCTCGGGGCGCTGGGTGCCCGACTTCTTCAGCCTGCCGGTGGCGATCGACAACTCCCGCAAGGACCAGACCTACAACACCCCTGCCGTGGCGACGCTCGCGATGCTGGCCGAGCAGGTCGAGTGGATCAACGGTCAGGGCGGTCTCGAGTGGGCCACCGCGCGGACCCTCGACTCGTCCTCCCGGCTCTATGGCTGGGCCTCGGCCAGCGACTACGCGACGCCGTTCGTGGCGGCGCCGGAGGCCCGCTCGCAGGTGGTCGGCACGATCGACCTCGACGCATCGGTGGACGGCGAGGCCATCTCACGGGCGTTGCGGCTCAACGGGATCGTCGACGTCGAGCCCTACCGCAAGCTCGGCCGCAACCAGCTGCGGGTGGGCATGTACCCAGCGGTCGAGCCGGACGACGTGGAGGCGCTGACCCGCTGCGTCGACCACGTGGTGGAGAGACTCAGCTGACGACGCAACCGCTGCGGCTGCACCGGGACCGGCTGACCGGGGCGCTCTACGCCTGGCTGGCGACCTGGGGGTGGTTCATCTTCGGGTTCGGCCCGGCCGTGCCGTTGCTCCGGGCCGAGCAGGGCACGTCCCGGGCCGTCGCCGGCCTGCACGGCACCATGCTGGCCATCGGCGCGCTGCTGGCCGCCTGGTTGCAGGTCCCCGTGACGCGGCGGTTCGGACGGCGCACGGTCGTCGTGGGCGGCGCCGTCCTGCTGATCACGGGCGTGCTGCTGCTGCTCTCCGGCGGAGGCGTGGTCACCACGATGCTGGGCGCGCTCGTGGCGGGCACCGGCGGGTCGTCCGCGCTCAACGCCGCCTCACCGGCCCTCGCAGCGCACCACGGCGAGGCCGGCGCGGCGGCGATCAGCGAGGCGAACGCCGTGGCCGCCGCGGTGGGCATCGCGGCGCCGCTGGCTGTCGGCGGGGCGGTCGCCGCGGGTCTCGGCTGGCGGGCCGGCATCGCGGTCGCCATCCCGCTCGCGCTGGTCAGCATCGTCGCCCTGCTGCGCCTGCCCTCGGAGCCCGCCCTGGCGCGCCAGCCCCCACCAGACC
>DASROP010000172.1:0-6250 GCA_035646835.1 Actinomycetales bacterium | reverse complement strand
GGGACGAAGAACGCGAGCGGTGGCACGGCTTGCACCCACGACGGCAGGCGTCGCCAGGGCAGGAAGAGCGTCGCCGTGACGAGGACCAGCGCCACACAGGCCTCGACGAGGTGGTCCGGCCGCGGGGGCAGCGCGATGCTGGCCACGCCGACGAGCGCGACGCCGGCGAACGGCACCAGGCGACGCGACGAGCCGGCGTCGTGCGGCAGCTGCGAGCGCAGCACCTCACCCATCGGCCACGCACCTCCTGTGGAGTGTCCCGAACCTGTCATCGACCCGGATGGCCTAACGCTTGAGCCGTCCGCGTCAGGGGCAGGCGCGGGCGGCGTCACCGGCCATCGCGCCGTAGCCGCCGCCGAACAGCACGGCGTGCACGAGCAGCGGGAACAGCTGGTGCAGCGGCACCCGCTCGGTGGCGCCGTCCGCCGGCGGCCCCTGCTCGGCATACGCCCCCAGGACGTGGTCAAGGTGCGGCGCGCCGAAGAGGCGGAGCATCGCCAGGTCGGTCTCCCGGTGGCCGCCGTGGGCGGAAGGGTCGACGAGCCACGCACGGCCGTCGTCGGCGTGGTGCACGTTGCCCGACCAGAGGTCGCCGTGCAGGCGGGACGGCGGCTCGGACGGGCCGGCGACGCCGTCCAGCCGCCCCAGCACGGCCTCGACGGCCCCCGCATCGACGGCGCACAGGTGGCCGTCGTCCACCGCCGCGCGGACCAGCGGCGCCACGCGCGCCGCGTAGAAGGCGGGCCACTCCGGTACCGGCGTGTTGTCGACCGGCAACCGACCCAGGAAGCCCGGCCACGGCGCCCCGAACCCGCCGGCGCCGGCGGCGTGCATCCGGGCCAGCGACCGGCCGAGCTCCTGGGCGGACGCCGTCGTCGGCTCCCCGGGCTGGACCCAGTCGAGCAGGAGCAGCTCTTGGGTGGCGGCGACGACGCCGGGCACGGGCGGGCCGCCGGGAGCCTCGGCGAGCCAGGCGAGGCCGCGGGCCTCGGAGGTGAACAGCCCGGGATCTGCGCCGGCCAACGACTTCGCGAAGAAGTTCGTGCCGTCGTCCAGCGTCAGCCGCTCGGCCGTGCACAGGTCGCCGCCGGCCACGCGCACGCTGCGGATGCGCTGGTGGGTGATCAGCAGCGGCACCTGCCGCGGGTGCTCGCGCAGGTAGGCCCGGTCCAGGCTCACGCGGGCACGGTAGTGCCGCCCCTAGGATCTCGTCCGTGAGGGTGGCAAGGATCCTCGATGGTGTCCGCTCGGCGTTGCGCACGAGCCGCCGGAGCCGGACGACGACCCGCGGCGCGGGCGGCTACCCCGGCGACTTCACCGGCACCGCGACGGTCGAGTACACCCCGGACCCGGACGGCGAGGCGGACCCGGGCGAGGTGGTCTGGGCCTGGGTGCCGTTCGAGGAGGACCACACCCGCGGCAAGGACCGCCCGGCCCTCGTCGTCGGCCGTGACGGGCGCTGGCTGCTGGCGCTGATGCTGACCAGCCGCGACCACGACCGGCCGGGCGCCGTCCGGGACGGCGAGCGCTGGCTGGACATCGGCGCCGGACACTGGGACCGCAAGGGGCGCCCCAGCGAGGTCCGCGTCGACCGGGTGCTGCGGCTGGACCCGTCCGCCGTCCGCCGCGAGGGGGCCACCCTCGACCGCGAGCGCTTCGACGAGGTGGCCACCGTGCTGCGTGACACCCACGGGTGGACCTGACCGCGATTGGGACGCCTGGCACGACGCTGGTAACCTGAGTGATCGCGTGTCCGCCCGCGTCCGGGTCGGGGCACTGCCTCGATTCCACAGTTTCCCGATCAGAGAGCTCATACCCGTGGCGAACATCAAGTCGCAGATCAAGCGCATCAGGACCAACGAGAAGGCCCGCCTGCGCAACAAGGCCGTCCGGTCCGACCTGAAGACGCACGTGCGTGCGTTCCGCGCCGCCGCCGCGTCCGGTGACAAGGACACGACCGCCGCCGCCCTCCAGGCCGCCAGCCGCCGCCTCGACAAGGCCGTCAGCAAGGGCGTCATCCACAAGAACCAGGCCGCCAACCGCAAGTCGGCGATGGCCAAGCAGGCCCAGGGCCTCTGACCCCCGGCCCCTTCGCTTCGAGGGGTCAGGTTCGGGCGCCGGTGATCCTCACCACCGCGCGCTCGACCGCGTAGACGGGGTCGCGCCCCCCGCCCTTGACGGCCTCGTCGGCCGCGGCCAGGGCCTGCAGGGCGAAGGAGATGCCGTTCGGCGTCCAGCCCTTGAGGTCCCGACGAGCCCGGTCGACCTGCCACGGGGCCAGGCCGAGGTCACGCGCGACGTCCGCCCCGGTCCCCCGCTCCCCGGCCACCTTGGCCATCGTCCTCAGCTTGATCGCGATCACGGCGACGATCGGCACCGGGTCGACGCCGCTCGCGACCGCCTGACGGAGCAGTCCGAGGGCCTGCTCGCACGCACCGGCGGCCACCGCGTCGGCCACCCGGAACCCGGTCGCCTCCACGCGCCCCGAGTAGTAGCGCGTCACGTCGGCCTCGGTGACCTGGCCCTCGGTGTCGGCGATCAGCTGCGCGCACGAGCTGGCCAGCTCGCGCAGGTCGCTGCCCACCGCGGCCACCAGGGCGCGCACCCCGCCGGGCGCGATCCGGCGTCCGGCGCCGACGAACTCGGCGGACACGAAGTCGAGCTTCTCGGAGTCCTTCTTGACCGGTGGGCAGTCGACGACGACGGCCCGCGGAAGCGCCCTGACCTCGTCCAGCAGCTTCTTGCCGCGCTGGCCGCCACCGTGCCGGATCACCAGCGTGACGTCGTCCTGGAGGTCGTCGAGGTAGGCCAGTGCGTCCGTGATGAAGGCGTCGCTGGAGCTCTCGGCGCCGCTGACCTGGACGAGACGGGGCTCGTCGAACAGCGACGGGCTGGTCAGGGCGGCCAGCTGGCCGGCCTCGTACTCCGCCGCGTCCAGCACCGAGACCTCCAGACCCGGCGCCCCCTCGCGGACCAGGCGGCGGACGGCGTCGACCGCGCGCTCGCCGAGGAGGACCTCGGTCCCGGTGACGAGCACCACGGGGCCGGGCTCGACCTCCTGCCAGGTGCGGGCGCGTGCTCTGCGGGCTGCCACGGCGGCAGCCTGCCACGCCCGTCCGTCGAACGGCGACGCGGCCGGACGGGCGCCGGGGGTCCTGGCGCGAACCCGCCACCCACAGCCCGCCGTCGCCGGTCCCGACCGCCACGTCCCCGTGCCGGTCGGTGCGGGCCACCAGGGCGCCGACGTCGTCGAGCAGCGCGAGCGCGGCGGGGGCCGGGTGGCCGTAGTCGTTGTCGGCCCCGGCGCTGACGACGGCCAGCCGGGGGGAGAGCAGGTGGTGCAGGGCCGCGTCCTGGTGTGCCGACCCGTGGTGGGCGACCTTGAGGACGTCGACCGTGGTCTCACCACGCCGCTCGAGCGCGGCCCGCAGCCGCTGCTGGGCGTCCGGCTCCACATCGCCGGTGGCGAGCACCCGGACGCCGTCCACCTCCAGCAGCAGCACGACGCTGGCGTCGTTGACCGCGTCGTCGTCCGGCGGCGTCGGCAGCGGCGCGTCGGGCCACAGGACCGACCACGAGACGGTGCCCACGGCACCGGACTGGCCGGCGTCCGCCGTCGTCACCGGGACCGCCGCGGCCTCGAGGGCGTCCAGCGCCCTGTCGGCCCCCTCCTCGGGGGCGGCGAGCGGGCTGACCAGCGCCCGGTCGACCGCGCGGCCGGCCAGGACGCCGGTCACCCCGGCCGCGTGGTCGGCGTGGAAGTGCGTCAGGACGAGCAGGTCCACCCGCTCCACACCGAGCCGCGTGAGGCACGAGTCGACGACCGGGGGATCGGGCCCGGTGTCCACCACGATCGCCGCTCCCGGCCCGGTCGCGACGACCATCGCGTCGCCCTGGCCGACGTCGCACGCCACCACCAGCCAGCCGTCGGGCGGCCAGCCGCCGCGCGGCGCCCACGGCGCGGCCGGCCGGACCAGCGCCACGGCCGCCACCGCGAGCACCGCCGTGACGGCGAGGACGACGCGCCGGTCCACCCCGCGGGACGGTCGTCGCACGCGGAGCAGGACGGCGCCCAGCACCGCCCCGAGCGCGGTCACGGCGGCCAGGAGCGCGGCGCCGCGCCACCCGGGGACCCAGCCCAGGCTGGCGAACGGCAGGGCGGCGCTGGCGCGCGCGACCAGGGCGATCCACGACGTCGCCCAGCCGGCGACCCAGGCGATGCCGGCGGCACCGGTGGCCCACCAGGGCGCCACCAGGATCACCACCACCCCGAGCACCGTGGCGGGGGCGACCGCCGGAGCGACGAGCAGGTTCGCGGGGACGGCGAGCACCGGCACCTCGGGGGCGAGCAGGACGACGACCGGGGCGCACACCGCCTGCGCGGCGGCCGGCACGGCCAGCGCCTGGGCGAGCGGCAGCGGCATCAGCCGGGACAGCCGCGCGGCCCACGGGCGGGCGAGCAGCAGCAGACCCGCCGTCGCCAGCACCGAGAGCGCGAACCCGTAGGACCGCGACAGCCACGGGTCGATCGCGGTGAGCAGGACGACGGCGCCCGCGAGTGCCGGGACGCCCCGGCGCGCACGGCCCGCCGCGAGACCGGCGAGCCCGACGGCGCCCATCACGGCCGCGCGCAGCACGCTCGGGTCAGGGCGGGCGAGCACGACGAAGCCGGCCAGCGCCGCCCCGGCCATCAGCAGCCGGGCCCGTCGGCCGGCACCCAGCCCGCCGGCGACCACCAGCACCGTCCCGCAGACGATCGCGACGTTGGCGCCGGAGACCGCGCACAAATGCGTCAGTCCGGCGACGCGCATCGCCTCCTCCAGGTCAGGCGGCAGGCGGGACGTGTCACCGACGACCAGCCCGGGCAGCAGGCCCCCGGCGTCGGGAGACAGCGGCTCCGACGCCCGCCGCAACCCCGCCCGCAGCTCCTCGGCCTGCTGTTGCCAGCCCGGCGGCGACCGCGTCCGCTCCGGACCCGCGCCGGCCATCAGCAGGCCGATCACGTCGTCCCCGTCGTCCGCCGTCGCGAGCCGGCCGCCGGCGGTGACCTGCTCACCGGGCCCGACCTGCGCCCATCCCCCGCCGCCCAGCACGAGCACGGGAGCCTGCGCCTGACCGGTCCGGCCGCGCCCGGTCACCTCGGTCACGACGACGCGGACCACCCACCGGGGGTCCTCGGTGGCCCACGGGCGAGCCGGGTCCGGCCGGACCCGGGCCGGGTCGTCCGTGACGGTCGCCAGCACCCGCACCGTGGCCCGCTGGTCGACCAGGTCCGCGAGCAGACCGGCCTGGCGGACCCCGAGGTGGCCGGCGGTGACCAGGACGACGGCCCCGCCGGCGGTCAGGGCCATCGCCACCGAGGCCATCGCCGGGGCGCGCCACCGTCGCCGTCCGAGGACGAGCACCGCGGCGGTCAGGAGCGCGCACGCGGCGACGACGAGGCACGCCAGGGCGGAGGCCGCGACCGCCCAGCCGGTGCCCGCCCACGCCGCGAGGGCGGACGGCACCAGGCGCAGGTCGGCCGGGTCGGCGCGCGGGCTGCCGCCCGCGGCCCTCACACCGTGACCAGCGGCTCGAGGTCGGCGAGCACGGCGTCACCGATACCGGACACCTCCGCCAGCTCCCCGACCGCCGTGAAGGCACCGTGCTCGGTGCGCCAGTCGAGGATGCGCTGGCCCAGCACCGGCCCGATGCCGGGGAGCTCGTCGAGCTGGTCCAGCGTCGCCGCGTTGAGGTCCAGGAGGCCGCCGGTCGAGTCGGCGCCGTCCGCACCCGCCGACGGTGCCGCGGCCGGCAACGGCTCTCCGGGGCGCGGCACCACGACCTGCTCGCCGTCGACGAGCAGCCGCGCCAGGTTGACGCGTGTGAGATCCGCCTCGGCGTCGGCGCCCCCGACGGCGTCCAGCGCGTCCGCGACCCGCGACCCGGCGGCCAGCGTGACGAGCCCCGGAGCCGGCACGGCGCCGACGACGTGGACGACGACGTCCCCACTCGGGGTGCCGGGCTCCTCCGGAGCCGCCGCGGTGGTCCCCGGGGTGGGCGATGACTCGATCGCTGCGGGGCGCGCCGGCACCGGCACGCCCGGGGTGGCCTCCGCCGTCCGGACCGCCGCGGCCACCCCCACCACCGACGCCACCACGAGAAGGGCGACCGCCGCCGACGCCGGTGCGGACCACCTCGCCGCGCGCGACGTCGACGGGCCGGCGCCGTCCACGCCGGGAGCGCGGCCGGAGCGGAGCCGGGTCAGGCG
>DASROP010000171.1:0-23344 GCA_035646835.1 Actinomycetales bacterium | reverse complement strand
AGGCGGCACTGGCGTGGCAGCGCGACGGCGCGGAGTGGATCCACCTGGTGGACCTGGACGCCGCGTTCGGCCGTGGCTCGAACGCCGAGCTCCTGGCGTCCGTGGTGGGCCGGCTGGACGTCGCGGTGGAGCTCTCGGGTGGCATCCGGGACGACGAGTCGCTGGCCCGTGCACTGGCGACCGGCGCCCGGCGGGTCAACCTGGGGACCGCCGCGCTGGAGGACCCGGCCTGGACGGCGCGCGTGATCGCCGAGCACTCCGACGCGATCGCCATCGGTCTCGACGTGCGCGGGACGACGCTGGCGGCGCGGGGGTGGACGTCCGAGGGCGGCGACCTGTGGGAGACCCTGGCGCGGCTCGACGCCGACGGCTGCGCGCGGTACGTGCTGACGGACGTGACCAAGGACGGCACCCTGCGCGGCCCGAACACCGAGCTGCTGGAGGAGTTCTGCGCCCGAACCTCCGCACCGGTGGTCGCCTCGGGAGGCGTCTCCTCGCTGGACGACCTCGCGGGGCTGCGGTCACTGGTACCGGCCGGAGTGGAGGGAGCGATCGTGGGCAAGGCCCTGTACGCGCAGGCGTTCACGCTGGCCGAGGCGCTGGACGTGGCGGGTCGTCCGTGAGGGACCTGGCCCCGAACCAGTTCGCCGACGACGACGGTTCCGCGGAACCGTCGGTGGCCCAGGCCGTCTCGCGGGGGGACGTCTCGGCGGTGGTCGCGGCGCTGCCCGGGACGCGGCTGCTGGTGCCGGTCGTCGCCGACGGGAAGGACTCCGGCGACATAGCGTTGGTCACGTTGACCGCACCCGACGGACGCCGGACCATGCCGGCGTTCACCTCGACCGCCTCGCTGGCGGCCTGGGACGCCGCGGCGCGGCCTGTCCCGGTCGAGACCCGTCGCGCCGCGCTGTCGGCCGTCGACGAGGGATGCGAGCTGGTCGTGATCGACCCCGGGACGGCATCGGTACTGCTGCCGCGACCGGCTGTATGGGCTCTGGCGCAGGGGATCCCGTGGGTACCCTCACCACAGCGGGACGACGTGGCCGACGCCCTGCGGCGGGCGGTCGCCGACGTCGCGGAGGTGATCGACGTCCGGCCCGAGCCGGGCCGACGGGCCGAGCTGGCCGTCGTCCTCGCCGTCCGTCCCGGTCTGGACTCGGCGGCCCTCGCCGACGTCACGTCGCGGGTGGGCGATGCGCTGGCGGCCGAGCAGGCCGTCGCCGACCACGTGGACTCGATCGAGCTCCGCGTCGTCCTCGATCAACGCGGGATGGGTCAGACCTTGGCGGCCTCGTCCCGCGGCGACACCGGCGAGGGGCCTGCGGCGGGCGCCACCTCACCCTGACCGGCGCGCACGCCCTCCTCGACCTTCTTGCCGAGGTCGGCGTCCACGTTGCGCCAGTACTCGAAGACGCGCTGCAGCACCGGCTCGCTCACGCCGTTGAGCGCGTGCCCGACGATGTTGCCCACGAGGCGTTCGCGCGCGGCGTCGTCGAGCACCTCCCGCACGAGCGTCCCCGCCTGGCCGAAGTCGTCGTCCTCGGCGTGGTGGACGTAGCCGGTCCGCACCATGGTGGGCTCGAACTCCCACGAGGCATCCGTCGTCCGGGAGGCGTCCGCGCGGGGGCCGTCGTAACCGTTGGGCGCGTACACCGGCAGCGACGGGTCGTTGTAGGAGTAGCGCATCGAGCCGTCCTTGGAGTACGAGTGCACGGGCGACTTCGGTGCGTTGACCGGCAGCTGCATGTAGTTCGCGCCGATCCGGTAACGGTGCGCGTCGGGGTAGGAGAACAGCCGGCCGAGCAGCATCTTGTCGGGGCTCGGGCCGATCCCGCGCACGAGGTTCGAGGGCTCGAACGAGGACTGCTCGATCTGCGCGTGGAAGTTCTCCGGGTTGCGGTTCAGCGTCCAGGTGCCGACCTTGATCAGCGGGTAGTCCTTCTGCGACCACACCTTGGTCAGGTCGAACGGGTTGAACCGGTACCCCTCGGCCTCGTCGTACGGCATCACCTGGACGCAGACGGTCCAGCTCGGGAAGTCGCCGTTCTTGATCGAGCCGAACAGGTCCTGGCGGTGGTGGTCGGGGGCGGTGCCGGCCAGCTCGTCGGCCTCGGCCTGGGTGAGGTAGTCGATCCCCTGGTCGGTCTTGAAGTGGTACTTGACCCAGAAGCGCTCGCCCGAGGCGTTGATCCACTGGTAGGTGTGCGAGCCGTAGCCGTTCATGTGCCGCCACGACTTCGGGATCCCGCGGTCGCCCATCAGCCAGGTGACCTGGTGCGCGCTCTCGGGGGAGTTGGTCCAGAAGTCCCACTGCATGTCGTGGTCGCGCAGCCCCGAGTCAGGCATCCGCTTCTGGGAGCGGATGAAGTCCTGGAACTTGATCGGGTCGCGCACGAAGAAGACCGGGGTGTTGTTACCGACCAGGTCGTAGTTGCCCTCGTCGGTGTAGAACTTCATCGCGAAGCCGCGCGGGTCGCGCCACGTGTCGGGCGAGCCCTGCTCGCCGGCGACGGTCGAGAACCGCACCAGCGACTCGGTCGTGCGGCCCGGCTGGAAGAGGTCGGCGCAGGTGTACGCGCTGACGTCCTCGGTGACCACCAGCTCGCCGAAGGCGCCGCCGCCCTTGGCGTGCACCACTCGCTCTGGCACCCGCTCGCGGTTGAACTGGGCCATCTTCTCGATCAGGTAGTGGTCCTGGAGCAGGATCGGACCCTGTGCTCCGGCGGTCAGCGACTGCTCATCGCTGGCGACGGGGATACCGGCGTTGCTGGTGGTGTGGTCGCTCATCGTGGCGCTGCCTCCGTAGTGGGCTGCTGATCTGGACTGGTCTGTCGAGCTGGGCTGGTCTGGCAGTCGGGGCACGTGCCCCAGTAGATGACCTCGGCCTCGGTGAGGACGAAGCCGTGGTCGTCGGACGCGTCGAGGCACGGCGCCGTGCCGGTGGCGCAGTCGACGTCGCGCATCGAGCCGCAGGTGCGGCAGACGGCGTGGTGGTGGTTGTCGTCGACCCGCGTCTCGTAGCGGGCGGGCGAGCCCGCCGGCTCGATCCGGCGGACGAGCCCCGCCGTCGTCAGCGCGCGCAGGACGTCGTAGACGGCCTGCGTGGACACGGCCCCGAGCCGGTCCCGCACGAGGACGGCGAGCGTCTCGGCGTCCGTGTGGGGGTGCTCGGCGAGGGTGAGCAGCGTGCTCACCCTCGGGCCGGTCACGCGCAGACCGGCGGCGCGCAGTTGCGCGCCGGGGTCCGGCAGGGCATCGGGCACGGGCCCACCCGACCACCCTTTCCGGACTGAGTCAAGAATGGGTCGCGCCGGTTTTCTCGTTGGCGGGGGGTCGCCGCCGGCTGCCACTATTCGTCCCATGACCCTAGCCCCCTATCGGCGCCTGCTCGCCGTCCCCGCGGTCCGCTCGCTGCTGCTGGTCGGGGTGATCGCCCGCATCCCGCACACCGCCGCGGGGATCGCGCTGACCCTGCACGTCGTGGAGACGCTGGGACTCGGCTACGGCGCGGCCGGGCTGGTGGGAGCGTCGGCGACGATCGGGATGGCGGTGGGCGCCCCCTGGCGGGGCCGGGCGATCGACCGGTTCGGTCTGCGCCGGGCGCTCGTGCCGTCGGTGATCGCCGAGGGTGTGGTCTGGACGGCGGCCCCTTTCCTGCCGTACGGCGTGCTGCTCGCGGCGGCGGCGGTCGGAGGGCTGCTCGCGCTGCCCGTCTTCACCGTCGTCCGCCAGTCGATCGGCGTCCTCGTCGCGCCCGACCAGCGACGCAGCGGCTACTCGATCGACTCCATCGGCGTGGAGCTCTCGTTCATGGCCGGCCCCGCCCTCGCGGTGGTCGCCGCCACGCAACTCTCCACGGCGGCCGCGCTGATCGGCGTGGGCGTCACCGGGGTGCTCGGCGGTCTGGCGCTGATGTGGCTGGACCCACCGACCCGCAGCGAGCAGGTGGCGGGACGGCGGGTTGGAGGGGACGTCGACCGTGGTGAGGTCGTCGGCTCGATCGCGCCCGCATCCGCGGCCGGGTCCCAGCGCGCCGAGCTCGAGCCCGGGGCGGTGCTGACCGAGACGCCGGCGACCGTGGGGACGCCCTGGCGGACGCCGGCCCTGCTGGCGGTTCTGCTCGCGGCGGCAGGCGCGACCATCGTGCTCGCCGGCACCGACGTCGCTGTCGTCGCGGTGCTGCGCGCCACCGGCGACGTCGAGCTGACCGGGCTGGTCTTCGCCGCCTGGGGGGTCGGGTCGATCGCCGGGGCCCTCGTGTACGGGGCTTGGCCCACCTCGATCCACCCGCTGTGGCTGCTGCTGGCGCTGGGTGCTCTCACGGCGCCGGTCGGCCTGGCGACGTCGCCGTGGTTGCTGGCGCTCGCGATCCTGCCCGCGGGAGCGCTCTGCGCTCCGACGATTTCGGCCACCAGTGAGGCGATCGCGCGGCTGGTGCCCGAGCGGGTCCGTGGCGAGGCGATGGGGCTGCAGGGCTCCGCGCTGACGATCGGCAGCGCGGTGGGCGCCCCGGGCGCGGGTTTCGTGATCGACCACGTCGCACCCGGCGCCGGCTTCGCCGCGGTGGGACTGGCCGGCGTCGCCGTCGCCCTGCTGTTCCTCGCCGTGATGCGTGCGCGGCGTCCCAGGGAATCTTCGCCGACGGCTCCGTGCTGATACTGTCGTCACAGACCGACCAGTAGCTGCGCCTCCATGGGTGGCTGCCGGTGCGCGAAGCGGAGTCACCTCCCACCCGGTGCGGCCAGAGCGACACAGAAGCACGAATCACAGGCCGCAGGGTTCCGGTCCGTCCCGGGGGCAGTAGACCCGGGAACGCCCCTCACGGGGACCGTCACGGTCCCCGGAAGTGGCACCGGAGCGGCAGGCCCCCGCAGAGCGAGCGCCGCGGGGGCCTTTCCCGTGTGCGGCGGTCGTCACACCGTCACGAGGGAGTAGCACATCAGCGAGCCGCGCATCAACGACCGGATCCGAGTCCCTGACGTTCGACTGGTCGGCCCCAACGGCGAGCAGGTCGGGATCGTCCGCGTCGAGGACGCACTCCGGCTGGCCGCAGAGGCCGATCTCGACCTCGTCGAGGTCGCGCCCCAGGCCCGGCCCCCGGTCTGCAAGCTCATGGACTTCGGCAAGTTCAAGTACGAGTCGGACATGAAGGAACGTGCCGCCCGCAAGAACCAGGCGAACACGGTCCTCAAGACCATCCGGCTGCGCCTGAAGATCGACCCGCACGACTACGGCACCAAGCGTGGTCAGGCGGAGAAGTTCCTCAACGCCGGTGACAAGGTCAAGGTCATGATCATGTTCCGCGGTCGCGAGCAGTCCCGGCCCGAGATGGGCTACCGCCTGCTGCAGCGCATCGCCGCGGACCTGTCCGACCTCGGGTTCGTCGAGAGCTCGCCGCTGCAGGACGGCCGGAACATGGTGATGGTGATCGGGCCGAACCGGAAGAAGGCCGACGCCAAGGCCGAGGCGAAGGCGCGCGCGAAGACCGACAAGTCCCGCCGTCGTCGCGACGAGGCGCCGGCCGAGGCCTCCGCGCCCGAGGCGCCTGCGCCCGAGGCGCCTGCGCCCGAGGCGCCGGCACCCGAACGCGAAGCTGCCGAGAGCCAGACCACCAGCAAGAGCTGACCTGCACCACCAGACCTACCGAGGAGACACGGCAGCCATGCCGAAGATGAAGACCCACAGCGGCACCAAGAAGCGCGTCCGGCTCACCGGCAGCGGCAAGCTGATCCGGGAGCAGGTCGGCGGTCGCCACCTGTTCGAGAAGATGCCGAGCCGCAAGAAGCGCCGCATCGCGAGCAACCAGATCATCTCGCCCGCCGACACCAAGCGGGTCAAGAAGCTCCTGGGCAAGTAGCACCAGCACCCGAGCCGACCCCGAAACCTGAGGAGTACTCACGTGGCACGCGTGAAGAGGGCAGTCAACGCCCAGAAGAAGCGCCGGGAGACCCTGGAGCGCGCGAGCGGCTACCGCGGTCAGCGGTCCCGCCTGTACCGGAAGGCGAAGGAGCAGGTCACCCACTCGCTCGTCTACGCCTACCGCGACCGCCGCGCCCGCAAGGGTGACTTCCGTCGACTGTGGATCCAGCGGATCAACGCCGCCGCCCGCGCCAACGGCATGACCTACAACCGCTTCATCCAGGGCCTGAAGGCTGCGGGTGTCGAGGTGGACCGGCGGATGCTCGCCGAGCTCGCCGTGAACGAGCCGGCCGCGTTCGCGACGCTGGTCTCCACCGCGCGCGACGCGCTGCCGGCCGAGGGCTCGGCCGCCTGAGCGAGCCGGCACCACCGGACGCCCGGTCCGCCGAGGTGCTCTCCAACACCCGCAGCGAGCGGGTGCGCGGGGCGCGCCGGCTGGTCGGGCGTTCGGCGCGCCAGCGCGCGGGAGCATTCCTTGCCGAGGGCCCGCAGGCGGTTCGTGAGGCGGTGGCCGCCGGCGCCGTCCGCGAGCTGTTCGCCACGCTCGATGCCGCCGACCGGCACCGCGAGATCGTCGTCGCCGCCGCCGAGGCGGGCGTCGCCGTCCGGTGGAGCACACCAGAGGTGCTCGTCGAGATCGCCGACACCGTGACGCCGCAGGGGCTGGTGGCCGTCTGCTCCGCCGTCGACCGGTCTCTGGACGACGTCCTGGCCGGCTCACCGTCCCTGGTCGTCGCGCTGTCGCGCGTGCAGGACCCCGGCAACGCCGGCGCGGTACTGCGAGCCGCCGACGCGGCCGGCGCGGACGCCGTCGTCCTGACACCTGAGTCCGTCGACGTCTACAACCCCAAGTGCGTCCGGTCCACGGCGGGCAGCCTCTTCCACCTGGACGTCGTGGTGGGCGCGCCCCTGCCGGCGCTGGTCGAGGCGGCCCGGGCGGCCGGGCTCGGTGTGCTGGCCGCCGACGGTTCCGGCGCCGAGGACCTCGACGACCTCGTCGACGACGCCGAACGGGGAGCGGGTCCGCTGACGCGACCGCTGATGTGGGTGTTCGGCAATGAGGCGAACGGGCTGACGGACGACGAGGCGCGCCTGGCGGATGCCGTCGTCCGCGTCCCCGTGCACGGCCGCGCCGAGAGCCTCAACCTCGCCACCGCCGCGACCGTCTGCCTCTACGCGGCCGCCCGTGCCCGACGTCGTCGCGTCTAGCGCCCGGCAGCTTCCCCGTGCTCCCGCCGCTCCGGTTTACTCACGCCCGTACGGTTTTCGGGCACGATACGGCAGCCGAAACCGGCTCTGTGTGAGCAAAGCGGTGTCGGCTGAGCACGGCTGGTCGGGAGCCGGGGCTAGCCTGCGGCCGTGCATGCTTCCTACGACGAGCTTCCGGACGGGCTCGTCGTCGCCGACGACAGCGCCCGCCTGACCGCGGTCAACACGGCGGCGCAGGCGATGACGGGTCTCGACCCGGAGCAGGTGCTCGGTCGTGACATCCGTGAGGCCCTGCCTCTGCAGGACACGACCGGTCGGCGCTGGTGGGACTGCACCGACCCGTGGACGGGTCTGGCGATCCGCAGCGGGCACCGCGAGCGGCTGCTGGTGCTGCCCGGCGTCCGCGAGCTGCTCGTCACCGCGCGTTACGTGCGGGCGGGGCGCTCCCAACCGGTGCAGCGCGTCGTCCTGCTGATGCGGGACACCGACGCCCGCCAGCGCGCCGAGCACGACCACGCCGGCCTGATCTCCACCGTCGCGCACGAGCTGCGGTCGCCGCTGACGTCCGTCAAGGGCTTCACGTCGACCCTGCTGCGGCGCTGGGACCGGTTCACCGACGAGCAGAAGCTCCTGATGCTGACCACGATCGAGTCCGACGCCGACCGGGTCACCCGGCTGATCGCCGAGCTCCTCGACATCTCCCGCATCGACGCCGGCCGGCTCGAGGTCCGCCGGCAGCCGGTGGACGTCGCGGCCCAGCTGCGCGGCCAGGTCGACCGCCTGGTGGCCTCCGGTCACGCGGAGGAGCGCTTCTCGGTCGAGGTCGAGGAGCCGCTGCCGGAGGTGTGGGTCGACCCCGACCGGCTCGAGCAGGTGCTGGCGAACCTGGTCGAGAACGCGGTGCGGCACGGCGACGGTGCCGTGCGCCTCGCGCTGGGCCCCGACCCGGACGGGGACGGTGTCGTCGTCACGGTCTCCGACGACGGCGATGGAATCCCCGAGGAGCACATGGGCCTGGTGTTCACCAAGTTCTGGCGTGGGGCTCGCCGCGGAGGGACCGGGCTCGGGCTCTACGTCGTCCGTGGCCTCGTCGAGGCGCACGACGGCCGGATCACGGTGGGGCGCTCGCCGTCCGGGGGAGCGCGCTTCAGGTTCACGCTGCCCGCCGCCGTCCCCGACTTCGCGTCGTCCTGACCGTCAGACCCTGCCGCCGCTCACGATTCGGGATCCCGGCGCTCCGCGACCGCTACAGGACCGCGCCGCGGGGCGCTACCTCGACGGCGGCAACGCCCCGTGCGTAGAGCACCATCAGCCGGTCACCGTGTCGGCAGCGGAGCACGCCAGAGGTCTCCCCCAGGGTGGAGAGAGCGTGCTCGATGACCTCGTTCTCGCTCACCGACTCGGGTTCCTCGTACCTGACATCCACGTGGTCACCGCTCGTGAGCCGGACACGCAACACCACCGACACCATGCTCACGGAACCTAGTCGTGACAGTGCCCAGCTGCCAGCAGGTGTTTGTCGTCGCGCATCGGGCACAACCCGTTCGCTCGGGCGGTCGGCGTCCCCGTAGCCTTCGGCCCATGTCCGCACCGAACTCCGACTACGACCCGGTCGAGGTGAGCGCGTTGTCGGAGGCCGACCTCGCCCGGGCACTCGAGTCCGGGCTCGCGGCCGTCGACGCGGCGTCGTCCCTCGACGAGCTGAGGGCCGCGCGGGTCGAGCACGACGGCGACCGCAGCCCGCTGGCGCTGGCGAACCGGGAGATCGGCGCCCTTCCCCCGGCGGCCCGGGCGGACGCCGGCAAGCGCGTCGGTGCCGCGCGCGGACGGCTCCGCGCGGCCCTGGCCGAGCGGACCACGGTGCTGGAGGCCGAGCGCGACGAGGCGGTCCTGCGTGACGAACGCGTCGACGTCACCCTGCCGACGGACCGGCGTCCCGCCGGCGCACGCCACCCCCTGACGATGCTGTCGGAGAGGATCGGCGACATCTTCACCGCGATGGGCTGGGAGGTCGCCGAGGGCCCCGAGGTCGAGGCGGAGTGGTTCAACTTCGACGCCCTGAACTTCGGCCCCGACCACCCGGCCCGCCAGATGCAGGACACGTTCTTCGTCGACCCGCCCGGCTCCGGACTCGTGCTGCGGACCCACACGTCCCCCGCGCAGGCCCGCACCCTGCTCGAGCGTGACCTGCCGGTGTACGTGATCTGCCCGGGCAAGGTGTTCCGCACCGACGAGCTCGACGCGACCCACAGCCCGGTGTTCCACCAGGTCGAGGGGCTGGCGGTCGACGAGGGCCTGACGATGGCGCACCTGAAGGGCACCCTGGACCATTTCGCCCAGGCCGTGTTCGGCGAGGGCACCACCACCCGTCTGCGCCCGTCGTTCTTCCCGTTCACCGAGCCGAGCGCCGAGATGGACCTGCGCTGCTTCGTCTGCCGCGGAACGGATCCCGAGTGCCGGACGTGCGGGGGTACCGGCTGGATCGAGTGGGGCGGTTGCGGCATGGTCAACCCCAAGGTGCTACGGGCGTGCGGCGTCGACCCGGACCGCTACTCCGGCTTCGCCTTCGGAATGGGGGTCGAGCGCGCGCTGATGTTCCGCAGCGGGGTCGCCGACATGCGGGAGATGTTCGAGGGCGACGTCCGCTTCTCGGCGCAGTTCGGGGTGGAGGTCTGATGCGCGTCCCGCTCTCGTGGCTCGCGGAGTACATCGACATCGCGCACGGCGTCACGGGGGAGCAGGTGGCCGCCTCGCTCGTGCGCGTCGGTCTGGAGGAGGAGGGCCTGTACGCCGCCGAGGTCTCCGGGCCGCTGCTCGTCGGGCGGGTGCTGGAGTTCGCCGACGAGCCCCAGACGAACGGCAAGACGATCCGGTGGTGCTCCGTCGACGTCGGCGAGGGCCAGGCGCGTGGCATCGTCTGCGGCGCCTCGAACTTCGCGGTCGACGACCTCGTCGTCGTCGCGCTGCCGGGTTCGGTGCTGGTGGGAGGCTTCGAGATCAGCGCCCGCAAGACCTATGGGCACGTCTCCGACGGGATGATCTGCTCGGTGCGCGAGCTCGGCATCGGTGACGACCACGCGGGCATCCTCGTGCTGGGCGCGCTGGGCCTGACCGGGGAGCCCGGTGACGACGCCGTCGCCCTGCTCGGCCTGGCGGGCGAGACCGTCGAGGTCAACGTCACGCCCGACCGGGGGTACTGCCTGAGCCTGCGCGGCATCGCCCGGGAGTACGGCCACGCCACCGGTGCGACGGCGTCCTTCCGCGACCCGGGGCACCGCCAGACCCCCGGGCCGACGTCCGACGCCTTCGCGGTCCGGGTGGACGACGACGCGCCGATCGACGGCAACGTGGGTTGCGACCGGTTCGTCACCCGCGTCGTCCGCGGGCTCGTGCCGGGCGCCGTGTCGCCGCACTGGATGCGCCATCGGCTGGTGCAGGCGGGGATGCGGCCGATCTCGTTGCCCGTCGACGTCACCAACTACGTGATGCTGGCGCTCGGCCAGCCGCTGCACGCCTACGACCTGGGGGCGCTGGACGGCGGCATCGTCGTCCGGCGCGCTCGGGAAGGCGAACGGCTGGTCACGCTGGATGACGTCGACAGGGAGCTCTTCCTCGAGGACCTGCTGATCACCGACGGCGAGGCCGGGTCGCGCATCATCGGCATGGCCGGGGTGATGGGAGGGGAGCTGACGGAGGTCGGGCCGTCCACGCGCGACGTGCTGATCGAGGCCGCGCACTTCGACCCCGTCTCGGTCGCCCGCACGGCCCGTCGCCACCGACTGCCGAGCGAGGCCAGCAAGCGCTTCGAGCGCGGTGTCGACCCGGACGTTGCGGCCGCGGCCGCAGACCTCGCGGTCGCGCTGCTGGTCGAGCACGGCGGTGCCACCGCTGATCCGCGCGTCGGGGACCTGGACGACCGCACGCCACCGACGACGATCGAGCTGCCGGTGTCGCTGCCCGCGGCGCTGGTCGGCGTGGACTACCCCGATGCCGAGGTGACCGCACGACTCCTCGAGATCGGTTGCGCCGTCACGGGTGACGAGCTGCTGACCGTCGCCCCGCCGTCGTGGCGTCCGGACCTCGTGCAGCCGTACGACCTCGTCGAGGAGGTGGCGCGGCTCGAGGGCTACGACCGGATCCCCTCCGTGCTGCCGCACGCCCCGTCCGGGCGGGGGCTGACACCCGACCAGCGCCGCCGGTCGTCGGTCTCCAGGGCGCTGGCCGACTCGGGTCTGGTCGAGGTGCTCACCTACCCGTTCGTGTCTCCAGATGTGCACGACGACTTCGGCCTGGCGCCGGACGACGACCGCCGACGCGCCGCGCGCCTCGCGAACCCGCTGTCGGCCGAGCAGCCGGAGATGCGCACGTCGCTCCTCGCCACCTTGATGGACGCCTTACGGCGCAACGTGTCACGGGGGGCGCCCGACGTCGGCGTCTTCGAGATCGGGTCGGTGACCCGGCCCCGGCCGGATGCGCCGCCGGCCCGGATCCTCGGTGTGGACCGGCGCCCGGACGACGGGGAGCTGAAGGAGATCGCGGAGGCCGTGCCGCCCCAGCCGTTGCGTGTGGGCGGGCTGCTGACCGGGCTTCGCGAGCCGGCCGGCTGGTGGGGCCCAGGCCGCCAGGCCGACCACTTCGACGCCGTCGACGCGGCTCGGGCTGTCGCGGCGACCCTGCACGTGCCGGTCGAGGTGGCCGCCGATGAGCACCCGCCATGGCACCCCGGCCGCTGCGCGCGGCTGTCGCTGACCGACGGCACGCTGGTCGGGCACGCCGGGGAGCTGCACCCGGCGGTGCTGTCGCGGCTCGAGCTGCCGCCCCGGACCCAGGCGTTCGAGCTGGACCTCGATGTGCTCCTCGGCCGTGCCCCGGTGGTGCCGGGCTCGGCACCGGTCTCGACGTACCCGGTGGCCCTGCAGGACGTGGCGCTGGTCGTGGACGCCTCCGTGCCGGCGGCCGACGTCGAGCGCGCCCTCGTCGACGGCGGGGGCGCGCTGCTCGAGCAGGTGCGCCTGTTCGACGTGTACTCCGGGGAGCAGGTCGCGGCCGGGCGCACCTCGCTGGCGTTCAGCCTGCGGATGCGGGCGCCCGACCGCACCTTGACCGCCGACGAGACGGCCGCCGTCCGGACCGCCGCGGTCGCCGAGGCCGAGCGCCGGTGCGGCGCGGTGCTGCGCGGCGCGTGAGTACCGGTCCTGTGCCCGCTCGGGTCGCGCTCGTGACTGGGGCGTCCCGTGGCATCGGGCGGGCGATCGCCGAGGGCCTGGCGAGCGTGGGTATGGACGTCGGCGTCCTCGGCCGGGACGAGGCCGCCTTGCGCGAGACCGCCGACGCGGTGGAGCGCGTCGGCGCATCGGCGTGCGTCGCCACTGCCGACGTCCGTGACCTCGAGCAGGTCCGGGCTGCCGTCGAGCGGGTCGAGATGACCGTCGGCCCCATCGATCTTCTCGTCAACAACGCCGGGATGATCGAGGCCGACGCGGTGCCGATCTGGGAGGCGGAGCCGGCCGAGTGGTGGGACGTGGTCGAGGCCAACGTGCGCGGGCCGTTCCACTGCCTGCAGGCCGTGGTGCCTGGCATGGTCGAGCGCGGCGGCGGGCGGGTGATCGACCTCGCGTCGGGCGCCTCGACGCGTGACTCGGCCGACTACTCGGCGTACTACGCGAGCAAGACGGCGCTGCTGCGGCTCGGTGCCTCGGTGCACGCGGCCGGATACGACCTGGGTCTGCGGGCCTTCGAGGTGGCCCCCGGCGTCGTGCGCACGCAGATGACCGGCGGGATGGCCGTGCACGCCGACCGCACCGAGTGGACCGACGTCGCCGACGTGGTCGAGCTCGTCGTCGCCTGCGCCCGCGGCGACCTCGATGCCTGGTCGGGCCGATTCCTCCGGGCCGGTGCCGACGACGTCGACACGTTGCGCGAGACGGCGCCCGCGCTCACGGACGACGCCCGCACCCTGCGGCTGCGGCCCTACTCCGACGACGACCCCGTCGCCTGACCCGAGCGATGTCCCGGTCAGGTCGGGACCAGGCTCCCATTTGTGCGGGACATCGCCGGCGCGAGCGTGAGTGGCGCACCGGCGGGGGAGCCGCCGCTCATCAGGAGGTCTCGACATGACTGCAGAATCCGGCGTCGCGGTGACGGGCGACATCGCACCGACCATCCGCACCGTTCCCTTCCCTCGACGCCTGGCGGTCGCCGGCCTGGTGCTCGGCGCGGCCGGCAACACGGCCGAGGCGATCATCGGGCAGCTCATCGGGGACCGCCCGGACACCGTCGCGGAGAGGATGCAGATGGCCGCCGAGAAGACGGCCGTGATCGGCACGATGATGACGATCGGCACGGTGGCGGTCCCTTTCATGGCCATCGGCTTCCTCGCCGCCGCCCACCTGCTGCGCCGACGCGCACGCAGGACGGCGACCGTCGCCGCGGTGCTGCTGCTCGCCGGGATGTGGGGCTTCGTCGGCGTCCACGTGCTCGAGCTGCTCAACCTGGCTGCGCTGAACGCCCCCGACCCGGTCGCGATCGGGACCTTCCTCGACTCGCTCGAGAGCGACCCGTGGCTGCTCGCCCTGTTCGGTGTCCCCTTCATGGCCGGAGCCGTGCTCGGGATGCTGACGCTGACGATCGGGATGCTGGTCACCGGGGCCGTGCCCCGTTGGATCCCGACGACCTGGCTGGCGTTCATCGTGCTCGACTTCTCGATCGGCGCCGTCGGGCCGGTGAACCCGCACTGGCTGTACCTGGTCGGTGCGGTCGGGTTGGCGGTGCACATCGCCCGCCGTGGGAACCGTGCGTGGGCGAACGCCTGACGGCGTCACCGCGCCGGTCCTACCGTTCCAGCGTGCACACGCAGCGGATCACCGCGCAGGGCCGGGCCGCCGTCCGGGTGGCCCGGCTCCTGGCCGTGACGGCGACCGCGGCCGCCGTCACGGCGGTGGCCCTGCCGTTGGTCGGCGGCCTGGGCTACGTCGGCGAGCTGTTCGCCTCACCGGAGGTGGTCGTCGCGGTGTCGTTCTCCGTCACCGGGGCAGTGCTCGTGGCCAGCGACGCGGCTCGTCGCATCGGCTGGCTCCTGGTGGTCGTGGGGCTCGCGTCGGGCATCTACGTGCTCGCGGTGTCGTCTGTGGCCTGGTCCCTCGACGGGGATGTCGACGCCGCGCTGCCGTCGGACGCCGCGTGGTGGGTGCCTTTCGCCGCGTGGGCGAGCACGTGGGCCTGGTTCCCGGCGTGGGCGCTGGTCGCCACGGTGCTGCCACATCTGGTCCCGTACGGTCGGCCCCTGTCGAGGCGTTGGCTGGCCCCGATCGGCGTTGGACTCGTCGTCCTCGTGGTAGGGGTGGTCGGTTTAGCGGTCCAGCCGGGTCCCCTCGGGTTCTTCACCGGCATCGAGAACCCTTTCGCCGTACCGGTTCTCGCGAGGGCGTTCGATGTGCTCGCGCCGGCGCTCGACGTGGTCGTGCCGAGCCTCGCGCTGCTCGCTGTCGCCTCCGTGGTCGTCCGGTTCCGGCGGGCTGATGGCGTCGAGCGGCGGCAGGTCGGGTGGTTCGGCTACAGCGTCGTCCTCGCAGTGGTGCTGATCGTCGTCGGACCGTCGTGGCTGGTGAATATCGCCGTGCTGCTGGTTCCCACCGGCATCGCCGTCGCAGCGCTTCGGTACCGCCTGTACGACCTCGACCTCCTGGTCAACCGGACCCTGGTCGGCGGCGTGCTGTTGGCGGGGGCGGTGCTCGCCTACGTCGCCCTGGTCGCCTGGGTGGGCGCCCTGTTCGGCACGGACGGCGGGATCACCACGTTCGCCGCGGCTTTCGCTGTCGCCCTCGCGTTCCACCCGGCGCGCGTCGCCGTCCAGCGTGGCGTCGACCGGTTGCTGTTCGGGCAGCGTCGCGATCCGTACTCGCTCGTCCGGCGCCTGGACGACGAGCTACGCCGGGCCGAGTCCCCGCGCGCGGCACTGGCGGCCGCCGCCGAGCTCGTGCGCGACGGGCTCCGCTTTCCGGGGGTCGCGGTCATGGTGCCGGTCAACCACGGGGGCCCGGTGCGAGAGGAGAGCGGCACGGTCGCTGACGACGTCGTGACGCTCCCGCTGCTGCTGCACGGCGAGCAGGTCGGCGAGCTGCTCGTCGTCCCCCGCCCGCCGCAGACGCAGCTGGCCGGCGCGGACCAGCGCGTGCTCGCGGCCCTCACCGGGCCGATCGCCTCCGCTGCCTACGCGCTGCGTCTGTCCGGCGACCTCGAGGAGTCGCGCGGCCGGCTGGTCGGTGCGCGGGAGGAGGAGCGACTGCGCCTGCGGCGTGACCTGCACGACGGCCTCGGGCCGCAGCTGGCGGGCGTCGTGATGGGACTCGACACGGCTCGGGCCGCGCTCGGCCGCGGTGACGACGCCAAGGCGGAGCGGCTGGTCGGCACCGCGACGTCCCAGGCCAAGGAGGCGGTGGACGACGTCCGGCGGCTCGTGCACGGGCTGCGCCCGCCCGCGCTCGACGAGCTCGGGCTGCTCGGCGCCCTGGCCACGGTGGGTCCCGCGGTGGTGGAAGGTGGCCCACGCGTGGAGATCACGGCCGACGGCGACCTGACGGCGCTGCCCGCGGCCGTCGAGGTGGCTGCGTACCGCATCGCCTCCGAGGCGGTGACCAACGCCGCCCGCCACGCGGCGGCGGCACGCATCGCCGTCCGGTTGCGCGGGACCGACGAGGCGGTGCGCGTAGAGGTGACCGACGACGGCCGCGGGCTCGGAGCCGACCGGACTCCCGGCGTGGGCATCGCGTCCATGCGCGAGCGTGCGGCCGAGCTGGGCGGCTGGTGCACGGTCGGTGCCAACGAGCCGCGCGGGACGAAGGTGGTCGCGATGCTTCCGCGGAGGCTGCCGTGACCGTCCCGCTGCGCGTTCTCGTCGTGGATGACCACCCGGTGTTCCGGCAGGGTCTGCGCGTGCTGCTCGAGGACACCGGGGTCGACGTCGTGGGGGAGGCGGCGGACGGCGACGCGGGGGTCGAGATGGCGCTCCGCCTGCGCCCGGACGTCGTCCTGATGGACGTGCAGATGCCCGGCACCAACGGGGTGGAGGCGACGCGGCGGCTGGCCCGCGAGGCGCCGGACCTGAAGGTGCTCGTCCTGACGATGGTGGACGACGACCAGGCCGTCTTCGCAGCGATCCAGGCCGGCGCCCTCGGCTACGTGCTCAAGGGCGCCGGGCAGGACGAGATCCGGAGGGCGCTGGAGGGGGTCGCGGCCGGCGAGGCGATCTACGGGCCCGAGGTCGCCCGACGCGTCCGTGCCTTCTTCACCGCGGGCTCGGGCGTCGTCGCCAAGCCGTTTCCGGCGTTGTCCGACCGTGAGCGGGAGGTGCTGGGGCTCGTCGCCTCGGGGGCTAACAACGGCGAGATCGCGCGGCGGCTCTACCTGTCGGACAAGACGGTGCGCAACTACCTCACCAGCGTGCTGGCCAAGCTGGGGGTGGAGAACCGCTCCGCCGCGATCGTGCTGGCCCGCGAGGCCGGCCTGGGCTGACCGCTCACCGCGGGAGGGCGAGAGCGATGTGCATTATCATGCGTGGGTCTGTATGGTGATGCGTCATGGTCACGGTGGCGGTAGCAGGAGCGAGCGGGTACGCGGGCGGTGAGCTGCTCAGGCTGCTGAGCGGGCACCCGGACATCGAGGTCGGTGCGGTGACCGGCCACAGCAGCGCCGGTTCCCGCCTGGGCGAGCACCAGGGCCACCTGCTTCCCCTGGCCGATCACGAGATCCTGCCGACCTCCGCCGAGAACCTCGCCGGCCACGACGTCGTCTACCTGGCGCTGCCGCACGGCGCATCCGGTCCGATCGCGGCCGAGCTCGGGGATGCAGCGGTGGTGATCGACCTCGCCGCCGACCACCGGCTCGCGGACGCCGCCGCCTGGACCGAGTTCTACGGCTCCGACCACGCGGGGTCCTGGCCCTACGGCTTGCCCGAGCTGGTGCTGAGCGACGGCGCCAAGCAGCGCGAGGCGCTGGTCGGCGCTCGGCGGGTCGCCGTCCCCGGCTGCTACCCGACCTCGGTCTCCCTCGCGCTCGCCCCCGGTCTGGCGGAGGGCGTGATCAGCGGCGGCGACGTCGTCGTGGTCGCCGCCTCCGGCACGACCGGCGCGGGCAAGTCCGTCAAGCCGCACCTCCTCGGGTCGGAGGTGATGGGCTCGATGTCCCCGTACGGAGTCGGCGGCCTGCACCGCCACACCCCGGAGATGGAGCAGAACCTGTCGGCGGCGGCAGGCAGCGACGTCCGCGTCAGCTTCACGCCCACCCTGGCGCCGATGGCCCGCGGCATCCTCGCGACCGCCACCGCCCGCGCCGCAGACGGCGTCGGGCCCGACGACCTTCGCGCCGCGTGGGAAAAGGCCTACGCCGACGAGCCGTTCGTGCACCTGCTGCCCGAGGGCACCTGGCCCCGGACGGCGGACACCCTGGGCGCCAACACCCTCCACCTGCAGGTCGCGCTGGACCGCCGCACGGGCCGGGCGATCGTCGTCGCCGCGGTCGACAACCTCACCAAGGGGACGGCGGGGGCTGCGGTGCAGTGCACCAACCTCGCCCTCGGCCTGCCCGAGACGGCGGGCCTCACGACCATCGGCCTGGCGCCGTGAGCGTCACCGGGCCGAAGGGGTTCAGCGCCGCCGGCGTCGAGGCCGGGCTGAAGACCTCCGGCGGCAAGGACGTCGCGCTCGTCGTCAACACCGGGCCCCAAGACGTCGTCGCCGCAGTGTTCACCTCGAACCGCTGCGTGGCCAACCCGGTGGTCTGGAGCCGTCAGGTGGTCTCCGCCGGGAGGGCGCGGGCGGTGGTGATCAACTCGGGCGGGGCCAACTGCTACACCGGGCCGGAGGGCTTCGCCATCACGCACGACACCGCCGAGATGGTGGCCGAGCGGCTGGGTATCGGCGCCGGGGAGGTGGTCGTCTGTTCGACCGGCCTGATCGGACTGCTCAACGACCGCGAGGCGCTGCTCGCGGGTGTCGACAGCGCTGCCGACGCGGTGACCTTCGACGGCGGGCAGGACGCAGCCGAGGCGATCATCACCACCGACAGCCACCCGAAGCAGGCGCTCGTGCAGCGGGACGGGTGGAGCGTGGGCGGGATGGCCAAGGGCGCCGGGATGCTCGCGCCGTCGCTGGCGACCATGCTCGTGGTCCTGACGACCGACGCGGTGGCCGACACCGCGACGTGCGACGCGGCCCTGCGCGCCGCGACGAGGGTCACGTTCGACCGGCTCGACTCCGACGGTTGCCAGTCGACCAACGACACGGTCGCGTTGATGGCCAACGGCGCCAGCGGCATCGAGCCGACGCCGGCCGAGCTGAGCGAGGCCCTCACCGAGATCTGCCACGATCTCGCGCAGCAGCTGCTGCACGACGCCGAGGGCTCCGAGCACGACATCGCGATCGAGGTGGTCGGCGCGGCCAGCGACGACGACGCCGTCGAGGTCGGTCGCTCGATCGCCCGTAACAACCTGTTCAAGGCCGCGGTGTTCGGGCGTGACCCGAACTGGGGCCGGATCCTCGCCGCCGTCGGCACGACCCGCGCCGCGTTCGACCCGGCCGACCTCGACGTGGCACTGAACGGGGTGTGGGTCTGCCGCAAGGGAATGGCCGGCGAACCGCCGGACACCATCGACATGACGGACCGCGCCGTGACCGTGACCGTCGACCTCAAGTCAGGGGAGCACCGAGCGACCGTGTGGACCAACGACCTCACGCACGCCTACGTCCACGAGAACAGCGCGTACTCGTCATGAACCCCGAGGTGAACACCGACACCACCCCCCGCTGGGGTACGTCCCGCACCATGCGGCCCGCCGACCCCGAGTGGGACGCCAACCGCGCCTCGGTGCTGATCGACGCCCTGCCCTGGCTGAAGGAGTTCTTCGGCCAGGTCGTCGTGATCAAGTACGGCGGCAACGCGATGACGGACGAGCACCTCAAGCAGGCCTTCGCCGAGGACATGGTCTTCCTGCGCTACTGCGGGATCAGGCCGGTCGTCGTGCACGGCGGGGGGCCGCAGGTTTCCACGATGCTGGGGCGGCTCGGCATCGAGTCGGAGTTCAGGGCCGGGCTGCGCGTGACCACCCCCGAGTCGGTGGACGTCGTCCGGATGGTGCTCGTGGGCCAGGTGGGCCGCGAGCTCGTCGGGCTGATCAACTCGCACGGCCCGCACGCCGTCGGTCTGTCCGGCGAGGACGGCGGACTGTTCCGCGCCGAGCGGACCCGCCCGGTGGTGGACGGCGAGGAGGTGGACGTCGGCCTGGTCGGCGACGTCGTCGAGGTGGACGCCGCGGCGGTGCTCGACCTCGTCCAGTCCGGTCGTATCCCGGTGGTGTCGACGGTGGCCCCGGACGAGACCGGTCAGGTGCTCAACGTCAACGCCGACACCGCGGCCGCGGCGCTCGCGGTCGCGCTCGGCGCGGTGAAGCTCGTCGTCCTCACCGACGTCGAGGGGCTCTACAGCGACTGGCCGGACCGGTCGTCGCTGGTGCAGAAGATCACCGCCGACGAGCTCGAGGCCGTGCTGCCGGAGATCGGGACGGGAATGGTCCCCAAGATGAACGCCTGCCTGCGGGCGGTCCGTGGCGGTGTGCGTCGCGCCACCGTCGTCGACGGCAGGCTGCCGCACGCGATGCTGCTGGAGATGCTCACCAGCGAGGGCACCGGGACGATGGTGATCCCGTGAGTGAGCAGTGGTTGGAGCGCTACGCCAACGCAGTGATGGGCACCTACGGCACGCCCCAGCGTGTGCTGGTGCGCGGCGAGGGGTGCTACGTCTGGGACGCGGACGGCCGGCGCTACCTCGACCTGCTGGCCGGGATCGCCACCAACCTCCTCGGTCACGCCCACCCGGCGCTGGTCGACGCCGTGGGTTCCCAGCTGTCGACGATGGGGCACGTCTCGAACTTCTTCGCCTCGCCCGTGCAGGTCGAGCTCGCCGAGCGGCTGGTCGCCCTGCTCCACGGGGGCGGCGGCGCTCGCGTGTTCTTCTGCAACTCCGGCGCCGAGGCCAACGAGGCCGCCTTCAAGATCGCCCGGCGCACCGGCCGGTCGCGTGTCGTGGCGGCCGAGGGCGGCTTCCACGGCCGCACGATGGGGGCGCTCTCCCTGACCCACAAGCCGGCGATCCGCGAGCCGTTCGTGCCGCTCGTGCCGGGTGTCGACCACGTGCCCTTCGGCGACGTCGCCGCGCTGGAGGCCGCCGTCGACGAGACCACGGCCGCGGTGATCCTCGAACCGGTGCAGGGGGAGGCCGGCGTCCGCCCCGCGCCGGACGGCTACCTCGCGGCAGCACGCCGGCTCACCTCCGACGCCGGCGCCCTGCTGGTGCTCGACGAGGTGCAGACCGGCATCGGCCGGACCGGCGCGTGGTTCGCGCACCAGCTGCCCGGCCTCGGTCTCGACGGCTCCCTTCCGGACGTCGTCACCCTCGCCAAGGGGCTCGGCGGCGGGATCCCGGTCGGCGCGGCCGTCGCGCTGACCGAGCCCGCCGCGACCCTGCTCGGCGCCGGCGCCCACGGCACCACCTTCGGTGGCAACCCGGTGGCCGCCGCGGCAGCGCTCGCGACCCTGGACGCCGTCGAGCACCACGATCTGATCGCCGCCGCCGTGGACGTCGGAGCCCTTCTCCGGCAAGGGATCGAGGCCCTCGGGCACCCGCTGGTGACCGGCGTCCGGGGGGCCGGGCTGCTGCTGGCCGTCCAGCTCGCGGAACCCGTGGCAGCCAAGACCGCGCACGAGGCACTCGACGCAGGGTTCATCGTCAACCCCGTGGCGCCGGACGCCGTCCGCCTCGCCCCGCCGCTGGTCCTCAGCGCGGACCAGGCGAGGGAGTTCACGGCCGCCCTGCCCGGAATCCTCGACGTCGCCACACCACCAGGAGGCACGCAGTGACCCGACACTTCCTGCGGGACGACGACCTGAGTCCCGCGGAACAGGCCGACGTCCTCGCGCTGGCCGAGCGGGCCCGCGCCGACCGGCTCTCGCTGCGCCCGCTGGACGGCCCACGCGCCGTCGCCGTCATCTTCGACAAGCCGTCGACCCGCACCCGGATCTCCTTCAGCGTCGGCATCGCCGAGCTCGGGGGTTACCCGCTGGTCATCGACGCGGCGTCCAGCCAGATGGGCCGGGGGGAGCCGATCGAGGACACCACCAGGGTCCTGATGCGGCAGGTGGCCGCGATCGTCTGGCGTACCTTCGGCCAGGACCGCATCGACGCGATGGCCTCGGTGAGCTCGGTGCCTGTCGTCAACGCGCTGACCGACCAGTTCCACCCCTGCCAGATCCTGGCCGACCTCCAGACCGTGGCCGCGCACCGCGGAGGCGTCGGGGCCCTGGGAGGCCAGGTGCTCGCGTACCTCGGCGACGGCGCGAACAACATGGCGCACTCCTACGCGCTCGGCGGCGTCACCGCCGGGCTGCACGTGCGGATCGGCACCCCCGAGGGGCACGTCCCCGACCCCGCGGTGATCGCGGACGCGCAGCGCGTCGCGGCCGGTACAGGTGGCTCGGTGACCGTCGTCCACGACCCGGTCGCCGCGGCCGACGGCGCCGACGTCCTCGCGACGGACACCTGGGTCTCGATGGGCAGCGAGTCCGAGGGCGAGAGCCGGTCGGGCTCCGCGAGCCCGTTCGCGCGGTTCGCCGTCGACGAGGCGCTGGTCTCGCGGGCCGCCGGGGACGTCACGGTGCTGCACTGCCTGCCGGCCTACCGCGGCAAGGAGATCGCGGCGTCGGTGATCGACGGACCCCACTCCGCCGTCTGGGACGAGGCCGAGAACCGGCTGCACGCCCAGAAGGCGCTGCTGGCCTGGCTCCTGGAGCGGGCGTGAACGTCGTCCGCAGGCCGGCGCCGACGGAGCCGGCGGGGCCCGCAGAACGGAGGCCGGCGACCAAGGCGGCACGGCACGCCCGGATCCGCGAGATCGTCACGACGGTGCCGGTCCGGTCGCAGACCGAGCTGGGCGCCCTGCTGGCGGACGACGGCGTCGCCGTCACCCAGGCGACCCTGTCGCGCGACCTCGTCGAGATCGGCTCGGTCAAGGTCCGTGACGCCGTCCTCGGCCTCGTCTACGCCGTGCCGGGGGAGGGCGGCGACCGGACGCCGCGCGGTGCCGTCGACACCGGCGTGCTCGACGCGCGTCTCGCCCGGCTCTGCGAGGACCTGGTGGTGACCGCCGAGGCGTCCGCCAACCTCGTCGTCCTGCGCACCCCGCCGGGCGCCGCGCAGTTCCTGGCCTCGGCCATCGACCACTCGGTGCTGCCGCAGGCCCTCGGCTGCGTCGCCGGTGACGACACGGTCGTGGTGATCTCGCGACGAGCCGACGGCGGCGCGTCCCTGGCGCAACGCTTCCTGGCCCTCGCCGCCGGCCGCTCGGACGACTGACCCCAACTTTTCAGCAGGACCTATCCGAAGGAGCACCACCGTGACCGATCGCGTCGTCCTTGCCTACTCGGGCGGCCTCGACACCTCCGTCGCCATCGGCTGGATCGCCGAGCGCACGGGTTCGGAGGTCGTCGCCGTCGCCGTGGACGTCGGACAAGGTGGCGAGGACCTCGAGGTCATCCGCCGGCGGGCCCTCGCCTGCGGTGCGGTCGAGGCCTACGTCGCCGACGCGCGCGACGAGTTCGCCGAGGAGTACTGCCTGCCGGCGTTGCAGGCCAACGCCCTCTACATGGACCATTACCCGCTGGTCTCGGCCCTGTCGCGCCCGGTGATCGTCAGCCATCTCGTCGCGGCGGCCCGCCAGCACGGCGCGAGCGTCGTGTCGCACGGCTGCACCGGCAAGGGCAACGACCAGGTGCGCTTCGAGGTCGGCATCTCGGCACTCGCGCCCGACCTCACGTGCATCGCGCCGGTCCGCGACCTCGCCCTCACCCGCGACAAGGCGATCGAGTTCGCGGAGGCGCACGCGCTGCCGATCGAGACCACGAAGAAGAACCCGTTCTCGATCGACCAGAACGTCTGGGGCCGGGCCATCGAGACCGGCTTCCTGGAGGACATCTGGAACGCGCCGACCGAGGAGGTCTACGCCTACACGTCCGACCCCACGACCGCCCGCGACCCGGACGAGGTCGTGATCACGTTCGAGGCCGGCGTCCCGGTCGCGCTCGACGGGGTCAAGGTGACCGTGCTGGAGGCGATCGAGCAGCTCAACACCCGCGCGGGCGCGCAGGGGGTGGGGCGTCTCGACATCGTCGAG
>DASROP010000170.1:0-15800 GCA_035646835.1 Actinomycetales bacterium | reverse complement strand
CCGCCCGGCGCGCCCAACTGCTCGGGGCGGCGCAGGAGGTCTTCGTGTCTCGGGGCTACCACGCGGCCGCGATGGACGAGATCGCCGACAGGGCCGGCGTGAGCAAGCCGGTGCTCTACCAGCACTTCCCGAGCAAGCTCGAGCTGTACCTCGCCATCCTCGACCAGCACACCGGCGAGCTGCTGGACGGCGTCCAGGCCGCGCTGGAGTCGACCCAGGACAACAAGCAGCGGGTCGCGGCGACGATCGACGCCTACTACCGGTTCGTGGCCCGGGACGACGCCCCGTTCCGGCTCGTCTTCGAGTCCGACCTGACCAACCACGCCGGGGTCCGCGAGCGGGTCGACCGCGTCGAGCTGTCGTGCGCGCAGGCGATCGCCGGGGTGATCGAGGAAGACACCGGGCTGTCCCGTCCCGAGGCAGAGCTCCTCGGGATGGCCCTGACCGGGATGGCTCAGGTCACCGCCCGGTACTGGATCAGCAGCGGCGGCACGATCCCCCGCGACGCGGCCGCGGCCCTGATCGCCCAGCTGTCGTGGCGGGGCATCCGGGCGTTCCCGAAGGCCGACGGCCAGGCGCGGGAATCGAGCGGGTAGGTTCCCCGTTCCCAGCAGCGGAGTCGCCAGCACAGTCGTCGAAGGAGAGGAACTGCCGTGGAGGTCAAGATCGGGGTGCGCGAGGTCAACCGCGAGATCGTCCTGGAGTCCGCACAGTCCTCGGACGACGTCGCAGCGATCGTCGCGAAGGCCCTGGACGGGGCCGCCACGTTGCAGCTCACCGACGAGAAGGGTCGCCTGGTGATCGTCCCGACCGCCGCGCTGGCGTACGTCGAGATCGGCGCCGAGGAGTCCCGGCGCGTCGGCTTCGGCACCGTCGCGGGGTAGTTCTCGCGATCTTCGTCTGGCGCAGGCCTAACCTGCGTGGAAGGCTTGTGCGCGACGTCGAGATCGGCGTCGTCACGTCGGCCCCATCGGGTCCGACCGGGAGGAGATCGCGATGGAATTCACCGTCATCGGCATCATCGGCACCATCATCTTCGGCGCGGTCATCGGCGCGCTGGCGCGGCTCGTCCTGCCCGGGAAGCAGAACATCAGCCTCCTGATGACGGTCGTGCTCGGCGTCGTCGGAGCCCTCGCCGGCTACTTCCTGGCGGGGTTGCTCGGAGTAGGCGCCACGGACGGCATCGACTGGATCCGCTGGATCATCAGCATCGCGGTCGCCGCGGTCCTGGTGGCCCTCTATGCGGGCTCGCGCGGACGGAAGTCCCTCTCCCGCTGATCGACGCGTGCATGGAGTCCTTGATCATCATGGGGTGATCAAGGACTCCATGCACGCCGTCAGGCGGTGAGGCCGAGGCGCCCCATCCGACTCGTGTGGGCCTCGGTGAGCCGGGAGAACATCCGGCCGATCTCGACCAGGTCGGCGCCCGGCATCTCCGCCGTCCCACCGACGAGCACCGTGGCGAGCGCGTCCCGGTCGGCCGCGACGCGCTGCGCCTGGCTCAGGGCCTCCCCGACCAGCCGGCGGCCCCACAGGGCCAGTCGGCCGCCGACGCGCGGGTCGGCGTCGATGGCCCTCCGGACGGCGGTGACGACAAAGTCGGCGTGCCCGGTGTCCTCGAGGACGCGGTGCACCAGCTCGCGGGTGGAGGGGTCCACGTAGGCGGAGATCTCACGGTAGAAGTCGGTCGCGATGCCGTCACCGACGTAGGCCTTGACCAGGCCCTCGAGCCAGTCGCTGGGCGCCGTCCGCGAGTGGAAGGCGTCCACGGGTGCCACGAACGGCTGCATGGCCAGCTCGGGATCGGCGCCGATCGTCACCAGCCGCTCGCGCAGCAGCTCGAAGTGGCTGAACTCGGCGACCGCGAGGCGTCCGAGGGCCGCCGTGTAGGGCAGGGTCGGCGCCAGCTCGGCGTCCTCGGCGAGGCGCATGAACGCCGTCAGCTCCCCGTAGGCGAGGGCGGCGAGCAGATCGACGACGGCGTCGGAGCTGCCCTCGACGTGCTCGGCCGGCACGTCCGCCCCGGCGCCTGACATGCCCGCGAGCCTGCCACATGACCGGTTCGTGCCCTGCAGGCGCTAGACTGGCCGACGAACATGGTTGCCCGGTCGTGGAGAAGCGGTCGGCTGCCGACCGCCGCGGAGCGGCCCGCCGTGAGCAACGACTGCCCGGCGTGAGGCCCCGCACGACGACAAGAGGCACACGCGTGAGCGCTGCACGATTGAACGACGACACGAACGACGACGTGGACAACGAGACCGAGACCCTGGTCGACCCGTCCGAGGCCGGCGCGATCGAGACGATCAGCGCCGACATCGAGGTCCCGCCGGAGAAGACCTTCGCCGACTATGGCGTCGAGGCTCCGATCGTCGAGGCCCTCGACCGGGCCGGCATCACCCACCCCTTCCCGATCCAGGCGATGACCCTGCCGGTCGCCCTCAGCGGGCACGACATCATCGGCCAGGCCAAGACCGGCACCGGCAAGACCCTCGGCTTCGGCATCCCGCTGATCCAGCGCACCGTGGGCCCGGGTGAGGAAGCCTTCGACTCCCTCCCCGAGCCGGGCAAGCCGCAGGCCCTCGTCGTCGTCCCGACACGGGAGCTCGCCGTCCAGGTCGCAGGCGACCTCGACCACGCGTCGTCGCTGCGCTCGGTGCGCGTGCTGACGGTCTACGGCGGCCGCGCCTACGAGCCGCAGGTCGAGGCGCTGAAGCGCGGTGTGGAAATCGTCGTGGGCACCCCCGGGCGACTGCTCGACCTCGCGCAGCAGGGTCACCTCTCGCTGGCCAACGCCCGCTGCGTCGTCCTCGACGAGGCCGACGAGATGCTCGACCTGGGCTTCCTGCCCGACGTCGAGCGGCTGCTGTCGCTCACCCCCGCCGGCCGGCACACGATGCTCTTCTCGGCCACGATGCCCGGCGCGGTGGTGGCCCTGGCGCGGCGTTACATGTCGCAGCCGACGCACATCCGCGCCGCCGACCCCGACGACGACGGCCGGCAGACCGTGGCGAACACGACGCAGTTCGCCTACCGCGCCCACGCGATGGACAAGGTCGAGGTCCTCGCGCGGATCCTACAGGCCGAGGGGCGCGGGCTCACCCTCGTCTTCACCCGGACCAAGCGGACGGCGGCCAAGGTGGCCGACGACCTCGTGGACCGGGGGTTCGCGGCCGGCGCCATCCACGGCGACCTCGGCCAGGGCGCGCGGGAGCAGGCGCTGCGCGCCTTCCGCAACGGCAAGGTCGACGTGCTGGTCGCCACCGACGTCGCGGCCCGCGGCATCGACGTCACCGACGTCACGCACGTCGTCAACTACCAGTGCACCGAGGACGACAAGACCTACGTGCACCGCATCGGCCGCACCGGCCGCGCCGGCAAGAAGGGCACGGCGGTCACCTTCGTCGACTGGGACGACATGCCCCGCTGGGGGCTGATCAACAAGCAGCTGGACGTCGGCATCCCCGAGCCCGTCGAGACGTACTCGACCTCACTGCACCTCTTCAAAGACCTGGGCATCCCCGAGGGCACCAAGGGCGTGCTCCCGCGCAAGGACCGCACGCGCGCCGGCCTGGGAGCCGAGGTGCTCGAGGACCTCGGCGAGACCGGGGCGAAGGCCCGCGGGGCCGGCGCATCGGGGCCGGGCCGCACGCGCGCCGGTGACCGCCACGAGCGCGAGCGCGAGGCGCGTCCCCCGCGCACGCGCAACCGCCGCCGGACCCGCGGCGGCCAGCCGGTCGAGGCCGGCCAGCCGTCGTCCAGCCAGCCGTCGTCCAGCCAGCCGTCGCAGCCCACCGGTTCGGACGGTGACGCGCCCCGTCGACGCCGCCGGCGCCGCGGCGGACGTGGCGGCAGCGGCTCCTCCTCCGACTGACCCCGAGGGGCAGGCCCCAGGCGCGCAGCAGGCCGGCGGCCACCTCGCGATAGGCGTCGGCGCCCTTGGAACCACGGGCGGTCGACAGCACCGAAAGTCCCAGCGCCGGGGCCTCGGCGAAACGCACGGACTTGGGGATCGGTGGGGCCAGCATCGGCACGTCGTACCGCTCCCCCACGTCGGCCAGCACCGCACGAGCATGCGTGGTCCGCGCGTCGAACAGGGTCGGCAGGAGGCCCCGGACGACGAGGGCCGGGTTGAGGATGCGCTGGACGTCGGCCACCGTGTCGAGCAGCTGGCCGACACCGCGGTGACTGAGCATCTCGCACTGCATCGGCACGAGGACCTCGTCGGCGGCCGTCAGCGCGTTCAGCGTCAGCACCCCCAGCGACGGCGAGCAGTCGAGCAGCACCACGTCGTAGTCACGCGTCACGGCCTCCAAGGCCGACCGCAGCACGAACTCGCGTCCGGGGCGGGAGAGCAGCTGCGCCTCCGTCCCGGCCAGGTCGATGGACGCCGGCACCAGGTCGACGCCCTCGGACGCCGGCAGCAGCACGTCGGCGACCGACGCCGTCCCGGTGAGCACCTCGTGCAGACTCCCCTCGACCGTGTCGGGGTCGATGCCGAGCGAGAACGTCAGGCAAGCCTGCGCGTCGAGGTCGACGAGCAGCACGCGGAGCCCGTGCTCGGCCGCGGCCGACCCGAGGCTGGCGACGGTGGTCGTCTTGGCGACGCCGCCCTTCTGGTTCGCCACCGCCATCACGCGGGCTCGGGCGTTCACGGTGCGTACTCAGCTCCTCGCGGATGGTGACGGCTCGCCGGGACTCGCTGCATTCTGCCCACTCTCGCGCCATGGGGGACAATCGCCCGCGTGGAGTTGATCGCCGAGCTGGGGGCCGGTCCCCGGGAGGTGGGGCGTGCCCGGCGCGTGATGGCTCGGGCTCTGCGCCGGTGGGACATCCACGGCGAGCCCGCGGAGATCGCGGTGCTGCTCACCAGCGAGCTGGTCACCAACGCCATCCGTCACGGCGCCGCCCCGGTCGTCGTCCGGGCCGGCATCAACCGTCGTGGCTCGCTGCGGATCGAGGTGGACGACGACCGGCGGGGCGCCGTCGCCGCCCGCCGGGCGCGGCCGACGGACGACGGCGGGCGCGGGCTGTACCTCGTCGACTCGATGGCCGACCGGTGGGGCTACCGCGGCACCCGCTCGGGCAAGCGCGTGTGGTTCGAGCTCGCCGCCTGCTAGAGCCGTGACAGGGGACCTTTACCTCGCCGGCGAGATCGCCTGCAGCACCGGCGGTCCCCGCAGCACTCAGTGGCACGTTGCGCACGGTCCGCCGCGTTCAGTGGCACGTTCGAGCACGAAATAGACCGGAATCTGTGCCGGAACGTGCCACTGAACGTTCGGGTGTGTCGGAACGTGCCACTGAACCGCCACCGCGTCACCGGATCGCCGAGCGGGCAAGGCTTGCCGGTCACGGCACGAGCCGGCGACCGATGAAGAACGGTGCCTCTGGTTCACGGGCGGATCACGTGCCCCTTTCCCTCGGCCTCGATCCGTTCCAGGTCGGCGGGGCTCGTGCCGTTCTCTCCCAGCCGATTCTGCTTGCCGGTGCCGTGGTAGTCACTGGACCCGGTGACGATCAGGTCGTGGCTGGCGGCGATCTCCCGCAACCGCGCGCGGTCCGGCTCGGAGTGGTCGCGATGGTCCACCTCGAGGCCCGCCAGCCCCGCGGCCACCATCGCCTCGATCACGTGGTCACCGACCGTGTACCCGCGCCGGCTCGCCTTCGGGTGTGCGAAGACCGGCACGCCCCCGGCGGCACGCACCAACTCGACCGCCACGACGGGGTCCGGGGCGTAGTGGCCCACGAAGTACGGCGATCCGGTGGCGAGGATCGACGTGAAGGCCTCGTCCCGCGTGGCCACGTGACCGCGGGCGACCAAGGCGTCGGCGATGTGCGGACGTCCCAGCGTCGCGCCGGGAGCAGCCAGCGCCGCCACGTCGTCCCACGTCAGCGCGTAGTCGGCGTCGATCAGCTCCACCATCCGCTCGGCGCGGCGCTCACGCGAGCTGCGGGCGCGGGTGAGCTCGCCCAGCAGGCCCGGGTGCTCCGGGTCGTGCAGGTAGCTGAGCAGGTGCACGCTGACACCCCGCCACTGGCAGGAGATCTCCGCGCCGGGAACGAGGGTGATGCCCAGCCGGCGCGCGGCCCCGGCGGCCTCCCCCCACCCGGCCGCGGAGTCGTGGTCGGTCAGCGCCACGACGTCCAGGCCCGCCTCGACGGCAGCGGCGACCACCTCCGCGGGCGGTTGCGTGCCGTCGGAGACGGTCGAGTGGGTGTGCAGGTCGATGCGCACGCGGTCAGGGTAGGGCGGCGGCGCGGCGACAGGGCCGTCAGTGCCGTCAGAACAGCCGCGGCGAGGGCGCCCCGGCCGGCGGCTGCACGGCCGGGTCCGCCGTCCGGACGTCGAGCAGTTCGAGCCGTTCGAGCACCAGCACGCCCGCGGTCGCCGGCCACATCACGAGCCACAGCCAGACGCCTGCCGCCTCACCGACGTAGGCCGCACGGTCGGTTGCCTGCCCGACGTTCCAGAGCGCGGCCGGGTGCCCGTCGGCCTTCACCTTCGCGTGGGGCGGCCCGCGGACCACCGACTCGCCGGGGTCGACGCCGTCCAGACCGGCCAGGTTCGCTCCGAGACCGGTTCCGGGTTGCTCGGCCACCAGCAGCAGGTCGGCCGGGCGCTCGCTCGGCGCGGCCGGGTCGGGGGCCGGGTTCGGCCCCGACAGGGCGACGACGGTGCCGGTCGGGCCGGTGCGCGGCGTGCCCGCCTCGGCCACCCCCGACAGCAACCAACCACGTGGCAGCGGCCAGGGCAGCCACACCGGTACCGACGCGCGTGCGGCGACGTCGCGCAACCACGACGCCGCGGGCGGGTGCGCGGCGGTCAGCGGCTGGACCGGACCGTGCGCGGCGCATATCCACTCGTCCGCCCACATCCCGGGCGGGCTCAGGTCGCCGCCGCACCGGGGGCAGACCGGGGTCGCCCGCATCGGATCACGGTCCCGCCGCGGCGTCCTGCGCGTCAAGGGCACCTACCCTGCGGTGGTGGACGGCGGAGCGCGGGTCCCGTGCGTGGGAGCGGTCGTGCACGACGCTGCCGGACGGCTGCTGCTGGTCCTCCGCGGACGGCCCCCCTCGGCGGGGACGTGGTCGCTGCCGGGTGGCCGCGTCGAGCCCGGCGAGGACGACGCGGCGGCGCTGGCGCGCGAGGTCGAGGAGGAGACCGGGCTGTTCGTGGACGTCGGCCCGCTCGTGGGCGAGGTCGAGCGCGACGGGCCCTCCGGCTCGGTCTACGTGATCCGCGACTACCGCTGCGAGGTCACGGGCGGTGAACTGACAGCAGGCGACGACGCGGACGACGTCACCTGGGCGACGCTGGACGACCTCGACACGTTGGCGCTCGCCCCGCTCCTGCGCGAGGCGCTGGCGGAGTGGCACGTCCTGCCTTAGGGCGCAGGCGATACTGCCCCACATGACCGCATACATCTCGCACACGACCATGGACTGCACCAATGCCTACGAGCTCTCCGAATGGTGGAAGCAGGTCCTGGGATACGTCGACATCGCCGGCGACCCCAATGAGCCAGGGCACGTGGAGTGCATGATCCAGGCCGCGGACGGCGGTCACCAGCTGCTGTTCATCGAGGTGCCGGAAGCCAAGCAGGGCAAGAATCGGATCCATCTCGACCTACGTCCTCGGGAGGGCACCAGGGACGAGGAGATGACGCGGCTCCGTGACCTCGGGGCCACCGAGGTGGCAGACCGCCGTGACATCCACGGGCCGGGCGCCGGATGGGTCGTGCTGGCCGACCCCGAGGGCAACGAGTTCTGCATCCTCCGCAGCGAGCAGGAACGCGCCGCGGCGTCGAGGCGGTAGCCGCCGTTTCGTCGTACGCTCACATGGTGATCACCGCCCTGCACACGTTGGTCTACGCGGAGGACCCGGACGCCGCCCGAGCCTTCTTCCGCGACGTCCTCGAGTTCCCCGGAACCGACACCGGTGGCGGGTGGCTGATCTTCAGAACCGGCCCCAGCGAGCTGGGGGTGCATCCCAGCGCCTGGGAGTACGAGGGCCGGACCGGCTCCACCGACCAGCGGTTCGACGTCTCCCTGATGTGCGACGACCTGGACACGACGATGGCGGAGCTGACCGCCAAGGGCGCCGAGTTCACCGGAGACGTCCAGGACGAGGGCTGGGGACTCACGACTCGGCTCACTGTGCCGGGAGCCGGCGAGATGACGCTCTACCAGCCGAGGTACGACGCACCCGCGGCGTCGGCGTAGCGCCGGGCCAGAACCGCCGCGGCGTCGCGCAGCTCGTCGGGGCCGACGATCTCGATGTCGGCGTCGAACAGTCCCACCCATGCGGCCAGGCTCTGCCACGACCACGACCCGATCACCAACCGGCACCGGTCGGCACCGAGCGGCTCGACCACGCCGGAGCCCCGCACCCAGCGCGCCACGTCCTCGGCCCGTGCGTTCAGCACGACCTCGCCCGTGCACGGCCACTCGTTGCGCTGGAATCGCTGTGAGATGAACGCGGCGACGTCGGCGGCCGGGAGCGAGCGCGGCGTGAACCGCGGACCGGTCGGCGCGCGCGGTGTCATCCGGTCGACGCGGAACGTCCGCCAGTCGTCGCGCTCGAGGTCCCACGCGACGAGGTACCAGCGTCTGCCCCACGTGACCACGTGGTGCGGCTCGACCCGTCGCGGCGGCCGCCACTCGTCGTCCGACGGGGCTGCGTAGTCGAATCTCAGCACCTCCCGCGCCCGCACCGCCGTCCCGATCGCCAAGAGGTGCTCCGTGTCGACCCGCGGTCGCTCCCACCCGTTGCGCTCGACCGTGGTCACCTGCAACGCATCCACCCGCGAGCGCAGGCGGGCGGGCATCACCTGACGCACCGTGGCCAGCGCCCGCAGGGCGGCGTCCTCGATCCCGACGACACTGCCGGTGGCGGTCTGCAGGGCGACCGCCACGGCCACCGCCTGCTCGTCGTCGAACAGCAGCGGCGGAAGCTCGGCGCCGGCGTCCAGCCGGTAGCCGCCGTCCGGTCCCTTGGTCGCTCGCACCGGGTAGCCCAGCTCCCGCAGGCGGTCGACGTCTCGACGCACCGTGCGAGGGCTGACCTCCAGTCGCGTGGCGAGCGCCTCCCCGGGCCAGTCGCGGCGCGCCTGGAGCAGGGAGAGCAGGGTCAGCAGGCGGGCTGAGGTCGCGGCCATGCGGACCAGGTTGGCAGAGATAGCGGACAGAAGCTGACCGCTTCTCCTGGCAGCGTGCCTCTCACGACATCGACCCGAGGAGGACCGCGTGATCCACACCCGATCGCTCACCAAGGACTTCGTGGTGAGCCGCAGACAGACCGTCCACGCCGTGCGCGGCATCAGCCTGGACGTCGAGCCCGGCGAGCTCGTGGCCGTGCTCGGCCCGAACGGCGCCGGCAAGACGACGACGATGCGCATGCTGACGACGCTCATCGCCCCGACGGCCGGCACCGCGAGCGTGGCGGGCCACGACGTCGCCGCCGAAGCCGGGCAGGTCCGGCGACGCATCGGCTACGTCGGCCAGGGCAACGGCGCCGGCCACACCCAGCGCGTCGGTGACGAGCTGTACTGCCAGGGCGTCATCTACGGCCTCGACCGCGCTGCGGCCCGACGCCGTACCGGCGAGCTCGTCGAGAGCCTCGACCTGGGAGACCTGGTGTCCCGCAAGGTATCCGCGCTCTCCGGCGGGCAGCGACGCCGACTCGATGTCGCGATGGGGTTGGTGCACGCGCCGTCCCTGCTCTTCCTCGACGAGCCCACCACCGGCCTGGACCCGCAGAACCGCGCGAACCTCTGGGAGCACATCCAGCGGATGCGCGCCGAGCACGACATGACGATCCTCCTGACCACCCACTACCTGGACGAGGCCGACTCGATGGCGGAGCGGGTCGTCGTGGTCGACCACGGCGAGGTGATCGCCGACGACACCGCCGACCACCTCAAGGCGGACCTGGCCGGCGACCGGGTCGTCGTCTCGGCGGACGACGAGGACGGCGCGACGCGGCTCGCTCCTCTCGCCTCCCGACTTCGCGGGGCGCGTGACGTCACCCGCGACGGCGTCCGCGTCGAGGGGCGGGTGGACGACGGACCGCGGGCGCTCCCGGAGCTCCTGGGCGCCGCCCACGCGGCAGGTATCGGAATCGAGAGCGCGCAGGTGCACCGCCCGACGCTCGACGACGTCTTCCTCACCCTGACCGGCCGAAGCCTCCGCGAGGCCGGCTCCACCGACACCGACGCGCAGGACGCGACCACCCGGAAGGACGCAGCATGAGCACCGTCACCACCGCTACCCCATCGATCATGAGTCCGGTGCGGCAGTCGCGCCGTCGCTCCCTGGTGCGCGACACGGCCGTCGTGATGACGCGCGAGCTCCGCCCCGTCGTCCACGACCCGTTCTCGCTCGTCTTCGGGCTCGTCCAACCGCTGGTGTTCCTCGGCCTGTTCGGACCGTTGCTCGTCGGATCGCTCGGCGGCGCGGCGGACGGCGCGCTCGGTGGCAACGTGTGGCAGTGGTTCGTCCCGGCGATCCTCGTGATGACCGCCCTGTTCGGCACCTCGATGACGGGCTCGAACCTGCTCTTCGACTTCCAGACCGGGGCCCACGAGCGGATGCTCGTCACCCCGCTGTCGCGATCGTCCCTGCTGATCGGCCGCTCCCTCAAGGAGATGGTGCCGCTGGCCGGCCAGGCGGTGATCATCGTCGCCGCGATGGTGCCATTTCGGGTTCCGCCTGCACGTAGGTGGCGCGCTGGTCGGGCTGGCGCTGCTGGCGGTCTTCGGCGTGGGGCTGGGGTCGCTCAGCTACGCCCTGGCGATCGTCGTCCGCAAGCAGGAGTGGATGTTCTGGGTGGTGCAGCAGACGCTGATCTTCCCCCTGATGATCCTCTCCGGGATGCTCCTGCCGCTGGAGACCGGGCCAGGCTGGATGCGGGTCGCGGCAGCGTTCAACCCGTTGGCCTACGTCGTGGACGCCGAGCGCGCCCTGTTCTCGGGCGAGCTTGCCTCCGCGACCGCCGCCTGGGGCTGGGTGGCAGCGCTCGCCACGGCGGCTGTCGGTCTCACGGTGGGGATCCGCGCGATGGTGCGCAGCGCCGACTGAACCGGCTACCCGGGCGCCGACCACCACGAGGCCGTGGCGGTCGGCCGCGGCAGCTCGGTGCGAGCAGGTCACTCGACACGATGTTCCGATCCTGTGCACCCATCATGTTCGACGTTGTCGCACGTCATTGGACGACGAGCGCGTAGTGCCGGGAGTGCTCGTCGAACCGGGCCAGCAGCCGTTGCGCCTCCTCGGGCACGACGGACCGGGCCGGGTCACCGCCGGTGAACTCCGCAACCGCGGACTCGTCGTCGAAGGTCATCACCGTCACGAACTCGACCTCGTCCGGACCCTCGTGCCGCCACGCCTCGAGACCGGTGAGCCCGACGATGCCGCGCGACCTGATCCCCGGAAAGATCATGTCGCGCAGGAGCTGCTCGTAGGCATCGGCGTTCTCCGAAGCCGTCCACCCGTGCCAGAGTCGGCGGATCATCCGTTGTCCCTGGGCTCAGGTCGCCCGGGCTGGTCCCCGCCCCGCGCCTCGAGGTAGCTCTGCTTCGGCACCATCACCGTGCGACGGAAGGTGCAGACGAGCGTGCCGTCCTGGTTGTAGCCGCGGGTCTCGACGTGCACGACGCCACGGTCGTCCTTGGACGACGACTCCCGCTTGTCCAGCACCGTCGTCTCGCCGTAGATCGTGTCGCCGTGGAACGTCGGTGCCACGTGCTTGAGCGACTCGACCTCGAGGTTCGCGATGGCCTTGCCGGAGACGTCCGGCACGCTCATCCCGAGCAGCAGGGAGTAGACGTAGTTGCCGACGACGACGTTCCTGCCGAACTGGGTCGACCCTTCCGCGTAGTGGGCGTCCAGGTGCAGCGGATGGTGGTTCATCGTGAGCAGGCAGAACAGGTGGTCGTCGTACTCGGTCACCGTCTTGCCCGGCCAGTGCTTGTAGACGGCCCCGACCTCGAACTCCTCATAGCTGCGCCCGAACTGCATGCGGCACATGGTGCCGGAGTTCCGCCCGAAGCGTCAGCCTGGACGCCGGTGGGCTTGCTCACGTCCGGCTGCCTCGGTGGGTGATACTCACGGGAAGCCGCGCCCAGAGCGGGAATCGGCCGTCAGACGCGGCTTCCGGTGAGCATCGCGGTGCCGAGTGAGAAGTAGGGCTCCTCAACAACGCCGAGCATGAGGTCCTTGATCAACTCAGGACCAGGTGACGGGGACGCCGTGCGGCGGCGCCTCGCCGAGCTCACGGTCCGCGCCTCCGGGCCAGGTGCGGACGGCGCAGACGAACCGGTGCGGACCCCCGGACTCCGGCCGGACCGGTTCGAACCGCACGTGGGCCAGCGGCGCCGACACCGTCGCCGCGGCACCGGCCCGGTCGATCTCCGCCAGCACCGCCTGCTGCTCGTCCCGCGGCACGTACTGCCACATCAACGAGTGCCACAGCACGGTCAGAGCGCCGTCTCGGGGCTCCAGGTCGCGCGCCAGGTCGAGCGCCGTCCCCCGCCGGACGTCGGCCGGCACCTCCCGCGCGACGTCGATCGCCGCTCGCAACCGGGAGAGCCGGGTCGACTGGTCCGGCCACACGTACGCCTGCAGCGTCAGCGCGCCGTCCGGTGTCGTCGGGTCGACGGGCAAGACGTCCACGCCGACCCGCTCGACGACCTCGACGGACGGCGGCAGTCCGACCGGGGTCGTCGTCCAGGCCCCGTCGAGGTAGACGCCGGCGTCCGACCCACCCCAGCCGGGTCCGTCGTCCGCGAGGTAGCGGAACCGGTCCGCCCGCAGGTTCAGCCCGCCCGAGGCACCCAGCTCCCACAGCCGCACCGGGCGCGCCGTCGGTAGCGACGCGAGCACCTGCAGGACGCCGCCCCACAGGGCCGCGGACCTCCCCACCTCGTTCGTCTGCGGCGGTCGGTCCAGGCGCTCGCGGACCGCGTCGGGGTAGTCCGCCAGCAGGGCACGCACCGCAGTCCAGGCCGCGTCCGCGTCGTCGTCGCCACCGACGCTCGGGTAGTGGCGTGCCGGGCCCGGCGCGCGGCCGGCGAGCACCAGCGCGTGCACGCTGCCCATCAGCCGCAGGCCGAGGGCCGACGGGCCCGGGTCGTCGACGTGCGGGGCCAGCAGGGCCAGCGACGGGCCCTTCGCGACCACGTCGTCGGCCACCCGCTCCAGCAGCACCTCGGAGAACGGTGACCCCAGGTCACGGCAGTAACCGGCCTGCTCACGCAGCCGGGAGACCATCGATGAGACGTTCACGGGTTGGACGCTAGCCGCACGACCGGGAGAGGATGCCCGGATGAGCGATGCCCGGATCAGCGAAACAAGGGACACGACCCCCCAGGCGCTCGAGGCGCGCGGCTCCAACCGCAGCCAGCGGCCGACGTCCGCCGCCTTCAAGGCGTTCATCGCCGAGGACTGGGCGTCGCCTCCAGAATCGCTACGCGTTCTCAGCTCGGTTGCCGGGCACACACCGCGCCGGCGCGAGGCGGTCAGCGCCCGCTTTCCTGGTGAGCGGCTGGTGCTGCCGGCCGGGTCGCTGAAGGTGCGCAGCAACGACAGCGACTACCGTTTCCGCCCGCACTCCGCCTTCGCCCACCTCACCGGGCTCGGCACCGACCGCGAGCCGGACGCCGTCCTGGTGCTCGACCCGGTCGGCGCAACCGCGGAGGGCCACGAGGCGGTGCTGTACTTCCGGCCCCGCGCCGGTCGCGACACCGAGGAGTTCTACGCCAGCGCACGCTACGGCGAGCTCTGGGTGGGCGCGCGCCCGAGCCTGGAGGAGGTCGAGGCAGAGCTGGGCATCGCCTGCCGGCACGTCGACGAGCTCGAGGCGGGGCTGAGCAAGGACGTCGGCACGGACGGCGTGCGGGTCCGCGTGGTCCCGGGGTCGGACCTTGCCGTCGAGGCGATGGTGTCCGCAAGTCGCGGGGAGGCCGGGTCGGTCGAGGCGGACGCCGAGCTGGCCGAGTTCTGCTCCGAGCTGAGGCTGGTCAAGGACGAGTTCGAGATCGCCCAGATACGGCTGGCCGTCGAGGCCAGTTCCCGCGGGTTCGCCGACATCGTCCGGGCACTGCCGGAGGCGGTCGACCACGAGCGCGGCGAGCGGGTGGTCGAGACGGTCTTCGCGTCCCGGGCCCGCCGCGAGGGCAACGGGCCGGGCTACGACACGATCGCCGCGGCCGGTGACCACGCCTGCACGCTGCACTGGATCCGCAACGACGGCGTCGTCCGGCCGGGCGAGCTGGTGCTGGTCGACGCAGGGGTCGAGGTCGACTCGCTGTACACCGCCGACGTCACGAGGACCCTGCCGGTCGACGGGGTGTTCACCGATGCGCAGCGCCGCGTCTACCAGGCCGTGCTCGATGCCGCCGACGCCGCGTTCGCGGTGGCCAGGCCGGGGTCGAAGTTCCGTGACCTGCACGACGCGGCGATGAGGGTGATCGCCGACCGGCTGGCCGGGTGGGGCCTGTTGCCGGTCAGCGCCGAGGAGTCGCTCGACGTCGAGAACGGCGGGTACCACCGTCGCTGGATGGTGCACGGCACGTCCCACCACCTCGGCATCGACGTCCACGACTGCGCCCAGGCGCGGCGCGAGATGTACCTCGACGCCGTGCTGGAGCCCGGCATGGTCTTCACCATCGAGCCGGGCCTGTACTTCAAGGCGGACGACGTCAGCGTGCCGGCCGAGCTGCGCGGCATCGGCGTGCGGATCGAGGACGACGTGCTCCTGACGGCCGACGGCTGGGAGAACCTCTCGGGGATGCTGGCGCGGGCACCCGAGGACGTCGAGGCCTGGATGGCGTCGTTGAGGTGACCTCGTACGACGTCTCCGAGTCCCCGGACGAGCGCGAGACCCGTCGCCACCGCAACTCGGTGGCGTTGGTCGCGGTCGCCGCCGTGCTCTGCGTGGTCGGGGCCGTGCTCGCGGTGGTGTCGCTCACGGGCGGTGGCGGCGAGCCCATCGAGCCGGCCGGCGGCGCGCCGTCCGTGTCTGCGGCGCCCGCGCCGTCGTCGTCCGCGCCGGCCGAGTCGGCACCCGACGCCACCGGTCCCCCGGCCGGGGGCGACACGGTCACGTTCTCGTCGCCGTCCGGCAACATCGGATGCGCCCTGGACTCGGCCGGTGCCCGCTGCGACATCGCCTCCCACGACTGGGAGGCCACGCCGAAGCCGGAGACCTGCACGGCCACCTGGGGTCAGGGCGTCGTCGTCGGCCCCGAGGGCAGCGGGTACGTCTGCGCCGGTGACAGCAAGGTCGGCGCCACCACCGTGCTCGAGTACGGGTCGGTCGCCGAGCGCGGCACGGTGCGCTGCGCCAGCGAGGAGACCGGGATGCGTTGCGAGGACTCCGCGACCGGTCACGGGTTCGAGGTCGCCCGCGCCACCGTCGAGCTCTTCTGACCCCACCCCGCGACGATCAAGGAACTCCCGACCGGGTGAGGTCGCCCGGGTCGGCGTTGCCGCCGCAGAGCACGACGGCGACGCGCTCGTCGGCGTCCGGCACGTAGGCACCCGAGACCAGCGCCGCCGCGGCCACCGCGCCCCCGGGCTCGACGGCGAGCCGCAGGCGGGCCCAGAGCAGGCGACGGGCACGCGCCACGTCGTCCGCCTCCACCAGCACCGAGGCCGCCCCGGTTTCGGAGAGCACCCGCCAGCCGACGTCTCCCAGCCTCGACGCCCCCAGCGCGTCGGCCCGATGCCTCCGACCTGCACGTCGACCGGCCCGCCGGCGGCGTAGGCCTCCCGCCAGGTCGGGCACCCCTCGGGCTCCACGC